>CAXTBQ010000026.1:27908-43545 GCA_964242065.1 uncultured Terriglobus sp. | reverse complement strand
CTGTAGCTCAGCTGGGAGAGCGCCTCGTTCGCAACGAGGAGGTCAGCGGTTCGATCCCGCTCAGCTCCACCAAAGCGTCCTCTCCGGCCGCAATTTCGGGGCAAGCAGGGGAGCAGGGCGGGAGTAGTTCAGTGGCAGAACGTCAGCTTCCCAAGCTGAATGTCGCCGGTTCGATCCCGGTCTCCCGCTCCAGTTAGCCTTCATCGTATGGACATCTTTGGCTGGCTGAAGTCTCCCGCGCCCAAGTTCGGCACGATCCTTTCCATCGATCATCCTGTCACGGTGGAGATTGCAGCGGACAGCGGCTTTGACTGGCTGTGGATCGATGCCGAGCACGGCCGCTTTGACGTGAGGAGCGCTGCCACGGCGTGTGCCATCGCAAAAAGCCGCCTGCCTGCCTTCATCCGTGTGCCGGATCATTCTGAGACGACGCTCAAGCGCTTTCTGGACTCGGGTGCGGATGGCATCATCGTTCCGCAGGTGTCCACCGTCGCAGACGCAAGAGAGATTGCGCGGGCTGCACTGTATCCGCCGTACGGACAGCGCAGTGTTGGCATCGCGCGGGCTCAGGGTTACGGCAGGACTTTTGCGGAGACATTGCAGCAGCGCAGCTTTGCCATCGCGGTGCAGATCGAGACGATTGCCGGAGTGGAGAACGTAAACAGCATCGTGCGGGAGCCGTACGTGGATGCTGTCATCGTCGGCCCGTATGACCTGAGCGGATCGTGTGGCGTGCCGGGCGACATTGGCTGCGAACAGGTGCAAGGCGCTATCGCTGCCGTACTGAGTGCCTGCAAGCGAGCCAGAAAACCTTGCGGCATCTTTGCAGGAAGCCTAGACGCCGCGAAGGTCTGCGCGCAGCAGGGTTTCGACTTGATCAGTGTCGGCATCGACGCCGCGCTGTTACAGGAGACTTACCGCACCTACCGCGAAGCCCTGAAGCAGGCGCTTAACGGGCGGTGAACGGCTGTTCCAGCTTGAGCGTCTTCGGTGGGTAGCACGCCGCCTGGTCGCAGGCCTGGTAATGCAGCGCAGCTTTCAATGTGTAGCTGCCCGGTTTTGCCTTCACATGCGCGGTCAGCGCAACGTCGCCGGTATAAACGTCCAGCTTCGTTTTCGGCTCAAAGGCAAAGCTGTAGGGATTGCCGGGCGGGAAGTCCACCGTAGCCACCTCTGCGCCGTTCAAGTCCTCAACCAGCAGCTTGGTGGGGATGAGCATGTCGCTCTTGGGCGAGTGCGAGTTGATGTGAAATCCGGGATCGACGCGGAAATGCAGCGTGACCACGCCCGGCTTGTCTGCCGCAATACTCTGCCCTTCCGCAATGAAGTCAACGTGCTCACCCTTGCCTCGGGCCGAGCTGCCCTGATCCGGACCGGCATCGCGCGAAGCGCGCGCAAACCCAGGCACAAGAGTGATTGCGAAGACCACTCCGAACAGGACAACAGCACCGGTAAGAACCTGGGGGAAGCGCTTCATGGGTCAGCTCCCTGCGACAATTTTCTGTACGTTGCTCTCGGCTTCGTTCTTGCTCGCGAGGCCGATGGCTTGGGCCACAATCTTGCCGGACCGATCAATGAAGAAGGTGGCGGGCAGCACATCCAGGCCGCCGTATGCGTCGCCCACCTTCTTATCGCTCATCAGGATGGTGTAATCCACGCCGGTCCGTTCCAGCGTCTTCTTAATCTGGTCCTTGATCTCAGGCGACTGGGCGTCGTCATCCTCGTTGATGCCGACCACCTCCAGGCCCTGTGCCGCGTACTTCTTCTGGAATTCCTGGAACCACGGCATCTCCACCTTGCAGGGGGTGCACCAGGTGGCCCAGAAGTTCAGCAGAACGGGCTTGCCCTTCAGGTCGCTGAGCGAAACGCGCTTGCCGGTGTTGCTGGTGAGCGTGAACACGGCAGCAGACTTGCCACGCAGATCGGCAACAGTCTCGCCGCCGGCAGAAGTCGTTGCCGTCGCGCCTTGCTTATCCACAGAAATGCTCATCTGTTGGTTGCGTGCTTTCGCTTCCTCTGCGCGGCGTGTGCGCAGGTTGTGCATCCCGCTCCAGACCAGCAGGGCAACCACTAAAACGATGACTCCACCAACAATGGCGTTTCTCATGTGCAGCATGGCTCCAGTTCAGCAGATGTGAGAGTGGGAGGCGCGGTTGCGAAAACTTACCGCTGCCTTCTTGGACGCCGTTCCCTGCTACCAGGGACGTGGCGTTGCGCAAAGTTTTCGCGCAGGTCGAACGCGTAGCGATGCGTAGAATCAGAGGAACGCGCGCGGCCCGTACCGCGGTGCGAGAAAGCCTATCGAAGAACATGCATTGCTGGTCAAAACTTTTTATCCCCACGCTGCGCGAAGCACCCGCGGACGCGGAAGTAGCGAGCCACCAACTGCTGCTGCGCGCAGGCTACATCCGCCAGTTGGGCGCTGGTATTTACAGCTACCTGCCACTGGGCACGCGTTCCATCAACAAGATCATCGCAATCGTGCGGGAAGAGATGGACAGCATCGCGCAGGAGTTCTTCCTGCCCGCGCTGCTGCCGCGCGAACCGTGGGATGAGAGCGGCCGCTGGACCGGCATGGGCGACAACATGTTCCGCCTGAAGGACCGCAAGGGCGCGGACATGTGCCTGGGTATGACGCACGAGGAGATCATGACCTCGATCGCGCGCAACGAGGTGCGGAGCTACAAGCAGTTGCCGCAGATCTGGTACCAGATCCAGACCAAGTTCCGCGACGAGCCACGCCCGAAATCGGGCCTGCTGCGTGTGCGCCAGTTCACCATGAAGGACAGCTACAGCTTCGACATCGATGAGGCCGGGCTGGACGAGAGCTACCGGAAGCACGACGAAGCGTACCGCCGCATCTTTACGCGCTGCGGCCTGGAGTTTGTCGCGGTCGAGGCAGACAGCGGTGCCATGGGCGGCTCGCAGTCGCAGGAGTTCATGGTCTACACCGAGGCGGGCGAGGACTGGATCGCGTCGTCGCCAGATGGCAAGTACGCGGCAAACATCGAGAAAGCCACGTCGAAGCTGGCACATGTAGCCGACCTGGAGCCAACCGGCAACGGTCTGCCTGAACTGATTGAAACGCCGGGCAAGGGCGCCATTGCGGATATCTGCGAGTTCCTGCGCATCGAGCCTTCGCAGGACATCAAGTGCGTCGCCTACATGGGCCAGATTCCCGGCCCGGATGCCACCGTGCTCGAGAAGCCGGTGATCGCGTTCCTGCGCGGCGATCACCAGGTGAATGAGACCAAGCTGGCTGGTGCGGCCAACTGCAACGAACTACGCCCCATGCAGCCGGAAGAACTGAAGCAGTACATGGATGGCCCTGCTGGCTTCCTTGGACCCATTGGGCTTACCGTGTTGCCTGTCGAGGCGCTCAACGTGAACCGTGGCTTCTTTACGCAGGGCGCGGGCATGGACAAGCTCAAGGGCGTCTCCGGCGATCTGCTCGCAAAGATCAAGGACGAGCGTGCCTCCACCGTGGTGCTGGATGAAGGCCTGCTTGACCGCAAAAACCTTGTTGCGGGTGCGAACCGGCTGGACTACCACTATCGCAACGTGACGCCCGGCCGCGACTTTCAGTGGACCGTTGCCGCGGACATTCGCAACGTGGCTGCGGGCGAACCTGACCCGGTCAGCGGGCAGCCGCTGCGCTTGGGTAAGGCCGTGGAGATCGGCCACATCTTCAAGCTGGGTTACAAGTACTCGCAGAGCATGGGCGCGCGCGTGCTGGACCGCAACGGCAAGGAAACGACGCCCATCATGGGCTCGTATGGCATCGGCATCGAGCGCATCCTGACCTCGGCCATGGAGCAGTCTGCTGCCAAAGCGGGTAGGAATGACCGTGGCGAGTGGAGCTATGTGCTGCCCGCGGCCATCGCCCCGTTCGAGGTGGTCGTCACCGTCACCAAGCAGACCGACGCCGCGCTGGCCGAGGCGGGCGAGAAGATTGCCGCCGAACTCAACAAGGCAGGCTTTGACGTCCTGCTGGATGACCGCGACGGCAGCGCAGGCGTGAAGTTCAAGGATGCCGACCTGATCGGCGTCCCGTACCGCGTGACCGTGGGCAAACGGTTAGCGGATGGCTTTGTCGAGGTGGTGGATCGGTTGCACGGCGCAACTGAGGAGATCGCGGTTGCCGAAATCGGCAACGCACTCAGCAAGCTGCGCGCGCTCTCGCATGCGTCCAAACCTCTAATGCATCAACTTGAACGTAGTGCGTCATCCTGAACGAAGTGAAGGACCTGCTTCCTCTGAAGTGGCGAACAGCCTTGAAGGAAAGCAGGTCCTTCGACTCCGCACTTCGTGCTCCGCTCAGGATGACAATGACGGCATAGAGTAGCGATTAGAAGCGAGACGGAGAACAATGGCAGTCAAGGTGAAGCTGAGCGGTGACCGGGGCTATGCTGCTGCGCGCCAGATGGGCCGCGACAGGCATCGCCCGTTGTGGCAGCGCGCTCTGCTGTTCCTGCTGGTGATCGGTGCTGCCTGCCTGCTGCTGGGCGGTTTCGTTTTCGCGTACTACTACCACCAGTACCAGCAAGTAGTGGACCAGCGACTGAACAGTGGTCCGCTCTTCGCCAACACAGCCCAGATCTACGCCGCGCCCAGGCAGGTGCGCACCGGCCAGACGCTCACGGCGCAGGCCATTGCACAGGACCTTCGCCGCGCCGGCTACAACCGTGACTCGCAACTCGGCACCTACACTCTGAACGGCGACAGCATCAGCATCCGGCCTGGCTCGGGCTCGTTCCACTCCACCGACGGAGCCACCATCCAGACGGTGGACGGCGTGGTGCAGAGCATCAGCGCCGATAACGGCGCGCCGCTCAAGGCATACGAGCTGGAACCGCAGGTGATCACCAGCCTGAGCGAGGACAAGAACCGCACCAAGCGGCGACTGGTGACCTACGACCAAATTCCAAAGAACCTGGTCAACGCGGTGCTCGCCATTGAAGACCGGCGCTTCTTCGAGCACGGCGGCCTGAACTATGGGCGACTGGCCAAGTGCGGCGTGCAGGACATTCTGAGCCAGCATGCGGTGTGCGGCGGATCGACCATCACGCAGCAACTGGCGCGCGGCTTCTTTCTCTCGCCGGAAAAGCACATCAAGCGCAAGCTGATTGAGATCGTCATCACGCTGCAGCTTGAGTCGCGTTTCACCAAGCAGCAGATTTTCGAAATGTACGCCAATCAGATCAACCTGGGTCAGCGCGGTTCATTCGCCATCAACGGCTTCGGCGAGGCGGCGCAAGCGTATTTCGGGAAAGATTTGCGGCAGCTGGACGTGGCCGAATGTGCTCTGCTGGCAGGCATCATTCAGCGACCCAATTACTTCAACCCGTTCCGCCATCCAGAGCGCGTGCTGGAGCGGCGCAACCTGGCCCTGCGCTCCATGGTGGAAACGGGCACACTGACCCCCGCCGCCGGCGAGCGCGCCCAGGCAGAGCCGCTAAAGCTGGCACCGCAGAACGTGGACGCCAGCGAAGCACCGTACTTTGTCGACCTGGTGCACGAACAACTGCAATCGCGCCTGGGTGACACGACCACCTCCGGCAGCACACTGCGCATTTACACCTCGTTGGACCCGGACCTGCAGCGGGCCGCTGCTGAGGCGGTGAACGCCGGCATGGCGAACGTGGACGAGGCTGTGCGCCGCGACCGCAAGGGCAAGGACGGGCCGCCGCCGCAGGTGGCGTTGGTCGCAATGGACCCGCATACCGGTCAGGTATTGGCCATGGTAGGCGGCCGTAATTACGGCACATCCCAACTGAATCACGCCACCAGCAAGCGGCCAACCGGCTCCATCTTCAAGCCGTTCGTCTATGCCACCGCAGAAGCAGGCGCCGTGAGCGGGCAGCAGCTGGGGCAGAGCACGGATGAAGAGGGCAATGTCAGCGGCGGCGGCACCTTTACGGCAGTCACGCAGCTCAGCGACGTGCCCACCACGTTCACGTTCGACAACGGCCGCCAGACGTACAACCCACGAAACTACCTGGGCCACTATCACGGGCAGGTCAGCGCGGCCGTGGCGTTGGCCCAATCGCTCAACAACGCCACCATTTCGCTGGGCCAGCAGGTCGGCTTCGAGAATGTGGCTGCGCTCGCCCGCCAGTCCGGCATCGTGAACGCCAAGGGTACGCCGTCCGTTTCACTCGGCGCATATGACGCGACACCGCTGGACATGGCGGGTGCGTACACCGTTTTCGCCAATGGCGGTGTCCACCTGACGCCGTGGCTGCTGAGCAGCGTGCGCAACGACCGCGGTGACGTGGTGGCCGACTTTACGCCGGAAGCCCGGCAGGTGATGGACCCCAAGGCCGCCTTCCTGACGAGCAACCTGTTAGAGGGCGTAATGAATTTCGGCTATGGCTACGTGGCGCGTCAACGCGGCTTTACCGCTCCTGCGGCAGGCAAGACAGGTACCAGTCACGATGCATGGTTCGCCGCCTACAGCAGCAACCTAATCTGCGTTGTCTGGGTGGGAAACGACGATTACAGCAACATCAACCTGACCGGTGCCGTGCTCGCCGCACCCATCTGGGCTGAGTTCATGAAGCGTGCCCAACGGCTGCCGCAATACAGCGATATGGTCGCGTTCACGCCGCCCTCGGGCATTGCGGAGTACCGCATCGATAAGGCAAGCAACCTGTTGGCCGACGACAGCTGCCCCGCCGCGTATACGCTGGCCTTTCTGGACGGCACCCAGCCGCAGAGTACCTGCAGCCACATGGGCGACAGCGGACGCAGCCTGATGGATCGCTTGTTTGGACGCGACAGCAGCACTGCCGGCACGGACTTTACCGGCGGCGGCCAGGCATCCGAAGCCAAGCCGCAAGACCGGACCCGCGAAGGCGACAGCCAGCACCGCAACTTCTTCCAAAAAATGTTCGGCCTGGGCGGTCACCGGCGAGACGACGAGACCCCGCCACCACCGGTGCTCCCGCCGCAACGCTGACCTACTGTGCCTGCAAGTAAGCACGGCTGTTCAGCAGGTGGCGCTCCATCGAGCGGGAATAGTCCGTCACCTCATCGGCTCGCTTGCCGCTCTCCATGGCTCTGGCGAACTCCGCCCGCATGTTCTGCATTTTGGCTTCCAGGTCATCCAGCGCGCTGAAGACCACCGCTTCCGGCGTCATGGGCAACTTCGGCGAACCAAATTCAAACCTGCCGTGATGCGACAGAATCATGTGCTCCACAAGGATGCGCAGCCTCTCCGGGAAACCGTCCACCAGCGCCACGCGTTCCCGCAGCAGACCGATGGCGATGCTGATGTGGCCAAGCAGTTGCCCTTCTGTTGTGTAGCTGAAACTTGATTTCCATGCCAGTTCGCGGACCTTGCCGATGTCGTGCAGGATGGCCGCCGTCATCAGCAGGTCCACGTTCACCTCGTCGGGGTACTGCGGCGCTACCCGCGCACACAGCCGCAGCAGAAACACCACATGTTCCAGCAGCCCACCAATCCAGGCATGGTGCAGCATCTTGGCCGCCGGTGCGGTGCGAAACGCCGGGCCGATTTCCGGATCATTGAGAAAGCTGCGGACCAATTGCTGCAGGTGGCCGTCGCCGAAACCCTCCACAAAGCCGTTCAGTTCAGACCATAGCGCATCCACGTCGTACTGCGTCGCAGGCTGAAAGTCTCTCACGTCCACCTCGTGCTCGGCGGCAGAGCGCATCTGCAGCAACGAGAGTTGAAAGCGATTCTGATACCGCTCGACCCGACCCCGCACCTTGACGTAGCAGCCCTGCGAACACGAAGTGAGTGCCGAGGCGAACTCCTCCCACATGCGTGCTTCCAGGCTGCCGGTTTTGTCCGTCAGGGTGAGTGCAAGATACTGCCCACCGCCACCCCGCTTGTCACGCGCGGCAATCTGAGACAGCAGGAAGAACGACGTAACCTCCGCATTCTCAAAGCGGACCGAATCCGCCACGTAAAAATCCTTCATGGTGTCAGGATACGGTGCGCCCTCATGCGGAAAACAGGACAGGGACCGCAGTCGCGATCCCCGTCTGCTGTTTTGCTGGATCGACTATCGCGGGTCCAGCGGAGTCTGCGGAATGGGCTGGTTGCTGCTAGGCGAAACCGCTCCTCCGTTTGTTGGAGGGGTCTGGCTGGGCGTGGGACTGCCGGGCGCGGGCGCGGTAACAGGAGCCAGCGTCGTGCTGTCGCTGCTACCAAGCTTGGTTGAGGTGCCCGCAGCCGCGTTTGCCGCAGGATCATCCGGCTTCACGGGTGCGTTGATCTGGTGCAGCCGGTCCGGCAGGCCGTTGTCCTGCAGCGGAGCCTTAGCTTCTACCGGCTTCTCCTGCAGGCGCTCCTTGGGATCGCCCTTCTTGCGCTTTGCCTTCTTCTTCTTGGCGTTGCTGCCGTTCAGGCCCAGCGCTTCCGCCTGCACGGCTTTGGTTTGCTTCTCATCCGTAGATGCTGCCACGGGCGTGGCGCGGGCTTTCTCAACCACTTTCGCCTGCTGTGCCTCTACTTTTTTCTGCTTCACCTCCACCTCACGAGAGGAGAAGCGGGTTTTCACGCGCGGCGCGGCCTTGGCAGCGAGCGGGTCGTCTTCCGGCGGGGCGTTGGCAGCAACAGTGTTAGAGGACGTTGTCACCGGACTGATCGCCTGGCCGGGTGCAGCTTCAGCTCCAGGAGTTATAGGGGCAGCAGCAACCTGGGCGTCGTCTGCCGCCGGCGCCCCAATTGCCTCAGGAAGCGCGGTGCGCGGTGCCTGGCCGAACCGCACCTTCTCACGCTTAACCTTCTTCGGCCTGCCATGCCTATCCAGTTCCTGGACGGCCGGCGTGGCTGAGGCAACAGCGGTTCCGCGGCTCTGCTGCGCCAGGCGAGCTGTTTTTGCTGCATCCAGGCGCTGTTTCTGCGTCTGCTTCTTGGGCGCGGGTGCCACGTAAGCGGCAAACACCGGCTTGGTCTCTTTGGCGCTGGCACCGCTATCCACGAACCCGGGCCGCAGATCGATGTAGGCCTCTTCGCGCAGCCGCGTCAGGTACGCGCGCAGCGCCGGCTGCACGGCTTCCTGGTACATCGCGTTCTGCACCTCACCCTCAACCTGTGCGAGGGGCGGGGTTCCCGCCTGCTGATGCTCCGTCGCCTTTAGGATGACAAAACCCTGCCGCGTCCGCGTTGGCTCCGTGTAGCCCCCAGCCGGCAGCGCAAACGTCTTCTGCTCCAGCACGGGCGCCAGCTTGCCATGCTGGAAAAGACCTAAATCGCCACCCTGAGCGGCAGTTGGACCGCCGGAGGACGACTTCGCCGTTGCCGCGAAGTCCCCGCCTGCCTTGAGCCTGGCGTAGATGTCCTCGGCGCTCTTCTGGGCTGCGGCGATGGTGTTGTCGTCCGCGTTGGCCGCCGTCGGCACCAGGATTTCCGATAGCCGCACCTGCTCCGGCTGGGCAAACTCATCCTTGTGGGCGTCATAGTACTTCTGCTCGTCGGCCCGCGAGAGCCGGATGGTGCGACCCACCTCGTCCCGCACCACGTTGCCGGTGATGACGCTGTTGCGGATGTTTGCCTTGAAATCTTCAAAGGACACGTTCTGCGACCGCGCAGCCTTCTCCAGCTCTTCCATGGTGGCGAAGTTGTTTTGCTTGCGGATCTCGTCCAACCGCCGCACCACTTCGGCATCGGCGTTGATGTTGAGTTCCTTGCCCTTGGAGAGCAGCAACTGCTGGTCGATCAGATCGCGCAGCAGGTTGCGCTCGCGCTCGGCGGGATCGCCTGCAGCGCTGGGATTCTGGGCGATTTCGCTCTGCAGTTGCGCCTGAGCGCGCTCCACGTCAGACCGCGAGATGATGCCGTCGTTCACGCGGACGATCACATCTTCCACCACCGTGGCATTCGGCGTAATGGCCTGCGTCTGGGGCAACTGATACTGCGGTGTGGGCGCCTGGATCTGCGGCACACCTGGGCTTTGATAGCGCGGCACCGGCATGGATTTGGGCGGGGCGGTCTGCGCCACCAGAAGCGATGTTCCAGCGCTGGTGAAAAGGGATCCGGCCAGCAGTGCGCCGCGGAAAGTCCGGGTGAAATGAGTCATGCGTACCTGCAAAAATCCGTGTGGCGCGGAAGCGCGCTGTCTACACCGTTGGACGTGCCCGCGGAGCGGCCCGGTAGACCGTCTCATTTTACGCGCATGCCCTTCCCATTCGGGACGGAGCCCATGCGGCTTCATGGAAGCGGTTCACCTTCGCACCGGTCGGGTGACACTCCGGTGCTATACTCCGTCTTACTCTGGAGCGTCCTGCCTCCGATCTTTCCGCGCCGGCAGAGCGTGACAGTCGTCCCAAGCGACACCCTCGAGGTTATCTGCCAGCATGCCTACACGCACCCGTCGCGCCCTGGTTTCACTTTCGCTTTTCTTCGGCACCTGTGCGGTTGCAGGGTCGCTCCTTGACGGCCGCGTCAACGCTCAGCAAGCCACGGATGAAACCACGGTCCGCGACAGCCTGCACCAGTTCACGGATGTGTACTCCGTGGTGGAAGCCAACTACGCGGACAAGCTGAACGGCGACAAGATCGACAAGGTGATCTACGACGGCGCGATTCCCAACATGCTGCACGTCCTGGACCCGCACTCGAACTTCTACGACCCCAAAGCCTATGCGCAAATGCGGGAGGACCAGCACGGTCGCTACTACGGCGTCGGCATGCAGATTCAGCCGCAGGTGGGCAAGGATGGCGTACAGCGCGTGATCGTCATCAACACGTTCGATGGGTCGCCAGCAGCCAAGGCAGGCATCCGGCCGGGCGACGCGATCCTGTTCATCGATAGCAAGAACGCGGACGGCATGGATTCGCTGGCCGTTTCGAACATCCTGAAGGGTACGAAAGGCACGCACGTGACCGTGCAGATGCTGCGTGAGGGCCAGGACAAGCCGCTGACCTTCGATCTGACACGCGATGAAATCCCGCATCCTGCCATGGACCTTGCTTACATGATCAAGCCCGGCATCGGCTACATGCGTGTCACCAACTTCACGGACGAAAGCACCTCAAAGGAGGTAGGCGAGGCGCTGGCAAAGTTCGGCCCGGAACTGACCGGCCTTGTCATCGATCTGCGTGGTAATCCGGGCGGCCTGCTGAATGAGGCGGTCGCCATGAGCGACAAGTTCCTGAACAGAGGTGACCTGGTCGTGTCGCAGAAGGGCCGGTCGTTTGCGGACGTGACGTACAAGGCAAACCACGGCGAAACAGGCAAGAAGTACCCCATCGTTGTGCTGGTGAACCGCAACACTGCGTCCGCTGCCGAGATCGTTTCCGGTGCGCTGCAGGATCATGACCGCGCCCTGATCGTGGGCGAAACCACCTTTGGCAAGGGCCTGGTGCAGACGGTGTTCCAGGTGGCGGAGAACACAGGCCTGGCGCTGACCACCTACCACTACTACACGCCCAGCGGACGCCTGATCCAGCGCGATTACAACGGTGTCTCCATGTACGACTACTTCATGCGCCGCGACGGCAAACCGGCCGATAAGACCAACCAGGAAGTGAAGCAGACCGACAGCGGACGCACGGTGTACGGCGGAGGCGGCATTACGCCGGATGAGAAGATCGAAAGCCCCAAGACCAATGTATTCGAGAGCAACCTGCTGGTTCACGGCGCCTTCTTCAACTTCACCAAGCACTACCTGGCGCATCGCACCATCGGGAAGGACTTTGCAGTAGACGATGCGGTACTAAGCGATTTCAAGAACTTCCTGAAAACCGAAAAGATCGACTACACTGACGCCGAAATAAACACCAACCTGGCCTGGGTCAAATCAAACATCAAGGGATTTCTCTTTACATCGCAGTTCGGCACCGGTGAGGGACTCCGCGCGCGCATTGACGACGATCCGGAAGTGTTGAAGGCCATCACTTACATGCCGGAAGCGCTTGCCCTGGAAGAACGCAGCGATAAGAGCAAGGAAGTAAAGTCGGCAAGTCTGCGCTGAGGCGAAGGCGACGAAGGGATTGGCACAGTTGTGCACAGCTGCTGACACCACCGGAGAGCGAAGTCGATTGCCAAAGAAAAAGGACTCCCAACATTGTGTGGGAGTCCGTCAGAACAAGATCAGGCGATCATATTCAGAGACGGTGTTTAGCCTTGCAGCGCATTGTTACGGTGCAGGGTGAGGGCTAATGTTCCAAGCAGGCCCGTTAGCGTGAATAGGATCGTCGAGGGCTCCGGGGTTACAACGTTGGCGACGGCTTCGTACCCCGGATCAGCAAGCGGTGCGCCCTGGTAGACGAAGTAAATTGCAGCAGGATCGGTTACACCTTTAGCCGTTGTGAAGCTTGATGCGAGTTGGGCGGGCGTCTCCGTGCTGACAAATTCAAATCCAGACAGGGATGACCCGGGCGACAGCAGATTGCTTGCCGTGACCCACTGGATGGCGGCACCGGCATTCGTCGCCACCTCGGTCCAGCCTGCCGGTGAGTGCACGCTGCTAGGTACCGCGGAAAGAAAACCCGCTCCCGGAATCCAGCTAAACCAAAACGTGCCGATCGTTGTGGTTCCCGTGTTGTTGACTGTGATGTTGTAGTCGTACGTGCTGGGCGTGAGCTGGGTGCTGTACGCAGTGGCAGTTGCCATAATGGATGCGGACGCGACAGTGGAGCCGAGAATCGCTGCCGAACCAACGAGTAGGGTGGACCTTAGAAGAGCCTTCAATGTCATAGTGTCTCCATGAAACGAACCCAGCGTATCCGATTGCTGGGACCGGCATGTCACGAATTTGTCAAACGCTTGTCAGCGCTCGCAGTTCTCCATGCTCCTCTTTGAGCCAACACCATGCCGATGCTTTCCTACGGCAGGTAGGCGATCGCCTTTCAGAACACCCGTCCACGAGCAAGCCGTCGATCCCGGCGCATTCAACAATTGCGTTTCCTTCGCGCCGACCAGTGAAGGGATGCGATAGAGTTCTTCCGTGAACTCCTCTGCGAACTTGCAGTTGCTCCAGCCAGTCATTCGCAAGGTGTCGTTCCGTGTAGCGCCTCCCTTGGTGCTGCTCTACTTTGTCGCCTTCCTGGATCGTGTAAACGTGGGCTTTGCCTCGTTGACCATGAACCGCGATCTCGGCATCAGCGACTCAACATACGGCTTTGCGGCGGGCATCTTCTTTCTGGGATACCTGCTGTTCGCGGTACCCAGTAATTACGTTCTTGCGCGCGTGGGTGCATTGCGATGGATTGCGGTCCTCATGATTGGCTGGGGTGCCGTCTCTGGCGGCATGGCATTTGTGCACGGTCCGCGCGTGTACATCGTGCTGCGCTTTCTGCTGGGTGCGGCGGAAGCCGGTTTCTTCCCGGGCATTGTGTACTACCTGACGCAGTGGCTGCCCGGGTCGGCGCGGGCCGGCATCCTGGCGCTGTTTTATTTCGCGATCCCCCTGTCAAACGTGGTGGGCTCCCCCATCTCTGCGGCCTTCATGCAGATGAACGGCTGGCACGGCTTGGCAGGCTGGCAATGGCTCTTTCTGCTGGAGGCGCTACCCGCCGTGCTCCTTGGCTGTGCGGTGCCGTGGATGCTCGATCCAGACGTGAAGAGTGCCGCATGGCTGAACGGAGCCGAAAAGGAAGCGCTGCTTTCATCCATCGCATCGGAGACAAGCGCGATCAGCGCTTCCGATGCGGGGGCGCAGCGGCTTTCTGCAGCGCGCATGATCCTGCTGGCAGGCGCGTACTTCACCCTGATGATCGGCCTGTACGAGCTTGGGTTCTGGGCTCCCCGGCTGCTCACCAGCCACGGCGTTTCATTGCGCGCGCTGGGCTGGGTCAATGCCATTCCATACGCCGTTGGCGGTGCGGCCATGCTCGCATGGAGCCGGTGGTCCGACCTACGCGCGGAGCGCCGCTGGACCCTGTTTGCCTCCTACAGCGCCGCCGGTGCGGGTTTCGCGCTGACGGCGCTGGCTCCTACAGCTAGCCTGACGGTGCTGGCGATTTCACTCGCAGCGTTTGGCGTGTTTGCCTCGATGCCGGTGTTCTGGGCGGCGTGCAGCCAGCGCATGGCCGCGAGCGTTGCAGCCCTGGCCATTGCGGCCATCAACTCGGTGGGCAACGTCGGCGGATTTCTCGGGCCTTACGCCACCGGCTGGCTGCTGGGCCGCACCCACAGCTACAGCGCCGGACTGTTCGCATCCGCTTTGGCGCTGGCATCGGGGGCCGTGCTGATCTCGCTGGCACTCCGGCAGCGTCAAACATCCGCGTGAGTGAGCACTTGCGCAACGCCGCGCGCGCCATCTTTAGGCAGGCGCTGCAGGCTGTGGATGTGGACGCCGCGGTCCGCCGGGAAGTGCTCGTGGGGGGCGGCACACTCACTCTAGCCGGCCGATCGCTTCCACTGGCCGACGTTGATGAAGTTGTGATCGTTGCCCTGGGCAAGGCCGCAGTGGCCATGTACCGCGCTTCTGCCGAGGCGCTCTGCGGAGTGCCGTGCCGTGCCATTGTGGTGGCTCCATCGGAAACGCTCCCCAAAGAACGGGGCGATTCGGCCGCGGAGTTCCTGCCCGGCGCGCACCCCACGCCCACCGCAGACTCTCTCCATGCTGCTGCGCGCATCCTGGAAGCGCTCCGCCGGGTGACGCCCCGATGCGCGGTGCTCTTCCTTGTGAGCGGCGGCGCTTCTGCCATGGTGGAGCAGCCGCTGGAGCCGGCGATCACCTTGGAGGACGTCGCGACCTTCTCGCGGACGCTGGTAGGTTCCGGGCTGAATATTACCGCGATGAACACGCTGCGCAAGCATCTCTCCGCGGTAAAGGGCGGGAGGCTGGCAGAAGCAGCCGCAGCTGCCGCCGTGCAGTGCACACTGCTTATCTCGGACGTGCCCGCCGCCTCGCCCGATGCGATCGCATCGGGACCTTCCCTGCCCGACTCTTCTTCCGTAGAGGACACTCGTGCCCTGTTCGACACGCTTCGCCGGGGAGCCCTGCTGCCGCAACGCATTGTGGACTGGTTTGAGGCGGCCACCCTGCCTGAGACACCCAAGTCCACATCCCCGGCCTTCCGCAACGCGCACTGGCGAGTACTGCTGTCCAGTGAGGTGCTTGCGCGCGCGGCAAAGATCGCAGCAGAAGCAGCTGGCTTCCACGCCGAAATTGACAACTCCTGTGACGATCTGGACTATCGCGACGCCGGTGTCTACCTGCTGCAGCGCGCCGAGGCTCTGGCGCGGGACCGCGGAACGCCTTTCTGCATGATCTCTGTGGGTGAGGTGGCTGTGACACTCTCCCAAACGCCCGGCGAGGGTGGCAGGAACCAGCAGTTTGCGCTGTGGTGCGCAGAGGCTCTGGCACGCTCGGGGCGAAGTGCGACGATTCTGAGTGCCGGGTCTGACGGCATCGATGGACACAGCGCGGCGGCAGGAGCAGCGTGCGACGAGACCACACCTGCCCGTGCGGAAGCGGCGGGTCTCTCGGTCATGGATGCTCTCAGCGGCTTCAGTACTACGCCGCTGCTGCGTGCCGTCGGCGACGCTATCCAAATCGGCCCCACAGGCAACAACCTGCGCGATGTGCGGCTCATACTAATCGACCGCATAGGTTAGCCCTGACGAGTTGCACCCAAAGAAGAGAGCCCCCCCGGGGGGGGGGGGGGGGTGGTTTGTGTGGTTGGGCGGGGTTTTTGCGGGGGAGGGGGCGC
>CAXTBQ010000026.1:0-27898 GCA_964242065.1 uncultured Terriglobus sp. | reverse complement strand
CGCATAGGTTAGCCCGGACCAGTCGCACCCAAACAAGACCCCCCGCACGCTGTGCGGGCTCTCTTCTTTGGTCAGTTTGCCCTGGTTTATGCCGGCGAAGGACGCCCTTCTCCGAAGCCTGGCGTGCGTCCGCCCTCCGGCTTTAGCACCTTTTGCGTGTCCCCACCCGAGCCCGGCTCTGCGTGTGCCAGCGGCGACCGCATTGGCGGCAGATCCTTGCCTTCGATGATCAGCTTGATCTCTTCGGCATCCAGCGTCTCGCGCTCCAGCAGCAACTGGCTCATGCGGTGCATGATGTCGTGGTTGCCGTCGAGGATCGAGTAGGCGGATTGGTAACCGTCGTGAACGAACTTCTTCACTTCGGCGTCAATGGCTTCTGCCGTTGAGTCAGAGAAATCGCGGTGCTGCTGGATTTCGCGACCCAGGAAGATTTCTCCGCCTTCCTTCTTGCCGTAGGTCATTGGGCCCATCTTGCTCATGCCGTACTCGCACACCATGCGGCGGGCCAGTTCGGTAGCGCGCTCGATGTCATTGCCCGCACCGGTTGTCATCTGGTGCAGGAAGATCTCTTCCGCGCAACGTCCGCCCATAAAGATGGCGAGCTGCGACTCCAGGTAGTCACGCGTGACCGTGTGCTTGTCTTCCTGCGGCAAGTGCATGGTCACACCCAGCGCCATACCGCGGGGGATGATCGTGACCTTATGCAGCGGGTCGGAGTGGTCGCGCATGGCGGCAACCAGCACGTGGCCAGCCTCGTGATACGCCGTCACCTTCTTCTCCTGGTCGGTCAGCAGCATGCTCTTGCGCTCCGCGCCCATCAGGACCTTGTCCTTAGCAATCTCGAAGTCGTACATGTGTACGGCCTTGCGATTGAACCGGGCAGCGGTCAGCGCAGCCTCGTTCACCATGTTCGCCAGATCGGCACCGCTGAAACCCGGTGTGCCGCGTGCCAGGACGTTCAGGTTCACGTCGTCGGCCATGGGGACCTTCTTCGCGTGTACCTTCAGGACCTCTTCACGGCCACGGATATCCGGGCGATCGACGATGACGCGGCGATCGAAACGTCCGGGACGCAGAAGCGCGGGATCGAGCACGTCAGGACGGTTGGTTGCGGCCACGAGGATGACACCCTCGTTTGCCTCAAAGCCGTCCATCTCGACCAGCAACTGGTTGAGCGTCTGCTCGCGCTCATCATGACCTCCGCCCAGGCCTGCGCCACGGTGACGTCCAACCGCGTCGATTTCGTCGATGAAGATGATGCAGGGAGCGTTCTTCTTGCCCTGTTCGAACAGGTCACGCACACGCGATGCGCCGACGCCGACGAACATCTCGACGAAGTCCGAACCGGAGATCGAGAAGAACGGAACGTTCGCCTCTCCGGCTACCGCGCGCGCAAGCAGGGTCTTACCGGTTCCGGGAGGTCCGACGAGCAGCACGCCCTTAGGAATGCGGCCGCCAAGCTTCTGGAACTTCTGCGCCTCGCGCAGGAACTCGATGATTTCCTTGAGCTCTTCCTTGGCCTCGTCCACGCCGGCAACGTCCTTGAACGTCACCTTCTTCTGCTGCAGGCTCAGCAGGCGCGCACGGCTCTTGCCGAAGCTCAACGCCTTGTTGCCGCCTGACTGCATCTGGCGCAGGAAGAACAGGAACACACCCAGAATCAGCAGCATGGGCAGGAACTGCACCAGCGCGGCGAACCAGAAGGAGTTGTTCTGGTCCTTAATCGTGATGTTGACGCCCTTCTCGTGCAGCGACTTGTACAGGTCCGGGTAGTTCGCCGGAATGGTGGTGTGGAACGACTCCTTGGAGTCTTTGAACTTGCCGGTCACGTCTGTGCCGTTCACCGTGACTTCAGAAATCTTGCCCTTGTCGGCGTAATCCTGCATCTGCGACAGGCTTACCGCAGAGTCATGACCACCCGTGGCACTGCGCATGACGAACTCCCACACGGAGATCAGGCAGGCGATCATCAGGACCCAGATGAGGACGGTCTTTACAGTGGAATTCAAGGTGTATTACCCCATTTCTCTCGGCCACGGTGCGGCGGAACTCCGGCTCCATCGCTCTCGGTTTTTGCCTGCCCCGGTGACCTCAACCTTTAGACGTCCGTGAACACGGTACGGTGCAGGATGTCGGAGTACACGCGCAGCAATCTACAGACTAATCGGATCATCATATCGTTGCCATGAGTGCTGTGCACAACGCACCGCAGTTTTTTGTGCCTCGCGGCACAATGCGGTACCGATTCAGGCCCGGCTCAAGCGAAGTTCCCGCAGGGACCGTTCCACTCGCATGCCTCCCTGCAAGTCCAACCGGCTGTTTGGCTTGGAAGGTACGGTCGGATCTACGGGATGATCTGGGGACTGCAGACCGCACATCTGAAGTGTGCGCTGGATATCAGCAAACGACAGCCGGGTGCCTAAGCGAGCAGCCGCGGCGCGCAGCAGCCGGCGGCGAGTCGCGACGTCCAGCGATCGGAGCCGCTCCATCTCGAATGCCACGGAGCCGCCGCCAGGTGCGGTCCCCACAGCACGTCCGCCTCCGCGCACCGGCTTGCCCGGCAGCGCGAGCTGGGTTAGCAGGCGGGCGATCTCCGGCTGCCAGTGCGCTTCCTCGTCACGCGCGATCTGCGCCGTGGACGACAGCGTGGACGTGATCGAAGGATTGAACTCCCGGAGCACGGGCAGGAGGATCGTCCGCACCCGGTTGCGGGTATGCGCCAGGGATTGATTGGTGCTGTCGTCCCTCCAGCCCTGTTTTTTGGCCTGGAGGAACTCGACCGTTTGACGCCGGGTGGCTGCCAGCAGAGGGCGCACAATGCTTCCCGCAGGACGCTTCAGAATCGGTGAAATACCACCCAACCCCTCCGTCCACCCGCCGCGCATCAGCTTCATCAGCACCGTCTCGGCCTGGTCGTCTTCCGTGTGTGCGGTAGCAACAATGCCGGCTTCCCCGGCCTGCAGCAGCCGGTCGAAGAAGCTCAGGCGGGCGTTGCGGGCCGCCTCTTCCAGTGTCTCGCCACCGGAAGTTGCAGCAGACGGCACATCGGCGCGTTCCACGTGCAGCTCCACGTCAAGCCGTTTGCAGAGCTCCTGCACAAACTCGAGGTCAGCGTCGGCCTCTGCGCCGCGGATGCCATGGTGCAGATGCGCCGCAGAAATCCCGACGGCAAGCGACGCCGCCTGTTGGTGGAGCGCAAGCAGCAAAGCCGTGGAATCCGCACCTCCAGAAACCGCCACGCAGACCCGTTCTCCCGGGCGAAGGAGCGATCGGTTGAGGGGGAGGCTTACACGCTGGGGCACTCTCCCATCCTATGCGGCTCCTTCCTCTAACTGTGAAGTAGCGGGCGTCCGTGCATGGCTTCGGCAAACAACCACCAGACACCGCCGACATAGAAGGTGGCAAAAAGCCACGTCGCAAGCACCTGCGCCACTTGCTTCAGGCGCGTTCCGGCAAACAGCAGGCCTGCCAGCGGAAACACCTGCAGGGCGTGCAGCGCAAAGAAGTGTGCCACGCGCAGGTCGCCGTGGCCGCGGCTCCAATTGAGAAAGTAGAGCCCGGCCAGGCCGTCGTTACCTCCCACGGTATGGCCTCCATGCTGCACCATCACAAAGCCTTCCACGCTGCCAAGCAGCAGCGTTAGCAAGCCAAGTCGCACACCCCACGTGACCGCAGGCGGCGTCCGTGCTCGTGCCGCGAACCACAACACCAGCAGCCACGCGACCAGCACGGTATTCACGACGATGAACACGCCCATCAAGCCGAACAGCACGCCGTTCAGCAAGCTGGTGTAGTTCATGTGCGAGCGTACGCCCCGCGCTGACTGCAGCGCGATGGTTGTGTTTTCTACCGTCATGGCAACTGCGAACCCGATGCTCAACCACCGGCGTAGTCTCGGCAGGCCCGCGCCATCCTGCTCTGACCGATGCCACCGCAAGCCGTACAGCATGAGCGCGATCGTCAGCAGATAGACAATGACGGAGACCTCAAACTTCATCGGCTTGACCCATGGACTCAATCCGAGAACCACCCGCCGGTCAAACGGCAGGGCAAACGCTCCGCCTGCCAGCAGCGCAAGTTGCCACCAGAGCGCCAGACGCATGGGCCGGTTCGTTGAAAGTGCAGAACGCAGTAGAGCCAGGCCCTCGCCCAACCTCCTCATGCCGCCGCTCCGCCCTCAACCCCGACAGCGCGGCGCAGCGCCAGCTTGATCAGGAGGTAAAGTGCCAGCCCCGCAGGCCCAAGCAGAAAGGTAAGCACCTGACACGGCAGCAGAGCCCACCGCGAGATGCCGAGCCGCAGCCCATCCCGCGTTTCCCATGCACCGATGAACAGGTCAAATGCGAGATAGTGAATCCAGCCTGCGAGCAGTGCATACCGTGACGAAAACAGCACCTGAACCTGCGTCAGCGAACCGAATCCACTGCCCGCAGGCGGCCGGTACGCCAGCAGGAGCCATACGTATACCGCCGCAATCAGCAGCGGCCAGACAAAGGTGACAATGCGCTGCGTCCAGCGCCAGCGCGGTGCCACCAGCAGCAGCAACCAGCAGGGTGCCACCACATTTCCTGCGTACTGAAACAGCTTGTCCGGTGTCATAGCTCAATGTAACCTGCGCGCCGCTGCCGGGTGGGCCGTTCTGTCGCTACTTCACGATGACCGGCTTATCCGGTGTCACGGAACCGCAGTCTGCACCCACGTAGTGCATGGTGAAGGTAGAGTCTCCGATCATGCCCTTGCCGCCTTCGGTCGCGAGGTGCGAGGTGCCGTGCGCGGACTCCGTGCTATCGAAACTGACCTCGGTGTGCCCAGTCATCCTGCCTTTGTTGCAACTCATGTCTGTGGTGTACGACGAGCTGCTCCACCTGGTGTTGGTGAACTCGCAGTCTTTTCGCTGCTGGGTGGCGTTGACGTACTTTGCGTAGCTTTCCGGCGTCACGCAGCCGCGCACCTTGAACGTGCGATTGCCCAGGCCTGACATGGCAACGGGCATGCCGGGAATGTTCATCTTGGTCGCGCTTTCCGTCTCCCACAGACCCATCTTCATGGGCGGCGTGGGTGGAAGCAGTTGTGCGGCCGCTGCAACTTCAGCGGCAAGCAGGAGGGTGGCGATCATGGATTCAGCACCTTTCGGGCAGCTCTGGCGTAACCGCAACCGTGTATCACCGTTCCTCTTACCGGTCCACAGAAATGCGCAGCACGTTTTCATCTGCCGCACCCGGAAGGCAGTACGCTGAATGCCATGCCTACTCTGCGCCTAGCCACTCCCATCGACGCACGACGGATTACAGAACACCGGCACCGGATGTTTTCTGACAACCAATTCGCCGATGAAGAGCAGCTCAGCGCAATGGACACGCGGTTTGAGCCGTGGGTCCGAGAGCGCCTGCAGGACGGTCGCTACGTTGGCCTGCTGCTGGAAGAGGAGGGTCGCGTGCTGGCCGGTGCAGGCATCCACTTCTCAGACTTCCCGCCGCACTACCTTCATGTGGAGGCAGGCCGTGCCTACCTGCTGAACTTCTACACGGAGCCGGATGCGCGAGGGCGAGGGCTGGCCAACCAATTGCTACAGGCATGCGTGGAGGAGTGCAGGAGACGCGGGAAGCAGGTGATCACGCTACACGCGTCGCCATTCGGCCGGCCTATCTACGAGCGCGCCGGCTTTCAACCAACCAACGAGATGATGTTGAGGCTATGAAGGCGGACGGCGTTCGATAGGTGCCGGTTGGGGTCTGGTCTGTGGGCCGCCACGCTGCATAACTTCCAGCATCTGTTTTGCGTCCTGCGCTTCTGGGTTGCTTGCAACTACCTTCTGCAGGATAGGTATGGCTTCGCCTACGCGATTGGTGTTGCCCAGCAGGGCCGCCAGTGAGACGGATGCATCCTCAAACCGCGGCTCAATCTGCAGGGCGCGGCGATACCAGCGTTCCGCCTCGGCGGGGTTGCGGCTTTCGTCGGCAAGCACGCCCAGGCTATACGGGCCCAGAGGGCTGTTCGGCGCTACTGCCGTGGCTTTCTCAAAGGCAGCTCTGGCAGCGGCACTGTTCTTGAGTGCTGCCTGCGCGTTACCCAGGTTCAGGTACGGTGCCTGCTCGTTGGGTGCCAGCGCGCTCGCCTTCTCTGCCCATTGGATCTCGTCGGTTGGCCGGTTCAAGATGCCGTAAACCCCTGCGACCGAGTTCACGGGACGCCAGTCCTGCGGTGCCGCCGCGCTTAGGCAGGTGTACAGCCGGATGGCACCGTTCCAGTCCTGCCGCTGCTCTGCTTGCATGGCCTGCTGTACCGTGCAGGCACCGGAAGCTGCCTGCTGTGCTAGCAGCGGTGTTCCGAGCAGAAACGAAGCGGTTGCGAGAGAGCGCATAGAGCCTCCTGTGGAGTAGACACAGACACCCTTTGGAAAACCCGGAGTGACGCAGAGTGTCGCGCTGCTGGCGGCTCATCTCAGCTTGCCAAGGTAAAACTCTGCCAGTTCCAGGTCACCGGGCTGGGTGACCTTGAAGTTTGCCGAGGAGCCCGGAACAACCGCGACCGAGATGCCTGCGCGTTCCAGCAGACTGGCTTCGTCCGTACCCGCAAAGCTGTCTTCCTCTGCCTCCTGGAAGGCATGCATCAGGTCGCCGTATCGTGCGCCCTGGGGTGTTTGGGCTTGCACGATTCGCTCGCGAGGAATCGTGGCGGTGATGATTGCGCCGTCCGCAGTGCGGTCCACCTGCTTAATGGTGTCGATCGCGGGCAGCGCGACGATGGCTGCTCCGTGCTTTGTAATGGCCTCGATCGTGCGCTCGATGGTGGCGGCGTCAATCAGCGGACGTACTGCGTCATGGATCAGCACGATGTCGTCTGCCGCAGCGAGCAGTGAGCGCAGGGCGGCGGCCACGGAGTCCTGCCGCGTCTCTCCTCCGGTCACCAGTTTCACGCGGTCCGCCAGCGCGTGCCGCTGCAGTTGCTCCTGCACACGCTCCCGCTCCGCATCGCGCACCGCCACCGTCACCGACCGCACATTCACCTTGTCAGCAAAGGCGCGCACGCTGTGGATCAGGAGGGGCACTCCGCCCAGCGAAAGGAACTGCTTGGCGCTGGTTCCGGGAACAGCCATGCGCGTGCCCAGGCCCGCTGCCGGAAGAATTGCATGAACGACCATAGACGCTGAAGTATACCGGCTTTGCCCAGGGCAGGTTGCACGCCTCCGCCAGCACGGTGCGGTTATGCTGAAACCGTCAGGGTGGCGGTACGCAAGAGTCTTAACTCCTGGGAAGCAGGTTCTGATGGGCATGAGGATTGGCTACGGTTTCGACTCCCACGCGTTCAAGCCGGGCGTTCCGCTGGTGATCGGCGGCATGAAACTCGAGCACAGCGAGGGCCTGGCCGGCCACAGCGACGGCGATCTCCTGCTGCATGCCATTACCGACGCACTGCTCGGCGCGGTGAGCGCCGGCGACATTGGGACTTTCTTCCCGCCGAGCGACATGCGCTGGAAGGATGCCGACTCAACCATTTTCCTGGAAACCGCCCTGGAAGAAATCGCCACCGCCGGCTACCGCATTGTCAACATGGATTGCGTGCTGATTCTGATGAAGCCAAAGATCGTGCCGGTAGCCGGGGAAATGCGGGCCCGTGTAGCTGACCTCTTGCACATTCCAGAGCGCGATGTGAGTATCAAGGCCAAGACTCCGGAAGGGCTGAACCATGCTGGTACTGCTGTCGCACACGTAACCGTGCTGCTCGAGTCACTACCGGAACCAGGCGCGCCCCGGACCATGACCGCGGAGGTTGAGGATGCCGAAGACGTGGACGTGGTGGTGCGAACCCTGATTGATGGCGAGGAGCCCTACAGCACCCGCAGACTGGGCCGCAAACCTGCGTTCGACACCGACGATCTCACCTGAAAGATTTCTGCGGAACCGGGGCGAACTTACGCTACATTGGCTGCGGGTATCCGGAGAAGAACAGAATGCAGCAGCAGCCCGATCCAGCGCAGATTCAGCACATGCTTGCCATCATGGGCCCCATGATGGTGCTCTTCGGTTTGTTTGGCGCGGCACTCATCATCGTGCCCTTCTGGGTGATCTTCAAGAAGGCAGGGTTAGGCGGACCGCTTTCGCTCCTCATGCTGATCCCATTCGTCGGCATCATCATGCTGTACGTGCTGGCGTTCTCCCGCTGGAAGGTCGTGCCAGCGCCCGAGTACGCCGTGGGCTTTCCACCTGCATACCCGCCCGGCTACGTTCCCCCTACTCCGGCTGCTTACCCGCCTGCAACGAGCGCGCCGCCAAGCTACGTGCCTCCGCGCGACGACTCTTCGAGGTTCTAGCCTTCAGACAAGCAGCACCGGTACGCCGTAGTCCGCAAGGATGCGGTCGTGTGTCACCAGAGTCAGACCTTCTACTTTCGCCTGCGCCAGCAGCATGTGGTCAAAGGGATCGCGGTGAATCGGGCTGACTCTTGCGGCTGCCTCTGCGTGCTCTGGCTGAATGGGCAAGATTTTAAAGCGAAATTCTTCGGTCAGCGCCAGAAGTGACCGTGATTCCTGCAATTTGCCTTTGGCGATCTTTAGTCCAAGCTCCCAGACGGTCGCCACACTGACGTAGACCTCGCGCGAACGGCGCACTCTTTCAATTGCCTCCGGTGGCAAACGTGAATCGGCGTTGACCCACCACAAAAACACGTGACTATCCAGCAGATAGCGGATCAATCGATCATTCCGAACGCACGCTGCGTGTCTTCATCCCAAGGCTCATCCAAGGCCTTCAGGAGTTCGCTCCAGTCTCCACTTTCAGAGCCCGGACCCTTTCGAAAGTAAGGAGACTCCTGCTCTTCCGGTGGCTGTAGCGGGACGATGCGCCATAGCGGTTTCCCCGCCTTGGCAATGACAACCTCTTCTCCTGCAGATGCCCGTTCTAAAAGCGAGGAAAACGAGGTTTTTGCCTCGTAGATGTTGTAGGCAGCCATGGGGTAAAGCTACGCCGGTTGGTCAAGTTGGTCAACCTGCTACCATCGACCTTGCATGAGTACCGGAGATCATCCAAGCACCAAGGCGGACGCGCCCGTCCGTGTGCGTATCGCACCTTCGCCCACCGGAGACCCGCACGTTGGAACGGCTTATATCGGCCTGCTGAACTATGTGTTCGCAAAGCAGCGTGACGGCAAGTTCGTCCTGCGGATTGAAGACACGGACCGTACCCGCTTCGTTTCCAGCAGCGAGCAGATGATCTTTGACGCGCTGCGCTGGGTTGGCCTGCAGTGGGATGAGGGCCCGGACGTTGGCGGCCCGCATGGCCCCTATCGCCAGAGTGAACGCACGGAGATTTACCGCGAGTACTGCCAGCGGCTGCTGGATAACGGCACCGCCTATCGCGCCTTTGAGACCGCGGAAGAACTCGAAGCCGAACGCAAGGCGCAGATGGCGGCAAAACAGGCTCCGAAGTACGCCGGGCCTAGCCGCTACTACACGCCCGAGGAGGTGGATGCCGCACTGGTTGCGGGCAAGCCGTACACCATCCGCCTGCGCGTTCCCGAGGGCGACAAGGGTCCCGGCATCGCCTCCACCACCTTTCGCGATGAGCTTCGCGGCGACATCACCTTCGACCACAACAACGTGGACGACCAGGTGCTGATGAAGTCCGACGGCTACCCGACCTACCACCTTGCCAATGTCATCGACGACCACCTGATGGGCATCACCGACGTGATTCGCGCCGAGGAGTGGATCAGTTCCACGCCCAAGCACGTGTTACTGTACCGCGCATTCGGATGGGACCTGCCGCGCTTCTGGCACATGCCTCTGCTGCGCAACACGGACAAAAGCAAGATCAGCAAGCGCAAGAATCCTGTGTCGCTTATTTACTACCGTCAGGCAGGCTTTCTGCCAGAAGCCATGTTGAACTTCCTTGGCCTGATGGGAGGCGGTATGGCCCAGCCCAGCGAGCAGGAGATCGTCAATCGCGGCCTCGACACCAAGCTGAGCGACATGTTCTCGCTCGCCGACATGCTGGAACGCTTTGACTTCCAGCGCATCTCGCTGGGCGGTCCGGTCTTCGATCTGGTCAAGCTGAAGTGGCTGAATGGCGAGTACCTCCGCCGCCAAACGCCGGATGAGTTCTTCGCGTCACTGCGGGCAACGGTCTTCAGCGACACTTACCTGCGCGAGATCGCACCGCTGGTACAAACGCGCATTGAAACGCTCTCGCAGTTCGGCGACATGGCAGATTTCTTCTTCAAGGATGAGGTGCAGCCAGCCAAGGACGTATTCATTCCCAAGAAGCGGACGTTAGACGAGACCCTGGCTTTGGGTGGCGAAATGCTTACCGCCTTGGAAGCCTGTGAATGGACGACAGAGTGCATCGACGCAGCCGTGCGCACGCTGCTGACGGCAAAAGAATGGAGTGTCAAGGAAGGCTTTATGCTGCTTCGCGCCGTCCTCACGGGCAAAACAGCCTCCCCGCCGTTGCTGGAAAGTCTGGTGGTGTTTGGCAAGGCGCGTTCGCTGGACCGTGTGCGCCGCTTTCTGGATGCACAAAAAAGGGCTGCTGCATTGGCTGGTAGAAGGTAACAGTGCTTCGTCGACTCTTAGCCTGGTTAACACTGGCCCTGCAGCCAGTCCTGATTGGGTGCGGTTACCACGTTGCTGGCAATGCGGCGCACGTCCCGAGTAGTGTGCGGACGCTCGCGGTGCCGGTGTTCCGCACGAACGTTCAGCAGTTCCACACAGAAGTAGCTTTAACCGATGCAACCGTGCACGAGTTGAACACACGTACGCGGTACCGCGTGACCCAGACGGACGATTCAGAGGCCAGCGACGCAACTCTGCAAGGCACCATTTTGACGGAGAACATCGCGCCGCTTACTTATGATCCCACCACTGGCTCCACGTCGTCTTATCTGGTTCAGATCACGGTAAAGGTGGTGCTTACCGCGCGAGACGGCCGCGTGCTCTACCGAAATGACAAAATCTCGTTTCGCGAGCAGTTCCAATCCACGCAGGACCTGAGCGCGTTTATCCAGGAAGATGGCGCGGCAGTCGCCCGACTTTCCCGTGACTTAGCCGGACAAATTGTTAGCGAAATCCTGAACAGTTTTTAAGTAGCGCTCAGATTTCACTTACTTTGTAAGTTAGCGTTGGCCCAGCGAGCTGCATCGGCTATAACCTACGACGTCACTTTCTTGATGGCAGAACGAGGATTTTATCGCGTAGACTCCGCCTACAGTTCAAACGAGGTCTACTGATGCGTTTACGTTCTGCCTTCTTCTCCCTTGCGCTGCTCGCTGCCACTGCAGCCGCGCACGCCTCCCCTGTCACCTACAGCATTTCGGGTAATCTCAACACGAACTACGCCGTCACGGTAACCGGGATGACGACTCTGGATGTATGCACGTCGTATCCGTGCAGCGCTTCCTTCAATCCTTCAGTCCTAAACATCAACTTGAGCTTTTCCAATGGCACTTCACAGAACGGCATTGGAACTCTCGGCCAGGATTACCAAACCATCGTGTACGTGGGTGCCGCGAACGACAAGTTCACCTTTACAGACAATCTTCACAACTACACTCAGGCAGGGGGTACCTTCAACCTGGTGGACATGTCTGGAAACTATGTCGGTCAGGTCTTCAATGGAAGGCTAACCGCCGTGTCGGTTACACCTGAGCCCTCCAGCTTCGCGCTCCTGGGAACGGGCCTGCTTGGCGTCGCGGGAGTGCTCCGGCGCCGCTTCCTGTAACTGTGGTGTACATCACATCAAGGCCTAACGAGGATTCCAGTAGGCCGCTCTCCTCTTGAGGGCATCCAGCCATCGCACAGCAAGAACACTGCGATGGCTTTCTGTTTTTTTTGCTGCTTGATTAGAGCTGTTGCCTGCTACGTAAGTGGATCGTGGCGGTTCACCGGGTTCCGGAACGCAGATCCGCCCGGACGACAGAGGCACCCACGGCTACAAGTGCGATGCCGAAACCTAGAAACACCATGTCCCACAGCAGGTGATTGCCGTTCTGCGCGACGTGGTGAACCTGCAGGATTTCGTGATCGATCACGCCTTCCACCAGGTTAAACAATCCCCAACCCAGCAGCACAGACCCACTCAATACACGGCCTGATGGTACCGCCTGGCGATACCGCGCCGTGTACCAGAGCAGCCAGATACTCGCGGCGGTTACGCACCACGTGAGAGCGTGAAACAGGCCGTCCCAGAACATGTTGATCTGCTCATGCACCAGGGTGTCGCGCGGCACCCAGTTCGACAGCATGTTGTGCAACTGCAGTATCTGGTGAAAGAGGATGCCATCCACAAAGCCACCCATTCCAATGCCCAGCAGCGTACCTGCCGTAATTGCACTCCGCATGGGTGTCGGCATTACTGCTCCAACCGTTGCGGCACCGGAAAGGCGAAGTAGACCAGGGCCGCCGCAATCATCAACACGATGAAAGGCGCAGCGGTTAGCAGCAGGGTGTGTCCGAAATGATGATCGAAGATATCCTTGCGCACCTGGCATGCAGTCGCGGAGTCGCACGTGACGCATGCCATCGCGGAACGCTTCGTCCGCAACAGTACCGCTCGAACCTTGAGGAGGCGGATCTTCACCAGGCTGCTCCCATGCACGTAGCGTAGCGCCACACGGGGCATTACTCCCGCGCCGGTTGGCGTGTTGGCGGCTAGCGGCGTGTAGCGGGCGCAAAACAAACTCCAGCTTTCCCACGCTTACGTCCTTCGCTGGTCGACTAAGCTGGATGTGTGCCGCCGCTTCGCTCCTTTGCCGCAGTGGAACGCTTCCTTGCTGAACTGAGTACGCCTGCCATGCGGCCAGGCTACGTTCTGCTGGGTGCCGAAACGTTTCTTTACGAGCGCGCCCGCAAAGGCGTACTCGCAAGGCTTGTGCCGCCAGACCTGCGCGACTTCTGCCTGCACGATCTGGAGCTTGGCAGCGAAACCAACATCTTCGACGCACTGGACCTGGCGCAGACACCGTCTCTCATGGCACCGTTCCAGGTGATCTTCCTCCGTGGACTGAAGTCGCTTTACGGCCGCGGCGCCAAGAAGGACGAGTTTGCTGCGCTGGAGCGGTATTTCCGCTCACCCAACCCGCAGGCGCTGCTGCTCTTTGTGGCCGATCACCTGTCGCTGCCCACCGACTTGCGCCGCATGGAGCGTGACGATAAAGAACGCTACGATCGCATCCGCGAAACGCTGGGCGAGTGGTGCGGCACGGTGGAACTACAGCAGGTGAGTGAGGACGATGCCGCGCGGTGGGTTGTTTCCACGGCAGAGGAGCGCGGCGTAACGTGCGAGCCAGATGCCGCGCGCGAGCTTGTGGATTCCCTGGCAGGCGACATGATGCTGATCGGCAGCGAGCTCGAGAAGCTGCTGCTCTATGTGTCCACACCCATTCGCAGCAACAACAGCTCTGCGGAGCAGCCTGGCCGCATCACGCTGGGTGACGTGGAAACCATGGTGCTTGCCGCCAAGCAGCGCTCGCTGTATGAACTGACAGACGCACTCAGCCGGCGTGACCGTCCGCTAGCCCTGACTCTGCTGCACGGCCTGCTGCACGCTTCCGACGGTGGCGAAGACTCCGCTATCGGCCACCTGTACATGCTGGCGCGGACCTACCGGCAAATGCTCGTCATTCACGAGAAGAAGGTGCGTGATTCCCGCGCCATCTGGCAGGTGCTGTGGCCCGGATTTCGCATGCCACCGTTCGCCGCCGACATCCTGATCCAGCAGGCGCGGCATTACAAAACCAGCACTGAGATCGCGCGCGCGCTGCGCTCCATTGCCAAGGCCGACCTCGAAATACGCAGTAGCCCGGTGGACAAGACTCTGGTGCTGGAGCGTTTGGTGCTCGCGTTGACCGCGGGACATGGCCTGAAGAAGCTGGAAGCACAGGTTGCCGTTGAAGCTTGAGCACCTATTGGGGAGTTCTCCGGATATCGCCGCGACGTTAAAACTCGAAGCACACAGGAGCAGTCGGTTAACGAATTCTTTGTGTAAGCTGTCGCTCATCCAAGGCCAAAGGCCCGTCACATGGGAACCTAGGCCGAGGGCCTAGGTAGCCTCTCGCCAAATGCTGAGCGCTGAAGGCGCGACACCTAGACCAGCCATTAGGCTCAATGCTTCAACACCCAACGCGCGACCGGCGAATGGGTGCAGCGCTTCCCTTCACCGCATCTCCCACACCGATCCAGGGCTGGCAATCGGGGCACCAGTAGGTCGAACGAGCACCCGGACCCTGCTTGCGATACTCCACAGTGCCGCCGCACCGGCGGCACTCCTGCCCGCGACGTCCGTACACCCATAGACGATTTTTTTCGTTCGCGTTGTTGGTGGTGCGACGGCTGCCGCTATACGTAATAATGCCGTCGCCCGAGCCGTCCAAAACATTGGCTTTCATGTAGCGCTGCGACACATCGGCCATCTGCAGCATTTCAGCCTCGGTAATGGTGCTCATGTGGCGGAACGGGTGCACCCGCGCGGCGAACGCGACCTCACTCTTGTACACGTTGCCCAGGCCAGCCAGCACGTGCTGGTTCAGCAGCACGTTGGCAATCTCGTCATCCGGATGCGATTGCGCCCGCGCCCGCAGCGAGGCAATACCGGATTCTGGCGTGTACTCGCCAGAAAGAATGTCGGGCCCCAGCTTCGGCACACTGCTCTTGCGTGCGAGCGACGCCGTTGTGTGGAACTCCGCTACCGGCACGTTGAACGCAACGGCCTGCCAGCCCTCCACTTCGACCAGCACGCGCATCGCCTTCTTCGGCGACCACCACTTCTCACCCGTGCGGTAGATGTGCCACGACCCGCTCATCAGCATATGCGTCACTAGGATGAGGTCGCCGGAAAAGTGCATGAGGCACCACTTGCCGCTGGCCTCCACCTTCTCGACAATGCGCCCCACCACGGGCCGGTCATCGTTGACGGTCGCCAGGTGCGCATAGCCGGTGTCGAATCGCGTCACATGCTTGCCCGTCAGCACCTTGGCCAGGGCGCGGGCAGCACGAAAGATGGTATCTCCCTCAGGCATCTTGTCAGATAGCGTTCCGTGGGTAGCGAACAGCTTTTTCGAAGAGGGTCATGAACTTTGCCACCAATGTATTCGTACTGGATTCCAGGTGACTACTCCATGATGCCAAGAGCAGGTTCCTTGGTGATGCTGTGAGTAGCTATAGCTGCCGTCGCGGCAAAGCGCTGTCGGCGGTGACTCCAGGAAGACATGGTGGAAGACACCTGCTGCTAGGAATAGCAGAAGAAACGCCCCAACTAAGAATGTACGTTTGTACTGCCTTACTCTAAGCGCAACAGTGATGAAAACGATAAGACATATCAGTGGAGCAAACCCTGAATATGGACTCAGAGTGAAGGACAGCAGTACGGTACCAACGACAGCCACAATCCAGCGTTTAGTCGTGGGCTTCTGAGAAAGCTCTGCTACAACCAGCTCCTTTTCTTGAAGTGACTGCGAAATGGCTAATTTGGAAAGCTCCAAAACGTCAGCGGGTTCTTCGTGGAACTCAATGCCTTCCGCATTCCCTACCTGAACAAGACTGGCGAGATAGCTTGCATTCACAAACCATACTTTCGCGACCGGATCAAAAATCCTTTCTTTGAAAGGCACGTGGAGCCGAACTGTGCTTCGGAAGAACGCCTCTGGATGACTGCCACGATCACACCAACTCAAACGCAGGCGTACGTAACCGTTGACAGGATCGTGTCTGTAAGCGACACCGGCTCTTGGCGAGTTACGGTCTTCTGTAGCCATTAAGCGGCCTTCAGTTTTTGCGACCGCTCTTCCTCAAGCTGCTGCATCCACTTCTCGGTCCCGTATGCACCCCTGACCAAGTAGGGTACATAGACGCCATGCCCGAATTTGGTGAAGTGGATGGCTGTGCCCGGTCCAAGTAGCTCTATCTCCGAAAGGTCTTCATCCGTCGCGCCCTTGATGTCCTCTAAATCTTCGACCGGGAATGCCATGCGTTGACCACTCTTGAGGCAAATCAGCAGAAGCCGGGTGTCGCGCAGGTACTGAGCGGTGCGGGCCGCGGGCAAGTCCGGCTCCAGCGCAGCAGCCTCGATTGCCTTGTCAATCTCCTCATCCGTCATGCCGAGATGTACTCGAATCGGACCCATGCGCTCGCTCCCACATGGATTGTAATTCTGCCAGGTTGCGTTCGGCAGCACGAAGTACGTGCTTCACCGCACTTTGGCTGGCGTTCCTTGGCTTAACAGCATCCTTTCTGGACGCCTCACTGACCCTGCTGGCTACAAAGTCGAGCTGCACGATGACGGTGACCTCGCCATAGAGGGCATGTGCGTGTGGCGGTGAGTGGTCGTGCGAGTAGATTGCAAACCACACACCATCGAAGCGCAACGTACCCATGCGCGAAGTCTACGTTACGCGTTGCCCACTGTCCGTCCGCCGTTCTGTGCGGTGAGGCTGACGCCGGGCAGCGGGGGCAGGTTGCGGCGCAGATTGAAGCCGAGTGGGGCGGCCTGGAAGCCTGCGTCGAGCAGCGCGCGGGCCATGGGGTGCTCGGCGACGGCGATGCCGTTGATCGTCTGGATGAGCATGCCGATGCCGCCGGTGTGCTCCGCCTGCTCGTTGATGCGGCCCGTGGTTTGCGCCATGACGACAAAGTAGCGTGCCAGCGAGCGCATCACCGTGCCGCGTGTGGGCTCTTCTTCCGGCAGGAAGACTTGCAGGTTGGGGTTGCCACGCCGCAGGTACGCCGCAAACGCGCCGTCTGCCAGCACCACGCGTGAGCCGACCGTGCGGGTCAGCGAACTGTTGCCATCCGCCGGTTGCGGCCATTTCAGCAGCGCTCCATAAGGATTAGCGGGATCGGTGGCGGCCAGCACGATCATCTCTGGATCGGTATCGGGGCGCTTCGTGCGAAGTGAACGTAAGAGGTCCAGCGCGGCGGGCAGAGCAAATTGCGTTGCGCCGAGTTCGGCGGCAAAGTAGCCGCGACGAATCTTGCCACTCTCTTCCAGTGCTTTCATCACGTCGTAAATGGCAGAGAAACCACCTGGAAGATTCTCCGCGTGGGCCGTCTCGCGGAAGACGACGCCATAGCGCTGCAGCAGCTGGTGGGCCTCCGCGTAGGACCACTCGGTGGAGCGCTGCTGATCCCACGTCTCAGACGCGAGACGTGGGGCACCCTCTTCATTTCCTCTCCCTACAGCAGAAAGCCTTGCCGCGTAGGCCGGGTGCAGCGCCCAGCGCCCCTGCGCCGTGGGCGGCGTGGTGCGCCGGCTGCGAAAGTTTGCGGCCTGGTTATGCGTGCGGCGCAGCGGCTTGCCCTGATGGTTGGTCTGTCTGCCGCTTTGATTTTTGTCGGTGTAGGCGCGCAGCGATTGCAGCGAATCGTTGGTGATGGCTCCACGCCAGACGAGATTCCATACCGCTCCGATTGACTCACCGGGGTAGCCGCCACCGGTGCCGTCGTGCAGGTTCTGGAAGAACGATGCGCCGTGCGAGCGCAGGTATTCGATGATGCGTTCTTCACGCTCCTTTGTGGCACTTCCATCTTCGATGACCGACGCAGCCTGCGCCGTGTTCACCACGGGCCAAAGCAGCGGCAGCTTCTCCGCAAGGTACAGCCCGATGCGGCCGTCGCGCTCGCCCAGCGGCTCGAAGCCTGCCCAAGTGACTTCGCCCGCTGCGATGAGCGTGTCGAGGTCCGCAGGCTTGTAGCCGACAATGCGTGCGGGCAGGATCTCCGTTTCCAGCAGCGACGCGGGCAGCGGTGCGCCCTGCAGCGTTTCGATGACATCCAGCAGCGCATCCAGTCCACGACGCGGCGTGAGCACGCCCTGCCAATGGGTGAACAGGCGGGCCAGCGTCTGCTGCTCCACCGGCTCCACCTCTTTGCGTAACTTGGCTAACGATCTACGCCGAACGGTGCGCAGCACCTCGACATCACACCACTCGCGCTGCTGCCCGCCGGGGCGGAAGGCACCTTCGACCACGCGGCCGCTGCCCACCAGCTTTTGCAGCACGCTTTCGGCAGTCTCGACCGGTACGGCAAAACGCTGCGCGACTTCATTCGTTGTAAATGGACCGTGCGTGCGGCCGAAGCGACGGATCAGGTCGACCATCGCATCCGGCACGGTTTGCAGGAACGCCGTTGGCAGGCCCGGCGGCAGCGGAACACCCAGCGCATCGCGGTAGCGCGCAGCGTCTTCCACCGCGATCAACCGCTTCTCTGCACCGAACTTCAGTTCCAGCACGCGCCGTGCTTTCTGCAGGCGGTCAACAGTGATCGCAACTTCCGGCGAGATCACACGACGCAGCAGTTCGGCGCGATTCAGATCGCCCAGCCGCAGCAGCATGTCGTGCACGCCGTCCATGCTGCGCGCGCGGTAGTCGTCGGCCAGCATCTGCAACTGCTCTTCGGTTTCTTCTATGGCGTTGGGGTCCAACAGCTCGCGCAGATCCGCATCGCCCAGCAGTTCACGCAGTTGCTCCTGATTGATGGAAAGCGCCTGCGCACGGCGCTCGGCCAACGGGGCATCGCCGTCGTAGATGTAATTGGCAACGTAGCTGAACAACAGTGCCGACGCAAAAGGCGACGGTGTGCGTGAATCAACTGTGTGTACTCGAATCTGCCGCGAAGCGATGCTGCGCAGGATTTCGGACAACGCGGGCATGTCGAAGACGTCGCGCAGGCACTCGCGGTACGCCTCGAGCAGCATAGGAAACTCGGGATAGCGCGCGGCCACGCTTAGCAGGTCATACGCACGCTTGCGCTGCTGCCACAGCGGTGTGCGGCCATCCGCGCGACGACGCGGCAGCAGCAGCGCACGTGCAGCGGCCTCACGAAACTTTGCTGCGAACAGCGCCGTAGAGCCAAGCTGGCGCTGCACGGAGTCCGCAGCTTCCTGCGCCTCCGGGAAGAACTGGTCTACATCGGGCGCGCCGTCACTCTCAGGAAAGCGGACGACAAAGCCGTCTTCACTCCACATGGTTTCGACATCGGCGTGGCCCGCGGCGCGGATGCGGCCCTGCACGGCCATGGCCCACGGCGCGTGGATGCGCGAGCCGAACGGCGTCATCACGCAGACGCGCCAGTCGCCAAGCTCATCGCGCACACGCTCGACTACGACTGTGCGGTCGTCCGGCACCTGTTCGGTTGCGACCTCCTGATCGGCGAGGTAGCGCATCACGTTTTCCGCGGCAGTCGTCTCCAGGTTGTGTTCGCGAGTGAGGCGGGTCAATGCGGCAAGGCGCGGCATGTCGCGCAGTTCGCGCACCAGTGTGCCGATACGCCGGCCGAACTCCAGCGGACGCCCTGCCTGGTCGCCGTGCCAGAAGGGCATCTTGCCGGGCTCACCGGGCGCAGGTGAAACCAGCACCTTGTCATGCGTAATCTCGTCGATGCGCCACGTGCTTGCGCCCAGGATGAATGTCTCACCGTTGCGCGCCTCGAACACCATCTCCTCATCGAGCTCGCCCACGCGGATCGGCTTGGAGCGTTCACCCGAAAGGAAGACGCCATACAGGCCGCGGTCCGGAATGGTGCCGCCGTTCAAGATCGCGATCTTTTTGACGCCTTGCCGTGGCGTCAGCCAGCCGCGCGTGCGGTCCCATGTGACACGTGGGCGCAGCTCGCCGAACTCATCCGACGGGTAGCGCCCCGCCAGCATGTCCAGCACGCCATCGAACACCTGCGTGCTAATGCCTGCATACCCACTGCACGAGCGCACGATGGCCAGCAGCCGGTCATAGCTGATGCCCGGTGCCTCGTCCTCGTCGCTGCGGAACTTTGCCTCGCGGCGCGCGGCCTCTTCCGGCGAAAGCGGCGGGTGCGCAATGATTGCCACCACCTGCTGCGCCAGCACGTCCAGCGCATTGCGCAGGAAGCGCGTGCTCTCCACGTGGCCCTCGTGCATGGCGCGCGTCACGGCAGCGCAGGCAATCAGGTCCGCACGGTATTTCGGGAAGATGATGCCCTTGGACGGCGCGCCCACTTGGTGCCCGGCACGGCCGATGCGCTGCATGCCGCTGGCAACCGAGGGCGGCGCTTCGATCTGAATCACAAGATCGACTGCGCCCATGTCGATGCCAAGCTCCAGCGACGACGTTGCCACCAGCGCACGGATGTGCCCGGCCTTGAGCAGTTCTTCAATCTCACTGCGTTGCGATGCGGCCAGCGAGCCATGGTGCGCACGTGCGATCTGCTCGCTCGCAAGCTCGTTGATGGCGCCCGCCAGACGCTCTGCGATGCGCCGGGCGTTGACGAACATGATCGTGGATTGGTGTTGCTTGATGATCTCCAGCAGGCGCGGATGGATGCTTTGCCAGATGCTGGTGCGCTTGGGGCCCTGTGAGGCCGGGCCGCTGGGCGTGTCCTGTATCTCGCCCAGCTTGGCCATGTCTTCGACCGGCACTTCCACGGTCAGTTCCAACCGCTTGCGTGCGCCCGCGTTCACGATGGTGACCGGGCGATAGCGGACGCCGGTGGGCTCCGGTGGGATGATGGCAGCGACAGAGGAGACAGGGACGTTGGCCTCACTCGGTGCCGCTTCGTCCCCCCTCGCAGAAGCGAGACGTGGGGCACCCACCTCGTTTGTGTTGCCGGATATGTTCTGACCCGAAATTGTTCCCTGTTCCCTGTTTCCTGTTCCCCGGCTGGCAGTCGAACCGTCAGCGCCGCCAAGGAACCTTGCAACTTCTTCCAGCGGCCGCTGCGTTGCCGACAAGCCAATGCGCTGCACCTTACGGCCGGTCAGCGCCTCCAGCCGCTCTAGGGACAACGCCATGTGCGCGCCGCGCTTGGTGGGCACCAGCGCGTGAATTTCATCGATGATGACGGTTTCGACTGTGCGCAGCGCCTCACCCGCGTTGCTGGTCAGCAGGAGGTACAGCGACTCCGGCGTGGTGATGAGAATGTCGCCGGGGTGCTTCGTGAACCTCGCGCGCTCCTTCAGCGGCGTGTCGCCCGTGCGCACGCTGATCTCCGGTGTGTGCACCGGCACGCCCATCCGCTGCGCCATGTTGGCAATGCCCTGTAGCGGTGAACGCAAGTTACGCTCAACGTCCACGGCAAGCGCCTTGAGCGGCGAAATGTAGACGACGCGAACGCCGACGCCGGGTGGCAGGATCTGCTTCTTTGCCTCGCGCGGCTGCTTCTTGCCCCGCACGCGTCTCGCCGCCTTCGGCTCCGGTGCCGGAGCGCTGAACGCTCGGGGCTGCAACATCAGCCGGTCCAGGCACCACAGGAACGCGGTGAGTGTTTTGCCGGTACCAGTGGGTGCCAGGATCAGTGTGGAGTCGCCACGCGCAATCGCCGGCCAACCCTCCCGCTGCGGCTGCGTGGGACCTTCGAACACAGCGCGAAACCACTCCGCCGTGACCGGATGGAATCGCTCCAGCACCGCATCGCCGCCGGGAATGACCGCAGCAGGATCGACCACCTGCACGCTTGCCGTCACAGCCTGATCGGGCGCGGTGTCCAGAAGCGCAACTGGTGCCTTCTTCGATGAGCGTTTGCCTGCTTTGCTCTCGGGTTGTGCTGGCGTCTTTGGCATGCGAACAAAATGTGCGGTGCTACTCGGTATTGGATGCGCGGTGTCGGCATCTGGCGCGAGGCTTGCGGCTGGCAGTCTGCAGGTTTAGCCTCAGCTTCGGAATGGACGCTGCACACAAGGCCGCGCAACTGGACGAGTCGCGCATCCGCGTACTGCGTGAGCAGGCCGCACATGCTGCCCGCCACAGCTATGCGCCTTACAGCAACTACCACGTGGGCGCAGCGGTGCTGCTGCAAAATGGCCACACTGTCACCGGCTGCAACGTCGAGAACGTCAGCTATCGGCTCTCCGTTTGCGCGGAACAGGCGGCGATTGCGCGGGCAGTATCAGAGTACGGAGCACGCATCCGGGTCGTGGCCGTGGCGGTTGCCAACGGCAATGCTGCCCTGGCTTGCCAGCCCTGCGGGGCCTGCCGCCAGACAATCGCAGAGTTTGCGGACGGCACCTGCCCTGTTTTCTACCCCGGTGATGGCGGCAAGCCCGGCGCGTGCACGCTCGCCGATTTGCTGCCTGCTGCGTTCTCGGCAGACTCACTCACATGACTTCTGAAGACATCAGGGCAGTGATTCGTAGCAATGCAGCGATCATTCACGAGATACACACCAAGCTGCACCGAAACTTCCTGCAAAGGGATGCTAATCCTGAGGAGTGGTTAAAGGCTGCGGAAGAACTGAGAGCCAGATACGATTTGCTCGCGTTTCCCGGCGGGGAGAGCACGATGAGGGAGCGCTTACGTCGGAACGACCCCGAGGCGGTTGAGAGCGCGATCTGCTTTCTTGAAGTTCGTCCGTATTTCTTTCGCTCTGGTTACATGTTCAAGGACCTGCTGCGCTGGTCCAGAAAACTAGACCTCACAGCAGAACAACGCGAGCGCTTACAGATAGTCGATGCCGCTTATCAAACGTGGCGAGAAAATCGTCGCCGGAGCAAAGTTCGCGCATGACACCCTTCCATCCCGTGGACACCATCCTGCGCAAACGCGATGGCCACGAGCTAAGCGACGCCGAGATCCTCAGCTTCATCTCGGGTGTGGTGAGCGGTGACATCACCGAGGCGCGCGCCGCCGCGCTGCTGATGGCCATCTTCCAGCGCGGCCTGTCCCCGCGCGAACTGGCCACGCTGACCGACGCGATGCGCCGCAGTGGCGAGGTCTTCGACGCGAGCGCGCTTGGCAAATACACGGTGGACAAGCACAGTACCGGCGGCGTGGGCGACAAGAGTTCCCTACTCATCGCGCCGATCGTCGCAGCAGCGGGGCTCGCCGATCCGATGATCAGCGGCCGCTCGCTGGGTCACACCGGCGGCACGCTGGACAAGCTGGAAACCATCCCCGGCTTCCACACGCAGCTGTCTATGGAGCGCTTCGGCGAGGTGATCGCCGCGTGCGGTTTCAGCATGATCGGGCAGACGAAGAACCTTGTCCCGGCGGACCGCATCCTGTACGCGCTGCGCGACCACACCGGCACGGTCGAGTCGCCGTGCCTGATTACCGCCAGCATCATGAGCAAAAAGCTGGCGGAGGACCTGCGCGGGCTGGTGCTGGACGTAAAAACCGGCTCCGGTGCCTTTATGAAGAGCTACGCGCAGAGCGAACAGCTTGCCCGTCTGCTGGTCGCCACAGGCGAGGGCAACGGGACGCGCACCGTGGCATTGCTAACCAGCATGAACGAGCCGCTGGGCCGCTTCGCGGGCAACTGGCTTGAGGTTTGGGAGTGCGTGGACATCCTGCAAGGGCGTGAGCACCCTATATCAGCCGACCTGATCGAGTTGTCAACCATTCTGGCTGGATGGATGCTGCACCTCGGCGGCGTTTCCCACACCCCCGGCGCGGGCAAGGGCGAAGCACTGCGGCTCCTGCGCAGTGGTGCAGCCTACGAGCGTTGGCTGCAGATGGTGCGCCTGCAGGGCGGCGACACATCGGTCTTCAACGACCCCGCAGCCTTCCACAAACCTGCCGCCAGCTATGTGCTACGCGCGGAGCGTGACGGGCATCTGTCCGGCATGGACTGCACACAAGTTGGGTGGGCGGTACAACGGCTGGGTGCCGGACGCGAGATGCCGGGCGGCCCGGTAGCCGCACACGCGGGCATTGAGGTGCACGCCAAGATCGGTGGCACCATCAAGGCAGGCCAGCCACTGGTCACACTGTTTGCGGAAGACGAAGCGCTGCTGAACGTGCCTGCAAGTATGCTGCGGGAGACACTTTCCATCACGGCAGAACCGCCTTCGCAAGTGCGGCTCGTTCAGCAGGTCATTGCGGCTGCCGATCTGTAACGGTTTTCTTTACCTGCTGACAAAAGATCCTGAGTCGCGGCGATAGAGCGCCACATCATTCTGATGGTCGTCAAAATGTTGTTTGCGGAGGAACACGCAGTGGGAAAACTGGATGGGAAAATAGCACTTGTAACAGGCGGTAACAGCGGCATTGGCCTGGCAACCGCAAAGCGCTTTGTGTCAGAGGGCGCGCATGTGTACATCACAGGCCGACGGCAGGCGAGCCTTGACGACGCTGTTAAGCAGATTGGCAGCAATGTGACGGCGGTGCAGGGTGACGTGGCAAAGCTGGACGATCTGGACAGGCTTTTCGCACAGATCAAGAGCGAGCATGGCCGCCTTGACACCGTTTTTGCGAACGCCGGTGCCGCGGAGTTTGCGCCCATTGGCGGCTACACCGAAGAACACTTCGACAAAATCTTCAACTCCAATGTAAAAGGTCTTGTATTCACGGTGCAAAAAGCGCTGCCATTGCTGCCGAATGGCGGCACCGTTGTCCTGAATGCATCCGTTGTGTCGGTAAAAGGTTCGCCTGCGTTTGGTGTCTATAGCGCTACAAAAGCAGCGGTGCGGTCGTTTGCCCGTACCTGGACGAACGAACTCAAGGACCGGCAGATTCGTGTCAATGTCGTTAGTCCGGGGCCGATCGACACACCCGGTGTGGACAACCTTGTCGGCAAGGATCCGGAGCAGCAGAAGCAGTTCAAAGCCACCATGGCGGCCAGTGTTCCGCTCGGACGCATCGGTGATTCCGATGAAATCGCCAAGGCCGTCGTCTTTCTCGCTTCGGACGATAGCAGCTATGTGGCAGGCGTGGAGCTCTTTGTGGATGGCGGCTTCGTAGCCGTGTAGCACGCCGGGGCACAGCAGAAGGGCGGGCAGCGTCATGCCGCTCCTCTGCGATGTCCGGTACACTTCTCCCCAAGCACACATCTGCATAGGGAGGACGACGTATTGGCCCGCTTCACCGGTCTGATCGGTCTTGTCGTATTGCTGGCCGTTGCCTACGCGCTCTCCACGGACCGCCGCGCCATTCGCTGGCGCACGGTCGCCTGGGGCCTTAGCCTGCAGGTGTTTTTCGCGTTCCTTGTCATTCGGTGGAGCTTTGGGCAAAGAGTTCTCAAGGCCGGCGCCGACGCCGTAGCGGGCCTTCTGGCGCACTCCGTGGATGGCTCACGCATGGTGTTCGGCCAGCTGGGCGTGCCGTCCAGTCCGCTGAATGTGTTCGCCTTTGCGGTTCTGCCGACCATCATCTTCGTTTCCGCGTTGTTTGCCGTGCTGTACCACCTGGGCATCATGCAGGTGGTCATCCGCGGCATGGCATGGCTGATGCAGCGCACCATGGGAACCAGCGGCGCGGAGTCGACCAACGTGGCCGCCTCGATTTTTATGGGCCAGACAGAGGCACCGCTGACCATTCGCCCTTTCCTGAACGGTGCCACGCGCTCAGAGCTGATGACGATCATGACCAGCGGCATGGCGCACGTTTCGGGCGGCATCATGGCGGCGTACATCTCCTTCGGCATCCGCGCGCAAGACCTGCTGAGCGCCGTCATCATGACGGCACCAGGTACCATCCTGATCGCAAAGATGCTGGTGCCGGAGACAGAAGTTCCAGCCACGCTCGGCACGGTTCACATCAAGAGCGAAGACGAGCACAAGAACGAGAATCTAGTGGGCGCCATTGCGCGCGGCACCATTGACGGCGGTCAACTGGCTTTCAACGTGGCCATCATGCTAATCAGCTTCCTCGCACTGGTCGGACTGTTGAACGGCATTCTGACGGGCATTCACAACATGATCGGCGTTCACAACATGGGCGGCCACAACGTCAGCTTCCCGTCCACGCTGAACTCCATTCTTGGCTTCTTCTGCGCGCCTATTGCGTGGATGATCGGTATCCCCTGGCACGACGCTCCAACGGTCGGCAACCTGATCGGCACCCGTGCCGTGCTGAACGAGTTCATCGCCTATACCGACCTGGGTAAGCTGGCGAACGCTCACGCGATCTCCACGCGCACGCTCGCGATTGCCACATTTGCGCTGTGCGGCTTCGCCAACATCGGCTCCGTGGGCATGCAGATCGGCGGCATCGGCGCGCTGATCCCCAACCGCCGCAACGAATTGGCGCGCCTGGGGCTGCGGGCGCTACTGGCGGGCACCATCGCCAATCTGATGAGCGCCAGCATCGTCAGTATGCTGCTGCGGTAGCCTCGTTAAGTTTCGCGACCTTCCGTGCGCCGTGGAGTCGACCGCGGCGGGGCCCCTTCGGTTCGCCTGCCAGTCTCATCTTCCCTGTTGCGTTGCGAAGCCATGTACACCACACCGATCAGGGCGGCGATCAGCAGCAAACCACCAACAACGAACGCAATCGCAATCATGGCATCACCTTTCCATAAGACTGTTCTTCAACAGCAAGCTGTTGTGTCGCGTGCGATGCCGTGACGCAAAGCGGCTTGGTATGCTGTAGCCGTCCATGAACAGCCTCTACGACCGCGCACGCGAAGCCGCTGACCTCTTGCTCTCGCGCAGCCCTCTGCGCCCACGCCTCGGCATCGTTCTCGGTTCGGGCCTAGGTGACTTCGCGGACCAGGTAGAGAACGCAGTGGCCGTGTCCTACGCGGAAATCCCGCACTTTCCGCAGAGCACGGTAGAAGGCCACAGCGGGCGCATGGTGCTGGGCACACTCGGCGGCGTGCCCGCGGCCGTGATGCAGGGCCGCGTGCACGCGTACGAGGGCTACCGCATGGACGAGGTGACCTTTCCCACGCGCGTGCTGGGCCTGCTGGGCGTCACCACGCTCATTGTGACGAATGCCTCCGGGGGCATCCGGCCTGACCTAACGAATAGCATGGTGGTCGGCATCAGCGACCACATCAACCTGACTGGCACCAACTCCGCGCTCGGACCGAACGAGCCACGCTTCCGCGTGCGCGAGGGCGCCGGGCAGCGCTTCTTTGACATGAGCGCCGCGTACTCGCCACGTCTGCTGAACCTGGCAAAGAGTGCCGCGCGTGAGCAGGGTTGGACCATGGAAACGGGCGTATACCTCGCCGTGCTCGGCCCAAGTTACGAAACACCCGCTGAGATTCGCGCCTTTCGCACGATGGGCGCGGACTTGGTCGGCATGAGCACCGTGCATGAGGTCATCACTGCGCGGCACATGGGCATGGAAGTCCTCGGGCTGTCGCTGGTGACCAATGCCGCCGCAGGTGTCAGCAGCGAGGCGATTAACCATCAGGAGGTGATGGAAACTGGCGCGCGCATCGCAAAACGCTTCTCCTCCCTTTTAATGGCGGTGGTTCCGCGGATTGCCGAAGGCGCTTCCCCGGCATGAGCCAGCAGCTCAGGCTTTCAGGCATTGTCACGCCTCTCGTGATCGGTATTGGCGGCTGTTCCGGCTCCGGCAAGACCACGCTGGCGCGCGAACTCGCAGAGCAGCTGAACGCCATCCTTTTTCCACTGGATTTCTACTACCGTGATCTTGCGCACCTCTCGGCAGAGGAACGCAGCGCCCATAACTTCGATCATCCGGACTCACTGGAAGACGACCTGATTGTCGCGCAACTGGCCGCGCTGCGCAATGGCCAGAGCATCCATCGACCCATCTACGACTTCAGCACGCACTCGCGTATTGCAGATGCCTCGGACCACATCCATCCGAGTGACGTGATCATCGTCGAAGGCATTCTCGCGCTCCACTACACGGCCCTGCTGCCGCTGTATGACTACACGGTGTACGTGGAAGCGCCGCACGATGTGTGCCTGTTGCGTCGCATTCACCGCGATACGCGCGAACGCGGCCGCACCGAAGCAAGCGTTCGCCAGCAGTTTGAATCGCATGCCAAGCCCATGGCCGACAGATACGTACTGCCCAGCCGATCGGCCGCTGACCTGGCCGTCTCCGGCACTGAGGCGCTCGACTGGTCTATAGAGACGGTGCTCGCCGCGTTGCAGGCAGAAGGCATGCTGCGCGAACGGCAGGGTGCCAGTTCACCGGAGCAATAACTTAATCAGACGGTTTGCAAACGCGGCCTTAGCCGCTGAGATAGAAAGGCAAGCAGCAATAATGCGGCTTTAGCCGCCGAGATCACGAATCTCGGTGGCTA
>CAXTBQ010000025.1:43021-43769 GCA_964242065.1 uncultured Terriglobus sp. | reverse complement strand
GCGTGTGGGCGGCACGGTACGTGCTGAAGCACTTGCTTGGGCAGCCTGCTGCGCAAGCAGACCGCACGCTGTACCGGCAAACACCAGAGCAAGAAGATACACGCGGAGCATACGGCGCAGGACCTCTCCGCGAGAGTATAGCGTTGAGCCGGATCCTGCTGATGAAAATAGAGGGTGCCCCATGTCTCGCAGCGACATGGAAACTTAGCGGCCGGTTGAGGATGAGCCCACGTCTCAGAAGCGAGAAGTGGATCATCCTCGTCATCGAAGATTTGTACTGACACGCTGCTGCAGGAAGGTTGCTACGCTTGCGCGGCGTTTTGGTGGGCCACCACGATCTCGCGATACTGCCTTGCAATCTCTGTGATCTTGTGTGCCGTGTTCGCGATGATGTGCCTGGCGTCCGCCAGGTCCGCGCCAACACCAAGTGCGAAGGCACCTGCCTGCAGAAACTCGCTCGCCGTGGATAGCGAGATGCCGCCCGTCGGAATCAGCTCAACTTGCGGCAACGGAGCCTTGAGGCTCTTGATGTACCTGGCACCGCCCATCGCGTTGGCTGGAAAGACTTTAATCACATCGGCACCCGCTTGCCACGCCGTAATGACCTCCGTGGGTGTGAGCGCGCCGGGCATGATGGGGCAACTGTAGCGCCGGCAAATCTCAATGGTCTTCACGTTGGTGCCGGGGCTGACGATGAACTGTGCGCCTTCCAGCATGCAGGCGCGCGCGGTCTCCGGATCAAGCACAG
>CAXTBQ010000025.1:34175-43011 GCA_964242065.1 uncultured Terriglobus sp. | reverse complement strand
TCCCGCACCAATGAGGAGCGACGGTTCCTCGCGCACCAGCGTGCGGATGACCTCTAGCGCGCCGGGGATGGTCATCGTGATCTCCAGCACGTCGATACCGCCCGCTGCGATGGCACGCGCCAGCGCGACACCTTCCGCTATAGACGAAGCACGCAGGACGGGCACCAGGCCGGTGCTGCGCATGCGTTCGGTCACTTCGCTCCGGGTGTGCTGTTTCATCGTTTCCTGTCCTCTCAGCCGCAGGGCTGCAGTTCGTAACTTTGCGATTATCTTTGAACGCCGGCATCCAGGCCGCTCATCAGCCGCTCGACCTCTGCTTCCGTGACGAAGCTGCTGTCACCGGCGGTGGTCATGGTAAGCGCTCCATGCGCCAAGCCACAGCGAAGCGCGTAATCGATCGGGCGGCCGTTCAGCAGGCTGGCGATAAGGCCAGCAGCAAAGGAATCGCCGCCACCCACCCTGTCGAAAATGTCAAGAGCACGCATCTCCTGCGCGACATGCAGCTCGCCGCCAGCGAAGGCGTAAGCACCCCAATCGTTACGGTTGGCTGCGTCTGCGCGCCGCGTGGGCGTGGCGATGATCTTGAGGTTCGGAAAGCTTCCCGAAAGTCTGCGTGCCATGCTTCGGTAGGTCTCCGGTGTGTGAACCGGAGGCCCGCTCGTGCTGACCGAAAGCTCTGTCGCGAGATCGCCCTCGTGACCGAACAGAACGTCCACGTAGGGCGCAAGTTCGCGATTCACTGCCGTCGCCGCGAGACGCCCGCCTCGTGCCCGCCACAGGGACGGCCGGTAGTTGCAATCATAGGAAACTGTCGTGCCGTGCTTCTTTGCGGATTTAAGAGCTTCACGCGCCACAGCTGGTGTGTTCTCACCAAGCGCGCAGAAGATGCCGCCTGTATGGAACCAGCGGGCACCTTCCACGCCGAAGAGATGATCCCAGTCGATGTCGCCGGGTTTGAGCTGCGATACGGCCGTGTGTCCTCGGTCCATGCTGCCCAACGCGCCCCGCAATCCGAAGCCGCGCTCCAGGAAGTAAATACCGTTACGGCTCTCCTGGCCGATGCCGTCATCCGTGCGCCAGATCACGTGCGAGGTATCCACACCGCCCTGCAGCATCAGATCTTCGACCAGGCGACCAACCGGGTTGCTCACCTGCGCCGTAAGGATGGTGGATCGTAGACCGAAGCAGCGCCGCACTCCGCGTGCTACGTTGTACTCACCGCCACCTTCCCACACGCGAAAGGTTCGCGCCTGCGCGATGCGGAACTCGCCCGGATCGAACCGCAGCATGACCTCGCCCAGTGCAACGAAGTCCCAGCGGGCCTCGCCAAGAGGTTTGATCTTCATCGCCTGCCTTGAATCCTGCACTGTATCAGCGTATCCGAACTGCAGCAAAGGGAAACGGGAGCCACTCGGTGTGGCTCCCGTCGTGGTGGTGCGTTCGAGCTATGCCCTTGCGAACAGACGACGGCGAGCAACGCCCGCAACCGCCAGCAAGCCTGTGCCAAGTTCAATAAAGGTTGATGGTTCTGGCGAAACCATGCCGGTCACAGTTGCGTCGTCGTACATCGTATCCGTGTAAGCGTTGACGTAGATATCAAAGGGATTGTTCAGCCCGGAAGACGCTGTGGTTCCAGTGCCCGTGTTATTTACAACGAGTACCAGGTTCTGAAGGTACTGCAAGCCGACCTGAAAGGTCAGGGAGTCTGCGGTTCCGTACGCGATACTGTTGTAGCCCAGATCACCCAGCCAGTTCAGCTGCTTGTTCGTGGGATTGTAGCTATCGTGGTAGGCACTGATGAACACCGCGCCGTTACCGGCCGTGTCTGTGAAAGAGATCTCCACAAAGTTGTTGGGCACCAGGTTGCGGTAATCCAGCGTGTACGTGTTGTAGTAGTACGTCGTGGTGGGATTGACCACACCGGGGTACGGCTCTGCTCCCGTCCAGGTTTGCGGCTGATTGTTTCTGGAGAGCCGGCCTAGCTGCGTGTTGGATGAGGTCGTGACTGTCTGGCCGCTGAAGAGGGCGATGGGAGCGGCGGACGCGGTAAAGGCGGACAGACCTGCAAAGAGAAGGGCTGCAGCGAGAAAGGAACGAAGTTTCATGACTCTCCTGGAAGGGGGGAAGATTTCGAGAGAGGCGGCCTCAAACGTCAGGCCGCCTCGCAAATCTGTTACTGAGCGGCGGCTGCGGACAGCGTGGCCTTGGCCGCATTGACAGCGTTGAGCGCAGACACAATGCCGTAGCCGCTATCCCTGTCAACACCGGGTGCCATATTATCGAGCGCCGAGCTGGTCATGATGTTGCGGATCTGCGTGTTGGTCAGTGACGGATTGACAGATTTCACCAGAGCCGCGATGCCGGCCAGGTGCGGTGCCGCTGCTGACGTTCCAAAGAACGGCTGGAACATCGGCGTGGCGGTGTTCACGCCATCCGCGCCCGCTGCATCCGGCTTCTGCAGAGTCTGGCCGCCGTTGGTGCTGAACAGCAAGTTGCCTGGTGTAATCGGGGTACCGTCGGGATTGTAGAAGATCTTACGTGGGCCGTCTGAGCTGAAGTACTCATCCGGGTTGGAGCTTCCTCCGGTGAACGGAGTAGCACCGCGCTTTGCGGCATTCCAGTAAACTGCCGCGGTGCTAAACGTGCTGGCACCCGCGTTGTGCCCGAAGGTGGCCCCGCTGGTGTTGATGCTCAACTGGGCACGCTCCGTATCTAGGTGCAGCGCACGGACGACGCCGCTGTACAGGGCAATGTAGACGCGGGATCCGGCCGGGAATGTCTTACCGCTGCCAGCGTATGCCTGCTCATACGGATCCTGGGTGCCGGTCTGCGAATTGGCTCCGTAGCCCAGGATGGTCGTGCCGGTCGAGTTCGTCACAATCAGGTCGTAGTCGTTCGTTGCCTTGCCGAGCGGGTCGGACCAGAACAGACCCAGCACTGTTGCCGAGGTAGTGAGCACATCATAGGCCTGCGTACTGCTGAAGTTGTGCAGCGTTACGGTTCCGCCCTCGAACGTGTTGATCGTCGTGTTCGTCGCCGTTGACGGCGAAAAGTCGCCTTCCCACGTGCCAGAGGAGCCGGAAGACAGATTGCCGGAGTTTGCGGCCGAAGAGAAGTACAGTGCACCGCTCGCCGTTACATCGTTCACCGCCTGGGCGATCGGGCCGTCCTGGAAGACGCCCTCGTTGTAGTAGCTGACATCGTCCACGATGATGTCGCAGCCATAGGTGTTCCGCAGGGCGCGGATGTTGGCGGCGAAGCTTGCAGCGCTGTTGAAGGCAGATGCGAAGAAGAGCTTGGCGTTGGGCGCGATGTCGTGCACGATCTCCATCATGGCCGTGCCTTCGTCTTCACCGCTGCCAGCCTGGCCTGGCAGCACAACCGTGTCAGCTGGCAGGTCTCCCGAGGCGATGAGGGCCGCCACACGCGAGGCTGAAGCGCTATCGGAAAGCACGCCGACCTTCACGCCTGCGCCTGTGATACCGCTGGAGATTACGCTGTTCGCGCGATGTGCAACGTAGCCCTGCGATGTGACCGAACCGACATTGGTGTGCGCACCGGAAGGTTCCGCGATCGACTGAACTTCGCCCTGCTCAGCCACCTTCAGCAGCTCTGTCAGACCCACATGAGCCCGGGCGTGGTTGCGTTGCGCAAATGCCGGAGCAGTTTCCGTTTCCACATCGCCCAGGTCGCGGCTTGTCAGTGCGCTACCCGGACGGCCCTGCACTTCCACCGTGAACTTACCCTGCGCGTTCCGCTGTGGAAGGTTTACAAACGGCACCATGCTGGCTGGTAACTTGCCCTGAACCAGGCGCGAAAGCATGGCGAGATTGGCAGACATCTTGCGCTCCGCGGGAGTCAGTGACGCTTTGAACGCGTAGATTTCCGTAAGTTGCTTGATGGCGCTTGGTGCAAGACCGGCCGCGTTAGTCGTGGCAGATTGGGCGATCGATGAGGAGAAAGAGGCAAAGCTCGATGCAAGCAGAGCGGCTGTTAGTGTGGCAGTCTTCAAACGCATACGACTCCTGGATGCAAGGCGATCCGTGACAGTACTGCGGCCGCACGTTTCCTGACGCAAGCCGAAAACAGAACGGCTCGACAAGCTTTTCAACAAACGGGTAACGCAGGATGTGTTCGAGTGTGAGACAAGAATCCGGCGTTGTCAACGTACGAAACGACGCCTGAACAACGTAGGTGCACCAAAGTCGTAGGACCTGCGCGCACGAATGCGGCACCGTTACGTCCTCCGCCGACGGGCCGACAGACTCAGCCTCAGCACGTCCCGGTAGAATGGGCGCGCAGCCTGGTAGACGGGCGCACAAGTCCAGCAGCAGCGGAGTCGCAAGATGAAGACAATCCAGGGACCGGGTATTTTTCTGGCACAGTTCGCCGGCGATACGGCACCTTTCAACACCCTCGCGGGTATCTCGCGCTGGGCCGCTGGCCTGGGCTACAAAGGTGTGCAGATACCCTCATGGGACAAACGCTTTCTTGACTTGAAGCAGGCTGCGGAAAGCCAAAGTTACTGTGATGATCTCCGCAAGACCCTGGACGATAGCGGTGTCGCGCTCACGGAGCTATCCACTCATCTGCAGGGCCAACTCGTCGCGGTGCATCCCGCGTATGACTCGCTGTTCGACGGCTTTGCGCCGGTGCAAGTCCATGGCAATCCCAAGGCTCGCCAGCAATGGGCCACACAGCAGTTGCACTACGCGGCCAAGGCTTCGCGCAATCTCCACCTGAAGCAGCACGCCACGTTCTCCGGCGCGCTTGCGTGGCCCTACCTTTATCCTTGGCCGCAGCGCCCCGCCGGTCTGGTGGAAACGGCGTTCCAGGAACTGGCAGATCGCTGGAAGCCGATTCTCGATGTGTTTGAAGAAAATGACGTGAATGCCTGCTTTGAAATCCATCCGGGCGAGGACATCCACGACGGCGCATCGTTCGAGATGTTCCTGGACCTGCTGGGCGGCCACCCGCGCTGCAATCTGCTGTTTGATCCCAGCCACTTTGTACTTCAGCAGCTTAACTATCTCGAATACATCGACCTGTACCACGACCGCATCAAGATGTTTCACGTCAAGGACGCGGAGTTCAACCCAACCGGCCGCCAGGGCGTGTACGGCGGATTTCAGTCGTGGGTGAACCGTGCCGGGCGCTTCCGTTCTCTGGGAGATGGGCAGGTGGACTTCGGCAGCATTTTCTCGAAGCTGACGCAGTACCACTACGATGGATGGGCGGTGATGGAGTGGGAATGCTGCATCAAGGACTCTATGCAGGGCGCGGAAGAAGGCGCACCGTTCATCCAGAAGCACCTCATCCAGGCAGTCGAGCGGGCCTTTGACGATTTCGCCGATGCAACCACCGACCAGGCAGCCATCCACAAGCTGCTGGGGCTCGACCGGGAGAACGCATGAGCAACACCTTAGGTAGAAGACTGCGGCTGGGCATGGTGGGCGGCGGCCCTGGAGCCTTTATTGGAGCGGTTCACCGCATCGCTTCGCGCATCGACGACAAGTACGAGCTAGTCGCGGCTTCGCTCTCCTCCAACCCAGAAAAGACACGAGCAGCCGCCGCGGAGCTGCACATCGCACGGCCCTACGCAAGCTTTCAGGAGATGGCGGACGCCGAGGCGAAGCGCGAAGACAAGATCGACGTCGTCGCGGTGGTCACACCGAACTCCACGCATCATGCCATTGCAAAAGCGTTCCTGAACGCGGGCATCCACGTTATCTGCGACAAGCCGATGACCACCACGCTGGCCGACGCGGAAGACCTGCAGCGCGAAGTGGAACGCACCGGGCTGCTTTTCGCGCTGACGCACACGTATACGGGTTACCCCATGATCCGGCAGATGCGCGAGATGTGCGCAGCCGGTGAGCTAGGCAAGATCCGCATGATCCAAGTGGAATACGCGCAGGACTGGCTGACCGCGCCTGTCGACAACAAACAGGCCGACTGGCGCACCGATCCGGCGGTGAGCGGACCCGGCGGCTGCCTGGGCGACATTGGCACGCACGCCTTCCAGCTTGCCTGCTTCACCAGCGGTTTGACTCCGACCGAGATTGCCGCAGAGCTTTCCACCTTTGTGCCCGGCCGCCGCGTAGACGACAACGTGCAGGCGATGCTGCGTTTTGAAGGCGGTGCCAAGGCAAGCCTATGGACCTCGCAGGTCGCCGTGGGCAACGAGAACTATCTGCGGCTGCGACTCTATGGCGAGAAGGCCGGGCTGGAATGGCAGCAGGAAGATCCCAACTACCTCTACTTCACACCCTTCGGCAAACCGACGCAGCGCATCACGCGCGGATCTCCGATTGCAGGCGACGCTGCCAAGTACGCCACGCGCGTACCGTCGGGTCATCCCGAAGGCTACCTGGAAGCCTTTGCGCAGCTTTACCGCGACATGGCCGAGCAGATCACCGCTCGGCTGGAAGGCCGTGCACCCGATCCGCAGTCGCTCTCGCTGCCTGGTGTTGCGGACGGCGTAAAGGGTCTGCGCTTCATTGATGCGGTGATCGCATCGTCAAAGAACGGCTCTGCATGGACACCACTCAAGTAAACGCATGAGCAGCCCCGCAAACACTGCCGACAGCATCCCGCTCCCCACGCCGGAACCACTGGGCATGGGAGCGGTGCTGCGCATCCCCGCCATGCGCCGGCTTTGGTATGCGCAGATTGTCAGCGTGTTTGGTGACTTTGTGGCGCTGTTCGCGGTCATCACCATCATCACGTTTCGCCTGCACGCCACACCGCAGCAGATCACGAGCCTGCAGATCGCGTACATGCTTCCCATTGCCCTGCTCGGCATTGTGAGCGGCGTGTTCGTGGATCGCTGGCCGCTCAAACTGACCCTGGTAGCCAGCGACGTCATTCGCGCCGGGCTGATCCTGCTGATGCTCTTCGTGCACAGCCTATGGGGTTATTACCTGGTGCTGGCAGCGGTGAGCGTGGTGTCCAGCGTGTTTGGTCCGGCGCAAGGCGTAGCCGTGCGCTCGTTTGTGCCGCCGCACGGCATGCGGTCGGCGCAGTCATTGCTGCAGCAGGTGATGTTTGTCATGCGCGTCATCGGCGGACCCATCGCTGCGCTGCTACTTGCATATTTCTCACCTGCGGTGTGCTTCGTCGCTGACTCGCTCAGCTTCGTTGTCTCCGGTCTGCTTATGGCTTCGCTGGCTATCACCGTCATTGCGCGAACGCCGGAAACGGCAGCGGACGAGCGCGGCAAGCTGGCGCGCATCGGTTCGGATATGCAGCAGGGCATCAGCTTCATCTTTCACCATGCTGCGCTGCTCTTTGTCATTACGGCGATGGCAGCGGGTATGTTCATCATGGGCTGCTTTGGCCCGCTTATCGCCGTGTACGTGCGCGACACGCTGCACGCTTCCACCCGCACGTTCGGCGCTGCCAGCGCGATGATCGGCGTCGGCATCATGGCGGGCATCAACATCCTGAACGCAGCAGCCAAGAAGCTGAGCAACACCGTGCAGGTATACGGTGGGCTGCTTGGCATCGCCGCCGGCACATTGCTTCTTGCGTTGGTGCCTCTGCTCTCCACGACGATCTTCGCGCTACTGCTGATTGGTTTCGCAGTCGCCGGAATCATCGTGCCGTCGCAGACCATGATCCAGCAGGAGACGCCGCATCACATGCTTGGCCGCGTAGGCTCCACTGTCATGTCTCTCATCTTCAGCGCGCAGATCGCCGGGCTACTGGTGAGTGGTGTGCTGGCAAATCACATGGGCGTACGGCAGGTGTTCGGCATGTGCAGCCTGCTGGTGGTAGTACTTGCGGTCGCGGGCAAGCTGTGGATGGATCCGGGCGCGAAAAGCCCTCGCGCAACAACCTAGTCGCTCAGAAGATCGAGGCCAAGATCCAGCGACCGAATACTGTGCGTCAGCGCGCCAACCGAGATCAGGTCCACGCCGGTTGCGGCGATCTCGCGGATACGCCCAAGGGTGATGCCGCCACTTGCCTCCACCAGCGCGCGGCCCGCGATCTGTGCCACAGCCGAGCGGAGTTGTTCCGTGCTGAAGTTGTCAAGCAGGACAGTATCGACGTTCGCCGCCAGGACCCCTTCAATCTGTTCGGGTTGATCGACTTCCACCTCAAAGTGCGTGGTGTGTGACATGCGCGTCCGCGCGGCACGTAGTGCTGCCGTCAGGGTTTGCTCGCTGCCCGCGAGCAACAGCGCCAGGTGGTTGTCCTTTGCCATCGCTGCGTCAGAAAGCGACCAGCGATGGTTGTAGCCGCCACCGCAGCGCACCGCGTACCGCTCGAATGCACGAAGGCCGGGTGTGGTCTTCCGTGTGTCCACGATGCGGGCCTTCGTGCCGGCAGTCTCCGTCACGTAAGCCGCTGTCATCGTCGCGATGCCGCTCATCCGCTGGATGAAGTTAAGCGCCACGCGCTCGCCCTGCAAAACACTGCGGGCCGGACCATCGACCGTGGCAAGCTGCGCCCCCGCGGTGAAGCGCTCACCGTCCTCTAAGGCAAACTCTGTCTGAATGCCGCTGTTGGTGAGCGACATAGCCGAGGTGAACACCGCAACGCCGCTCAGCACGCCAGCCTCGCGCGCTACCAGGTGCGCGCGCACCCTTGCGTCTGCTGGGATCAGCGAGGCGGAGGTTACATCGCCCCACGGCGCGTCTTCCAGCAGCGCGGCGCGCACGGTGCGCTCGATGTGCTCCTGCGACAGTGTCATTGCGGCAGCGGCAGCGGCTTTGACGAGCCGGGTTTCACGCTCAACATGCGTTCCAGCGCGACGCGCGCTGGGGCGGCAATGTTCTCCGGCACGGTGATGCGATTGAGTATTTTACCGCGTTCGAGCGCTTCCAGCACC
>CAXTBQ010000025.1:0-34165 GCA_964242065.1 uncultured Terriglobus sp. | reverse complement strand
AGATAGCTGGGATGGATGCGGTACATGGTCGAACACGGGCAGATGATCGAGTCCAGGCACACGATGGTTTGCTCCGGGTGCTCGTTCGCCAGCCGCTGCACTAAGTTGATCTCCGTGCCTACGGCGAACGTGGAACCCGCGGGCGCGGCTTCGATGCGCTTTTTGATGAAGTCGGTCGAGCCGTTCTCATCCGCTGCCTCTACGACCTCCATCGAGCACTCCGGATGCACCAGCACGCGCACGCCGGGATGGCGCATGCGTGCCGCCGCAATCTGCTGGACAGTGAAGCGTTTGTGCACGGAGCAGAAGCCGTGCCACAGCAGGATGCGCGCCTCCTGCAAGGCTTGTCCGGTGTTGCCGCCGAGTTGCAGTTCCGGCGTCCAAACCGGCATGTGCTCCAGCGGCACACCCATGGCGCGCCCGGTGTTGCGGCCCAGATGCTGGTCAGGAAAAAACAGCACACGCTGCCCGCGAGCGAACGCCCAGTGCAGCACGTCCGCAGCGTTGGAGGATGTGCAAACGATGCCGCCATGCTCTCCGCAGAAGGCCTTCAGCGCGGCCGACGAATTCATGTACGTGACCGGGATTACGGGTTGGCGGCCGTGGCTGTCCAGCGCGGAACCGTACACCTCGGTCAGTTGCTCCCAGCAATCTTCCACGGAGTCGCGGTCCGCCATGTCAGCCATGGAGCATCCCGCCGCCAGGTTCGGCAGGATGACGTTCTGTTCAGGCCGGGAGAGCATGTCCGCGGTTTCGGCCATGAAGCGCACGCCGCAGAACACGATCGCTTCGGCCTTGGGGCGTGTGCGTGCGGCCTGCGCAAGTTGAAAGCTGTCACCCACGAAGTCGGCGTACTTCACCACCTCATCGCGCTGGTAGAAGTGCCCCAGCATAACGAGTCGCTCGCCTAGCGTCTGCTTCGCCGCGCGTATGCGCAGGTCAAGCTCCGCCGGGCTTGCGTTGCGATACTCGCGTGGCAGCACGCCCTGCCTTGGAGAATCAGCAGGAATCAAGTCCTGCTGTGACGCACCCGGACCGTAGACGGGCAGCGGATCCAGTGTCCAGGGATCGTCCGCCAGTGCGGAAGAACAGGTACTTCCCTGCTGTGTGGCTCCTCGCTGTTCGCCACTGCGAATCAGCTGGATGGTGCTGTCAACGGATGCCAATGTTGCTCCTCGAAGAACCGGCGATGCTTGCTCTCTGCGACTTCAGATGAACGGCAAACCGGACCGGCTTCAGGATAAATCCGTGCGCTAAGCGGCCTTCTCGAGCAGTGTCTTTTGCTGGAGCAGATTCATCAACGCCTGCTCTTCGTGATGCAGCGCCGCGGAGTGCTCCTCCACCTTTGAACGCTCCTGCGCGATGGTCTGCTTTTCCTGCGCGATTTCCTTTTCGAGCTCCTCCTTGGCTTCTGCCTTGGAGATGCTGCCCATGTAGGTCTCCAGCACGGCAGGGTGCACGTAGCACTTGCGGCATACGGAAGGTGTGTTGCCAAGCTGCGCGGCCACGCGTGCAATCGCCTGCACGACGTTTTTCTTCGCTTGCGTTAGCGTGTCTGCTGGCTCAAACGCATTTAGCAGATCGCAGCAAAGAACGGAGCCGGCCCAAGTACGAAAGTCCTTGGCCGTGAAGTGTTCGCCTGTGATTTCGCGCAGGTACTCGTTCACATCATTCGAATCAATGTGGTGGCGATTTCCTTCGTGATCCACGAACTGGAACAGCTCCTGCCCGGGCAGGTCGGAGATCTGCTTGAGTATCTTTGCAAGCCGACGGTCCTGCAGGTTCACCGTGTGGTGCACGCGACTCTTGCCCTGGAAGTCGAAGGTGATCTTCGCCCCGTTTACTTCCACGTGCTTGTGCCGCATGGTGGTCAGGCCGTAGCTCTTGTTTTCGCGCGCGTACTCCTCGTTGCCCACGCGGATGTGTGTCTCTTCCATCAGCCGGATGATTGTGGCAAGCACCTTCTGCCGAGGCAGCCCGGGCATGGCGAGATCGTGCGCAACGCGCTCGCGAATCTTGGGCAAGGCATCGGCAAAGTGCGCCATGCGCTCGTATTTGGTTTCGTCGCGCACCTCGCGCCAGTGCGGATGGTAGCGGCTCTGTTTACGACCGCGCGCATCGCGACCGGTGCACTGCAGGTGGCCCTTGGGGTGCGCGGTGATCCACACGTCCGTCCACGCTGGTGGGATCACGAGTGACTTGATGCGCCCCAGAGTCTCCGCATCGCGCACCGGCTTGCCGTCGGGGCCGACGAACCGGAACGTCTCACCACGCTTCTCGCGACGAATGCCAGGCAGGCGGTCGTGGACATACCTCAAACCTGCGGCGCGCGCGGCGGCTGCGGGATCGTGACTAGGGTCTGGCGCGGGTTCTGCTGTGGTGCTGTTTGCGTTGTTGCGAACTTTCATCAGGTGTTCGGATGCATGCTGCCAAGGCCGCGCAATGATCGTGCGTCATCACATGGAAGCCCCGCCGCAATGTTTTCGTATGATGGCGTTATCCGCACCGGAAAGGCTGTGCATGCGCGAGCGCGTGGAGCGCTACTTTGACTTTGCCGGCCTCGGCACCACGTGGCGCACGGAAATACTTGCAGGCCTGACCACGTTCCTGACGATGGCGTACATCGTGTTCGTGAACCCGGCGATCCTGTCGAAGACGGGCATGGCTATCGCTGCCGTCACCGCGGCCACCTGCCTGTGCGCGGCGTTTGGCTCCATCCTGATGGGCGTTCTGGCGCGCTATCCGCTGGCGCTGGCGCCGGGTATGGGCCTGAATGCGTACTTCACCTACACCGTGTGCCTGAGGATGCACATCCCCTGGCAGACGGCGCTGGGTGCGGTGTTCCTTTCCGGTGTGATCTTCCTGCTGCTTACGTTTGGCGGCATTCGGCAGCTGCTGGTGGAGGCGATCCCGCGCGAGTTGCACAGCTCCGTTGCTGGTGGCGTGGGATTGTTCATCGCCTTCATCGGCCTGCTTGAATCCGGCATCGTGGTGCGTGACACTAGTACCGTTGTCGCGCTCGGGAACCTGCGCTCGCCCGGCACGGCGCTGGCACTCTTTGGCCTCTTGCTCATTGCCGTGTTGCAGATCCTGAAGGTGCGCGCGTCCATCCTGATCGGCATCGCAGGAACGCTGCTCACCGGCTACGTGTTTGGGCAGGTGCACTGGTCGCCGCAGCCGCTGCCCTTCCGCGAGATGACGGCGACTGTGCTGCAACTCGACATCCGCGGTGCGCTGCACACGGGAGCGCTGGAGATTGTCTTCGTCTTCCTGTTCGTAGACCTGTTCGACAACGTCGGCACGCTGGTTGCCGTGACCAAGAAGGCCGGGCTCATGCAGCCCGACGGCAGTATTCCCCGACTTTCGCGCATCTTTTTCGCAGACGCGACGGCAACGGTCGCGGGCTCACTCACCGGGACCAGCACGGTGTGCTCCTACATCGAGTCGTCGGCTGGAGTGGCTGCGGGCGGACGCACGGGCGTTCCGGCCATCGTGACCGGTCTGTGCTTTCTGGTGGCACTGTTCGTGGCGCCGCTGGTCGGTCCTATCCCAAGCGCGGCGACTGCGCCCGCCCTGATCATCGTGGGCGCGCTGATGCTTGGCTCCATTGCAGAGGTCGACTGGGCGGACCCGCTGGTCGCCATCCCTGCGTTTCTGACGCTGGTAATGATCCCGCTGACCTACTCGATCGCGAACGGGCTCGGCATCGGTATCAGCAGCTTTGCGCTGCTGCGGCTGTTCAGCGGAAAAGCCACGCGGCAGGACTGGCTGTTATTTGTGCTGGCCGCCCTGTTTATTGCGCGCTTTGTGTTTCTTGCGCGCAACTAGGGCAGCTACTTTGCGGTCTGCTTTCTGTCCCAGGCCACAATCTCCTTCAGCGTTTCGTACGGAACGCCGCCCAACGGCATCAGATGCCCATTTACCGCAAGCATCGGCGTCTGGTCGACGCCGATCTGCTCGGCTAGCTTGGTCTCCGCATCCACCTTTGCCTTGCTTGCAGGCGTGGTGGAGCAAGCCGCCACCGATGCGGGCGAAGCACCTGCCTTCGTCACGGCGTTGTCGAGCGTCTGCTGCGCAAGCTCCGGCGTCAGCGACTCCTGATGTTCGAACACATCGTGCATGTAGACGTAGAACGCGGCATCGCCCTTTGCCGCCGCCACGCAGTCACCGTAAGCCGCAGCCTTGAAAGCAAACGGATGAATCTCCGTGAGCGGGTAGTTCTGGTACACAATGCGGGCGTCTGGAAAGTCGCGCTTCAGGTTGTCCATGACGGGCGCGGCTTCCTTGCAGTGCGGGCACTGCAGGTCAGAGAACTCTACCAGCAGAAAATCCTTGGAAGCGTTTCCTTCCGCGGGACCGTTGGCCTGCTGCCGCAGTGTCTTCGCCATCTCGTCAAACGGATGCGGACCGAAGGCAAACACCGTGTCCGCAATCGCGAACTTGCCATCGGGCGTGACGAAGAAACGTACCGAATCCACCTTGTTGCCCTGGCTTTTGTCCGCAACAAAGACCGTCACCTTGCTCACGCCAGGTGCCTGTGTTTTCTGCACCGCTTCTACGCGCCAGGACCGGTTCGTGTCCCATCCCCAGATGGTCTTCAGGAATGCATCCACATCCACCGCTGTCGGCGAGGGTGCGTCGAAGAACTTCGGGTTGGCCGGCGGGAACGGATCAGCGGGGGCGGCCTGCGGTGTGGCTGTAGACGTCGCGGTCGCTTGCTGTGCGTTTGCATGGGACGTGGAGAGCAGGAGCACTGCCGCCAGGAAGGAAGCCGATCGCATCATGGTGCTTTCATTCTCGCATCTGCCAGAGACATAACGGCTGAGTGCGATTAGAGCGACGCCTGTCGAACCCGCGCAGCCAGCGGAAATCTTCGCCCACTGCCAAAGCTCTTCGCCGTCACCTTGAGCACGGGCGCGGCCTGCTGTCGCTTGTATTCGCTGCGCTCCACCAGTTTCAGCACCTGCTCTACGCGCTCCAGCGGCAGGTTGAGCTCCCCTGCAATCTGCGGCGCGGAGCGGTAGTGCTCTACATAGCTCTGGAGGATCGGATCCAGCACCTCGTACGGCGGCAGCGAGTCCGTGTCCATCTGTCCGGGGCGCAGTTCAGCGCTGGGGGGCTTGGTGATGGTGTTCTCCGGGATCACTTCGCGCTCTCGATTGGCGTGCCGCGCAAGCTCGTACACGCGCGTCTTCCACACATCACCAATCACGGCCAACGCGCCCACCATGTCGCCGTACAGCGTGCAATATCCGGTAGACATCTCGCTCTTGTTGCCAGTGGTCAGCACCAATGCGCCGAACTTGTTGGAGATCGCCATAAGCAGGACGCCACGCGTGCGCGACTGCAGATTCTCTTCCGCCAGTCCAAACTCCGTACCGGCAAACATCGGCTCCAGAGTCTTCATCTCTGCCTGAAAAGCACTATGGATCGCGAGCAGATCGAAGCGAATGCCGAGCCGTTTCGCAAGATCGCGCGCGTCATCCACCGAACCGCTGGAGGAATACTCGCTGGGCATGCCGACGCCGCGCACGTGCTCCGCGCCGAGTGCCTCCACCGCGATGGCTGCTACCACCGCGGAATCGATGCCGCCACTCAGACCAACCAACGCATCGCGAAAGCCGCACTTGCGCACGTAGTCACGCACGCCCAGCACCAGCGCGTTCCACGCGGCTTCAACGCCATCCTGCGTCGGCAGAAGGGCCGCTGTAGGCGCAAGTGACTCCGTGTCCACCAGCAGGAAGTCTTCGCGAAAGCTTGCAGCCGTTGCCAGCATTTCACCGCGCGCATCCACGGCGAACGAGGCGCCGTCGAAGATGAGGCTGTCATTGCCCCCCACCTGCATCGCCATGACCGCCGGCACGCCATGACGCTGAGCAAGTGCAGCGATCATGCGGCGGCGCACCTGCTGCTTGCCTTCGGAGTAGGGCGATGCGGACAGATTCAGCAACAGCGTTGGCGGCCGGCCATCCAGCCGCTGCGCCATCAGCTGTTCCACGGGATCGTTGCTGTAGTTCCGCTCCGGCCAGAACAGCTTGTCGTTCCAGGCATCCTCACAGATGCTGATTGCCAAAACCTCTCCGCGGAACGCTACCAGCGACTGCGAGGTGGCGGGCTCAAAGTAGCGCTGCTCGTCGAACACGTCATAGAACGGCAACAGCATCTTGGTCTGGACGAACTGCACGGCACCATCGAAGCACAGTGCGGCCACGTTCCGCGCTTTCTTACCGGGCCTCGTATCGGACGGCAGCACCGTCCCGCACAGGATGGCGGGCATTCCTGGTTCAGCCGTGCCCTCTGCAACACTTTGCAGCGCGGCTTCCGCGCTCTTGAGGAAGTTATCGTCTTCAATCAAGTCCTGCGGCGGATAGCCGGGAATGGCGAGTTCCGGAAACATCGCGAGAGCTGCGCCGTGCTCTCCCGCCGTGCGTGCTGCCGCAAGAATCGCTTTGGTATTGCCGCGGAAGTCACCCACCAACGGGTTCAACTGAAAGGCTACAAGCTTCACGTTCTTGATTCTACTGAGGCGTCAAGCTCCGGTGCCGCCCAGCACCACGCTCACGGTGCGCAGCAGGATCTTCAGGTCCAGCCACACGTTCCAGTTCTCCACGTACGCGGTGTCAAGTGAGATGTAGCTATCAAACGATGGATCGTGCCGCGCTTCGACCTGCCATAAGCCGGTAATGCCGGGCAGCACGTCAAGCCGACGCAGATGCGAAAGGTCGTACCGCTCCACCTCGGAGGCAATCGGCGGGCGGGGACCCACAAGACTCATCTCTCCCCGGAGTACGTTGAAGAACTGCGGAATCTCGTCGAGCGAGTACTTGCGCAAAAAGCGGCCAACCCGCGTGACGCGGGGATCGTTGCTCATTTTGAACAGGATGCCGTCCCGCTCGTTCCTGTCCTTGAGAGTCGTTTTTAACGCTTCTGCGTTCACCACCATGGTGCGGAACTTCATGCACGGGAACGTTCGCCCCTTGCGCCCGACGCGCCGCGCGCGAAACAGCACCGGACCGGGCGAATCCAGCGCGATTGCCAGCGCAATGACCACGAGCAGCGGGCTGAGAACGGTCAGTGCAATGAGCGATAGCGTAGTGTCAAGAATGCGCTTGAGCAGAAAGGCACCGGCCGGGAACTCTCGCCGGTGCAGCGGGATGGTAGGAAATTGGCCTACATACTCGACCGGCGCGTGCCATGCCAGGCCGTCGTACAGGTCAGGCACCACGCGTACATCCACGCCGATTTTTCGAGCATTTTCGACCAGCTTGATCACCACGCGCTTGTCCGTGGGAACAGAGAAGAAGATTTCGTCCACAAAGAGCGCGCGTGCCAACGGAAGGCAGTTGCTCAGGTCGCCTATGGTGTCGGCATCGCCCGTTTCTAACTCGGACGCGGTTAGTGCAATGAAGCCGCGAAACCGAAAGCCCAGGTGCCCCAGCGATTCCAGGTGGTTGCGCAGGGCGTGGCCCACCCGGCCGGACCCCACGATGAGTACGTTGCGCGTGTCTACGCCCTCGCGGTAGCGGGCGTACACCATGCTGCGCCACAGAGCACGCCTTGCACACAGCATGGCACCCGTTAGGAGAACGGTGAGCACCACGGCAACGCGCGAGATCTGCTCGCCACCCATCAGGTACAGCGTGCCGCAAAGGATCAGGCCGGCCACCAAGGTAGCCTGCAGCGTAAGGCGCTGCTCATTCAAAGCACTGCGGCTCTGGATGGGTCCATGCAGTCCGTAAGACCGTGTGAAGAAGCTGAGGCAAAGCGCAAACCACGCCATGTACGCGCCAAACTCATTCCAGAGAGCGTGCGCCAAATGGAAGTCCTGCAAGGAACCACCGGCAGCGGACACATCCAAGCGGGAGCGTGTGGCGATCATGCTCGCGACCAGCACGGTAAGCGCATCAAAAACCGCCCAAGCCACACCGGCAGCCGTAGCGGTCGCCAGAAGGCCGTTACCAGGCAGCGAACCAGCTGCCGTCATGGCGGGGACCAGCGAGGATCCGAAGAGCTGTTGCGCGTGTTCCTTGCTCTGCATAGAGAGTTTGCCCGCCGTAACACGTTCAGGGGGAAGAGGCCGTTGCAAGGCCAGAAATGTATCAGTATGGCGGGTCGTACCGCGCCCACGTCGTCGCTGGGCTACATGAGAACTATAACCCGGATGAACGACCAAAGTTTTCCGGATTCACATCACCTTTGCGTTCCCGTTCGAAGCAAGTGAACAAACCCGCGCCATTCTAAAAGCAGGCGCGTTATGCTTCGGGAGGTGCTCCCGCCAACTGTGCGCCTGATTGTGAATTCGGATGACTTCGGCCTGACTGCCGGGGTAAACCGCGCCGTGGACGAGTTGGCTGCGGCGGGCGCGCTCTGTTCTGCCACACTGATGGCGAACGGGCCGGCTTTTGAGGATGCACTGCATGTTGCCCGCCGCTCCAGGAGCACGCTCTCCGTTGGCTGCCACGTGGTGCTGGTGGACGGGACTGGGTGCGCTCCAACGAGCTCCATTCCCACGCTGGCGGATGAGAACGGCAAGCTTCGCGATTCGTTGATTGCCTTTGTGCTCGATCTACAGCGCGGTCGCATCCTTGAAGAGGAAATCGAAGCGGAGGCACGCGCGCAGATTGGACGGCTGCAGGCAGCGGGCCTGGCTGTGACCCACGTAGATACCCACAAACACACGCATCTGTTCCCGCGCGTGGCGCGCCCCCTCATGCGAGCCGCCGTGGCCTGCGGAGTGCGTGGCATTCGGAACCCATTTGAGCAGGCGTGGTCGGCGTCGCTCTCACGCGGAGCCTTGCTTCGCAGGCTGGAAGTGGCAGCGTTGCGGCAGTTCCAGGGAACCTTCCAGCAGCTGCTGCGCGCCTCAGGCCTGCGCAGCACGGACGGATCGATTGGTGTGTCTGCCACCGGATCGCTGGATGCAGCCATGCTGCAGCGCCTGCTGGAGCACGCCACCAGCGGCACCTGGGAACTGGTGTGCCATCCCGGCTACAATGACGCGGAACTCAGCCTGGTTTCGACCCGGCTGCGAGGGACCCGCGACATCGAACGCGAAGCTCTGCTGAAGCAAGTTCCCGCAGCTGTTGCGAGCGGCCAGGTAGAACTCATCAATTTCGGCGACCTCTAACAAACCTTGTAGACACCGCTTGTTCATCATGCGCCTTTACGATAGAAGCGTGATGCGAAGCCTTGCCCTGTGCTGCTGCTGTTTCTCCGTGCTCTTCGCCACAGCGCAAATGCCGCTGCTGCCCTCGCCTGCGCCGGGCGTCACTTACGTGCACCTGGCGCCGCGCTCCAGCAAGCTGGTCCAACACGCCAGCTTGAAGATCGATCCGAAGAAAGCGCTTTCGCACGAGGAGAAGCTTGCCCTGCTGCGGCAAGAGGTGAAGTACGTCTTCGTGCTGTTCCAGGAGAACCGCTCCTTCGACTTCTACTTCGGCAGCTACCCCGGCGCGGATGGGCTTTACTCGCAGCCGCCGGAGCAGACGCCCGGTTTTGCGCAGCCCATCGTCAATGTAGATGGCACGGTGGGCACCATCCGCGCGTTTCGCATCCCGGCCACCATCACCGACAGAAATGGCAGGTCTGTACCGCTCTACCCGCAGGACACCGCGTCGGTAAACCACAGCCATGTCACCAGCGTGCAGAAGCTTCACCTGGATGCGAACGACGTGGCGGCGAACGATCGTTATGCCGTTGCTGAAGAAGGCATCGTGCTGAAGGACGGCGTGCCGAACCATGCTCCTACGCTGGCGCGCAAGCAGATGGGTGAGCTGGTTATGGCGCACGTGGACTGCGACACTGTGCCGTTTCTGTGGCAGTACGCCGACCGCTTTACGCTGTTCGATCACTTCATGGACACGGTGATCGGGCCTTCCGGTCCGAACGCACTCGCCATGATCAGCGGCCAGAGCGGCGCCACGCAATGGATGTTGCATCCGGAACTGGCAGACGCTCCCAACGGTAGCAACCTGCCGATGCTGGGCAATCCGCACCCACTGTGGGATCGCTCCTTCACCATGGATCAAGCCGATAAAGCGCACGGCCGCTCCAAGTTTCCTGAAGAAAACATGACCTACGCCACGCTGCCGCTCAGTTTCATGGGCGACGCGATCAAGGACACGACGGCGCACGACCTTGATGGATTGCACGACCTCATGGACGTGCAGGACGACATCGAGAAGATTGCAGGGCACGGTGTGAGCGCGGTGAACTGGGGATGGTACCAGCAGGGCTACGGCCACGAACCTACTGACCCGGCGGGCAAGGCGCTGCACCTGGGCTATGTGGCGCACCACAACGCGCCGCAGTACTTCGGCTACATCGCCAATAACCCGGACGTGGCGAAGCACATGCACGGCCTGCAGGATTTCTTTGACGACGTTGCGGGCAAGCGCCTGCCTGCGTCTGGTGTGTTCTATGTGCGCGGCGGCTATGGCAACATCCGCGGCATGCATCCTGTGGACCCCAATCCGCGGTTGGCGGGCGTATACAACGGCAACGACGACCACCCTGGCTATGCCGACACGGCCATCAGCGAGGCCCTGCTGGCAGAAGAAATCAACGCGATCGCGGCCAGCCCGTACTGGCCGCAGAGCGTCATCCTGATCGCCTACGACGAGAGCGATGGCTTGTACGATCACGTGCGCCCGCGCGTTCGTGCGCATGACTCGAAGAGCGTGGCCATGAATCAAGGCCCGCGCATTCCGTTCCTGATGATCTCGCCGTACTCGGTCGCGCACGGCATCTCGCATGAGCCTGCGGAGCACAGCTCCATCATCAAGATGATCGACGAACTGAACGGCCTGATTCCGCTGGCAGATTTGCCCGACGAAGAGAAAGCACGTGCCATTGGGCAAAAGACGCGTGGGGAGAAAGACCTTGGACCGGCGGACGACAAGGTTGAAGGTGTTGGCGACCTGCTGTCTGGTTTTGACGATCAACGCCTCCGTGGCAAGAAGCCGTTGTTGCCCGCAAGCTACGCGACTATCGATCCCGCTGAGCTTACACACATTCCACACCGCGCCGGCCAGGGTTGCCGCTCGCTCGGCATTACACCGACAGACGCCCACCTGCCCAACCCCATTCCGAACGACTTCAATCCGCGGCCGGACACCACACCCGGCGTCCCTACCAGCGGCAACTGGACACCGTGAAGGGCCTGCTGCCGCTGATGCTGTTCCTTGGCTGTTTACACGCGCAGTCAGCCACCTCCACGTTGGACCAGGTGCGCGCGCGTGGCGTGCTGCTGTGCGGTATCGACCGGTCTGAGGCGGAGTACTCCAGCACCGACGAGCACGGCAACCGCGCCGCCTTCGATCGCGACCTGTGCCGCGCCGTCGCCGTCGCCGTGCTGGGGCGCGATGCACACAGCGTGCTGACCTACTACGCGGACGACGCCACCAGCATGGACGCTCTGGTCACCGGCAAGGCAGACATCATCGCTACCCTCAGCGTTCGTGAACACCCGGTGAACGCTGCGGGCGAACCACGCGCTGTTCGCTTCAGCCAGCCCGTGCTGAACGATGCTGTGGGGCTGATGGTGCCGACAGACTCCGGCGTTACGCGTGCGGAACAACTCAGCGGGAAGAAAATCTGCTTCCTGACCGAGACAGAAACAGAAGCGAAGCTTCAAACCTGGTTCGCGGCGCACAAGCTTGATCTGCTGCCCTTCACGTTTCAGGAAGAAGGCGAGATGGAAGCCGCCTTTGTGACGGACAACTGCGCGGCGCTCGGCGGCGATCTGACGCGCTTGGCACAGACCCGTACGAGTACCGGCACGCGCGCCAACGAGTTCCGCATCCTGCCAGAAACATTCGGTGCGGATACACTCGCAATGGCTTTTCGTGAGAACGACGTCCCATGGGCCGCTCTGATCGAAAGTGTGCCCGGCGTTCTGTTGCAGGTACCGCAGAGCACCACGCCGACATGGGCAGATGACGTGCTCGCATCTGTCGGTGATTACGCGACCATGTTCGATCGCGACCTGGGCAGCGGCTCGTTGCTGAAGCTGGATCGAGCTATCTTGCAGCCTGCAGCACCAGCTCACGATGCGAAGTAATTTGCTTAGCACCGCTCTCCGTTGGCACAGCAATCGCATCCAGTGAAACAGAACCGGAAATGTCTGGTGCCTTCAAATCAAACGCGATGCCTCGTTCGCCGAGCGCGGGCAGTTGATACGGTTGCTCCACCGCCGCCAGTTCGCGTCCGCTCGCATCGTGGAAGACAAGGCGCAACGTACCGGTCCGCGACTGGTCTTCATCGTTCACCATGCGCACGGTGTACTCTCGAGTGCTGCCTGCCTGCAATTCAGGCTGAAAGAACTTCAGGTACACGCCGACAGGACTGAATGCCTGCTGCATGTACGCCTTGAAGTGCGGCTCCAGTTGTAGCGTCTTAACGTCGAGGAAGTGGTCTGAGGTAAAGCCATTGGGATCGCTTGCCGTGAGATAGACAAAGTGCAGCACGCCCGCATACTGCCGGTACGATCGCCAAAACTCCGTTTCCCCAGCAAGTAGATAGGCGTCCAGCTTGAAGCGGTCCTCTGCGGTGTTGCCTGGCGGCAGCAGTCGCGGGTATAGGTTTTGCGTCAGCAACGTGGGTGAGCTGTCGCGGTTCAGCCACAGCCAGCCGTACTCGTTCAGGATGGCCGCGTGCGCCGCTCGTGCAGCGTCCTTGCCGGGCGGTGGCCCGGTCATGTGTTCCAGGTCCGTCAACTGGAACGTTCCCGGAGGCAGCGGCTTCCCTGCCGGAAGATCTGCAACCTTCTGGAACAGGTAAGGATGCTCTTCCGCAGGATCGTCCGGGCCCGATGGCGGGTTGTAGCTGTCTTCCCACGGCCGATTGGACAGGTCCAGCGTGCGCACCGCCGGGATCACACGCTCGCTCAGGCCGGGCAGCCATGACTCGTTGCTCGCGTCCCAGATCACCACGCTGGGATGGTTCCAGTTGTCACGCATCCACTCGCGGTACTCGCCTTGCAACTCGTCGAGATCGTAGCGGGGCTGGTAGCCGCCCCAATTGCGACCCACCCACACGGGATATTCGTTCTGGATGAGCAGGCCATGCTCATCCGCTATCTCGAGCCAGCGGTCCGGCACCGGCCCAATGCAGAAGCGGAATGCATTCCAGTGCATCTCGCTCGGGATGTCGACCAGCAGCCGCTTGAGCCATGCTTCATCCCACGGTCGCGTACCCACCTCCGGATCTTCGAAGAATCGGTGCAGCGTGATGTTTGAACCACGCAGGTAGAACGGCTTGCCATTTAGATATGCCTTGCGCGTAGCCGTGTCGAAGCGAAACTCCCGCATGCCGAAGCGCGTGTCACTGCTGTCGCCGCCTGTGGAGGTCTTCACGCTGTAAAGGAAGGGGTCAGCCGGACTCCAAAGGTGTGCGTTGCGGATCGGCAGCATCTGCTTCACCACCACCGTGGCACCTGCTGCGATCTCCACTCGCGTCTTCAAGACGGCAGATGCAACCACGCCGCTCGCGCGCTCAACGGCCTGCTGCTGCACAGTCACACGGACCGCGTGGCTGAGCGAGTTGTGCAGTTCCGTCTGCACCAGCACGCTTCCGCTTGCCAGATGCGGCGCTGCCTGCACGTTCGTGATGAAGGGGCCATCAGCGGCAAGCAGCGACACACCATCGTAAATACCCGGCGTCCAGCGATTCTTCTCGAAGTCTGTGCCTGCCGAAACGTTCGCGGGCAGCACATTCGGATGCGCGCCAATGCGAATGACAAGGTTGTTTGCCGATCCCCAGTGCACCGCGCGCGTCACATCGATCCATGCGGCTGTGAAGCACGGAGCATGTTCCCCGACCAGCACGCCGTTCAGGTAAACCGCCGCGCCGAACTGCGCTTTGCTGATCTTCAACATGGCCACGTCGCGCCGCCGCGGTCCCATGAACGTCCGGCGATACCAAAAGTAGTTCCTGCCGCCCTGGTGTGCGATGCCCTTTGCATCGCCCAGCCGGTCATAAGCTGCCCGCTCATACAGGCCCTTGCGGACCAGGTTTGAGAGCAGTTCGCGAGACTGGAACTGATCCACATCAGCAAAAGCGGGTACCGCGCTATGCGCCAGGCCGGGCACGGGTGTGGTGTGTGTCCATTGCTGCGGCATCTTCTCGGTTTGTGAATCCGCGATCTGCCATGTGCCGTTCAGCGAAACCATCGTTCTTCCCTGGGCACCAGCCACGCTGCACAGCAGCAGGAGGATGACAAGCCACAACACACCGCGCATACGCTGTCTCCGCGAGAACAAGCAGCAGCCTATCAGGCGAGTGCCACGACGTGCTCCACGGCGAGGACGCCTGTCGCCCGACATATCGGTTATCCTGCTAACAGGTTGAGAGCGTAGCTCAGTTGGTAGAGCATCGCCCTTTTAAGGCGCTGGTCCTGGGTTCGAGCCCCAGCGCTCTCACCACCTCTTCCTCACAGCTTGCAAAACAGAAAGGGTCACAGCACTGGTGCGCTGTGACCCTCCACTTTGGCTTCTCTACACAGAAGGTGCTCTATCTGCGACGTTTTGGCTTCTGTCCGCTCGTCGCTTTGGCCGGTGCGTACTGCTGGCGCTGCGGTCCCTTGGATGCGGGCATCTGCGGCGTTTCCGATGCGCGCGAGGTCCGTGGAGCCTGTGCTGCTTCCTCCTGCATGCCGCCGCCGCTCATCCGCATGGGCGGAGGAGCCGTGGGCAGTTGCGGCGGAGGCGGTGCGACGGGTGCGGCTGCCGCGGCCTGGAGCGAAGCTAACTGCTCCAGCGACTCGATGGGTGTGCCATCCGGTCCCAGGATTTGCATGCGGAAGAGGTTGCGCAGCGTGTCCTCCTGGAAGCGCTGCATCATGGCCTCGAACATGTCGAATGATTCCTTTTTGTAGGCCACCAAGGGGTCCTGCTGGGCGTAGCCGCGCAGGCCGATGCCTTCCTTCAGGTGGTCCATCGCGAGCAGGTGGTCCTTCCACAGGCCGTCGAGCACCGTGAGCATCACCACGCGCTCGTGATAGCGCAGCGTGTCCGGGCCGAGAATCTGCTCCTTCACGTTGAAGCGCTGTGTCAGCTTTTCGAAAAGCGCGTCGCCCAGTTCATGCCGGTTCAACTGGTTGGCGTCTACATCGGTGAACTCGCTCCCGAACAGATCGACCAACTTTCCTTTCATCTCCGTCACATTCCACTGGTCGGCATGCACGTTTGCAGGCGCGGTGCTGTCCAGAATGTTCGAGAGCGCGGTGGTGGTGTAATCCTCCAGGATTAGCTCTTTCTGGTCGATCCCCTCCAGCAGGTTGTGCCGCAGACCATACACGGCCTCGCGCTGCTTGTTCATTACGTCGTCATACTCAAGCACGTGCTTGCGGCTTTCAAAGTTCTGCGTCTCCACCGCCTTTTGCGCGGCGGCAATGCGATTGGTGATCATGCCGCTCTCAATCGGCACGCCCTCTTCCATGCCCAGCCGCTGCAGCAGCGTGCCCACCCACTCGCGCGCGAAAATGCGCATGAGATCGTCTTCCAGCGAGAGATAGAAGCGCGCCGCACCGGGATCGCCCTGGCGGCCTGCACGGCCGCGCAATTGGTTATCCACGCGGCGGCTCTCATGCCGCTCTGTGCCGATAATGAAGAGGCCGCCCGCCTGGATGACCGCATCGTGGTCCTGCTTCGCCTGCCCGTCGAAGTGCGCGAGGCCCGCATCCCACTGCCCCTGCGTGCACTCGAACTCCTGGTTCTGGTAGTAGAAGCGGTACATGCCCGGCCCGGCGACGGGCGCGATCTCTCCCTCCACGGCGCTGAGTGCGCGCGCTGTGCCGCTCTTGGCCAGTTCCTGCCGCGCCAGAAAGTCCGCGTTGCCGCCGAGCAGAATATCGGTGCCTCGACCTGCCATGTTGGTGGCGATCGTGACCATGCCGCTACGGCCCGCCTGCGCCACAATCTCCGCTTCGCGCTCATGAAACTTCGCGTTCAGCACCGTGTGCCGGACGCCCTTGCGCTTCAGAATCTCGCTGAGCACCTCGCTCTTTTCGATGGAGGTGGTGCCCACCAGAACCGGCTGCTTGGCCCCATGCAAACGCTCTATTTCATCTGCGACGGCGAAGTACTTCTCCTTGGCCGTGCGGTAGACCACGTCGGGGTACTCGTGCCGCTGCATCTTGCGGTTCGTCGGGATCACGACGATCTCAAGCTTGTAGATCTTGTCGAACTCGGCGGCTTCCGTCTCTGCCGTACCGGTCATGCCGCTCAGCTTCTTGTACATGCGGAAGTAGTTCTGGAACGTAATCGTTGCCAGCGTCTGATCTTCCTTGCGGATGGCAACGCCTTCCTTCGCCTCGACTGCCTGGTGCAGACCATCGGACCAGCGGCGGCCCGGCATCAGGCGGCCAGTGAACTCGTCGACGATGATGATCTCGCCATCCTTGACCACGTACTCCACGTCGCGCTTGTACAGGTTGTGCGCCTTGATCGCGGTTTCGACGTGGTGCTTCAGGTCCCAGTTTTCAGGGTCGGCGATGTTGCCGATGCCAAGTAGCCCTTCGATCTTTTCCCAGCCTTCGTCCGTCACCGTGATGGAGCGGGTCTTCTCGTCCACCACATAGTCGCCGGTGTAGGTCTTCTCTTCAATGGTTTCGGTGAACTCACCCAATTCGAGCTGCGGGATAATAACGTTGACGCGCTCATACTTATCGGTGGTCTGATCGGTGGGGCCGCTGATGATGAGCGGTGTACGCGCTTCGTCGATCAGGATGGAGTCCACCTCGTCCACGATGGCCATGTAGTGGCCGCGCTGGACCAGTTCGCTCAGCTCGAACTTCATGTTGTCGCGCAGGTAGTCGAAGCCGTACTCGTTGTTGGTGCCGTAGGTGATGTCGGACGCATAGGCGGCGCGGCGTTCGCGGTCGTCCAGGTCATGCACGATAACGCCGACCGTCATACCCAGAAAGCCGTAGATCTTGCCCATCCACTCGGCGTCGCGCTTGGCCAGGTAATCGTTGACCGTGATGACATGTACGCCGCGGCCCGCAAGCGCGTTCAGGTAGCACGGCAGCGTGGCCACCAGCGTCTTGCCTTCGCCCGTGCGCATTTCGCTGATCTTGCCGCTGTGCAGCACCATGCCACCAATCATCTGCACGTCAAAGTGGCGCATGCCCACGGCACGGCGACCCGCTTCACGCACCACGGCAAAGGCTTCCGGCAGCAGCTCGTTCAGTACGACCTTCTCGGCGGCGATGCGCTCGTCGCGGTCCGCGATGTCGGCCGTACGGGTAGCGATGCGCTCACGGAACTCGGCTGTCTTCCCGCGCAGCTGCTCATCGGTGAGCGCCTCGAGCGTCGGCTCGAAAGCGTTAATTTGATCGAGCACCGGCTGCATCTTCTTGACAGCCCGCTCGTTGCTGGTACCGAAAACCTTGGTGAACACGCTGTTAATCACAGGGGTAATCCTTACTGTTGCGAGAGAGTGGCGCAATGTGTGGGGCGGCGCTCGGCAGCCGCGCAAATCGGCAGAAACCGATCAGTCAGCTACAGGCCGCTGCCAGTCACCGCATGCACATGCGCCGACTGCGCGGAGGCACCAGACTGAACGCGTACCGCCCCCGGCGAAGGCCGCATGGCGGTCGCCCTTGCAGGGCTGTCTTGGTTGCCGGGGACAAGCGGTGCCGGCTCCACTTCCTCAATGACGGCCTGCAAGAGCAGGTTGCGCACAAACACGCCACCGGGAGTGCGGGGCGGTGCCGCGCCTGCAAAACACGCGTCTGACACTGCCAAGCTCGAAAGCAGCAGCAACAGGCACGCGAGATGTCGGGCGCGGGGACTCATACTCTTTAGTTTAGAACGAACAAACTGCGGCGCGAACCGACTGCTCCTCAATCGTCCAGTAAACGATGATCAGCGGATGCCCATGTGGGACCTAAGCCCGCGGGTGAGTCTTGTCGTACACCTGCTGGACCTGCGTTACGGTGAGTTGCGTGTACCGCTGTGTCGTACTCAGCCGCTCATGCCCCAGCAGTTCCTGGATAGCGCGGAGGTCGGCCCCATCCTCCAGCATGTGCGTGCCAAAGGCGTGGCGCAGGGTGTGCGGATGGACGTCGGCCGGCAGACCGCGCGCGACCGCGATGCTCTTCACAATCCGCCCAACCGACCGCGTCGTAAGCCGCGCCGCACCGCGCGCACTGCGGTTGATCAGAAGCGGACCGTCAGGGATGAGCGCACCCTTGCCCCTGTGCAGCACCTCTGCACGTAGCGGCAAGAACGCCCGGATGGCTTCGACGGCGACGTCACCCAGAGGCACATAACGCTCCTTCCGGCCCTTGCCGCGCACCAGAATCGCATCGTTGGCCCAGTGGATGTCCGCAAGATCGATCCCCACCAGTTCCGAGTTTCGAATACCGCAGCCGTACAGCAGCTCCCAAATCACGCGGTCGCGCTCCGCCCAGCCGGCTGCTTCCCTCTTCGACGGCTTGATGCCTTGTAGGGCATCGAGCACGCGGTTCACCTCTTCGGCGGATGGCACGCGCGGCAGGTGCTTGGGCAGCTTTGGCGTACTCACGAGCCGAGCGGGGTTTTGTTCAACGACACCCTGTTTCGCCAGCCAGCGAAACCACGACCGGATGGCCGCCAGTGCTCGCGCTGCCGAGGCGCGTGACAAACCACGCTGGTATAGAAGGCTAAGATAGGCCCGGATGTGCAGGTGATCTGCCTGCTGTATACCGGCGTCCGCCCCTAACCGCTGCGCAAGAAAACCGGCAAACGCCTCCACCTCGCGCGTGTAGGCGCGAACAGTGTGGTCCGACGCACCCTTCTCATGCGACAGCGCTGCCAGAAACGGTGCCACCAGCCGCTGCGCGCCACCCGTCAGCACGGTGGCGTCAGGCATGCTCCGCCTCCGTGATGCGGCGCTTGCCGCGCGGATGGTGCATGCGATGCACTTCCTTCAAGCGGCCAAGCGCCAGGTGCGTGTACACCTGCGTGGTGGCTATATCGGCATGACCCAGCATGGTCTGCACGCTGCGCAGATCGGCACCGTGCTCCACCATGTGTGTGGCACAGCTGTGCCGCAAACGGTGCGGGCTGGCACTGTCATGGGCGGCCTTCACCACGGTCCACACCACCTGCGTGGTCAGCGGCTTACCGCGCGCGGAGAGGAACACTGCGCGCTGCAATCCGCGCCGGGCCAGGGCGGGCCGCCCCAACAGCAGGTACTGCTCCAGCGCGGCGCACGCCGCTGTGCCCAGCGGCACAATCCTCTCCTTGTCTCCCTTGCCTCGCACCTGCGCGCGCCCCTGGTCCAGGTGGAGGTCCTCCACCCGCAGCGAAACGATTTCGCCTGCGCGCAAGCCGCCCGCGTACAGCAATTCCACCAGGGCGTGGTCGCGCAGGGTGAGGCTGTTTGCTTCCGCATGGCGGGCGGCTGTGCCGGTGCGCTCCACCATGGCCTGCACTTCAGATTCGGCCAGCGACTTGGGCAGCACCTTCCACGTGGAAGGCGTCTCCATGTTGACCGTGGGATCATGCAGAATGCGCCGGTCCAGCAGCATCCAGCGGTAAAATCCGCGCAGGCAGCTCAGCTTTCGCGCAACAGACCGGTCCGTACGGTCGTGCAAACGCAGATGCTGCATCCACCCACTCACGTCGTTACGGACGGCGGTCAGCAGCGTGTGGCTGCCGGCTTCCAGGTATTCGCAAAACTGCAGCAGGTCGCGCCGATAGGCGTCGCATGTAAGTGGCCGCAACCCTCGCTCCACACGCAGGCAGGTCAGGTAGTCTTCCAGCAAGCGGATGTTCGACCGCTCCGCTCCATGTTCTACCGCTGCTTGTGCCATTGCCTGTACAGTATGGCCCGGCCGGTTGTTTGCCGCCGCGCCGGAATCTAAGTCGTTATGCCCGACTCCGGTACGACCGTCAAGATCGCCGTTCTTTCCGACACGCATGGCCTTTTGCGGCAGGAGGTTCTAACCGCCTGCCAAAGCGTGGATGCCATCCTGCACGCGGGCGACGTCGGCGATCCTGGCATCCTGAAGCGCTTGGCGCAGGTTGCGCCGCTTACCGCGATTCGCGGCAACGTCGACAGATCCGGTCTGTGCAGCCATTTGCCAGCGACTGAGATGGTGCAGTTCGGAGTGCTGACTTTTTACCTGGTTCACTCGCTGGCCGACTTGGATATCAGCCCGCAGGCGGCCGGTGTGGACGTGGTCGTTAGCGGCCACTCGCACAGGGCGGCGGAAGAGCACCGCGATGGCGTGCTCTACCTTAATCCCGGCAGCGTGGGCCCGCGCAGGTTTCGCCTGCCGGTGACCATGGCCTATCTCCACATGAGTGGTAAGAACGTGCGGGTGGAGATGATCGCGCTGGACCCGAAACTCTGACCCTGCGAATCTAGCGCTCTTGCCTGTAAGCCAAACGCGGGTACCTCATGCCTTACGAGACATGGACCAACCCTGCGTGTCAGGCCCACGTCTCGAAATCGGGGGAGTCACCCTGGTGTCAAGCGCATCCGCAAGGAGATTGAGCGATACACGGCTATGCCGCCTACGGTGTGGCGATGCGCTCCAGTTCCGCGTCACGTGCATACGCGTCCGTCACGATCGCGTCACAACGGACGCAGGCAGCGCGTCCCCGCTCGGCGTACCACCGGCAGCTTGAGCGGATGTTGCACGGCACCAGCGCTGCTGTTGTGGCCGGGAGGATGGTCACCAGACGTTCTCCCAGCGAGCAGGCCTCATTCTCGAAGTGCACGCAGCTGCCGCCCTCGCAGGGTGCGGAAAAGCGTAGCACCTCCGTTGGTAGAAGCGGAGAGGTTGCAGCCAACAGTTCAGGGGTTACCGGCACCGTGGTCTGCAGGCGTGCCACCCTGCCGGACGCGTCCAGAACCCCATGGATGACCGCGCCCGGCATGGATGGCTGCGCACTTGGGCAAAGAAGTGCGCGGCCTGTCACAGCTCCGCCACGGCTTTCAGCTGCTTTACATCGCGCAACTGGTCCAGCGTTGCCAATTCGAAGCCAAGGGTCTTGGCCAACGGCACATGGACGGGACCGGACTTGATAGTGCCAACCTCTTTGATTGCCGTGGCAGTCGGCTCCGGCCGCGCGACAATGCCCAGTGTAATCGGGTGATGGAGTAATGCGGACAGTTGCTGGTCCGTGATGTGCTTGTCAGCCACAGCCTTCTTGACGGCAGCGGCGATCAAATCAGGAAGTTCAGATACCTTGACGCTCATGGGTGAGACTCCTCGTTCTTTTCGGAAATGGTGTGCGAATGATGCCGGCGCGTTTGCCGTGCCGCGCGCGGGAGACCCTCGCCACGCCCGGCAGGAGCGCCGGACATGCAGGGGGGATGAAGCGAAGGGAACCGTTCACAAAGCTTCTTCTTCCATAACGGCGGCCGCGCCGATGCTTCAGAAGCGCACACAGTCTGCTCCGCGACTTTTACCGTGTCAACAGCAAAGTTAACGTCGTCAGCACCCCCTGGTGGAGGTCTGAATGTTCCGTTCTCTCAGCTTTCCGCCGGGCTGCCGGTAAAAAGGTAGAGTTACGTACGGGACCTCCTGATGGCGGGCCAACATCTGCCGCGCACTTCCGGAAGGCCTCGGTTGGAAGGGATTGCCGCCATGCTGACACGCCGTCAATTGCTGAAGAGAACTCCCGCGGGGGCCCTGGCCCTGGCGCTGACCGCACGCGCTTTCTGCCAAGATGCAGGCGGCATACCTCTTCGTCTTGCGAACACCGCGCCGTTTGCTCTGCCGGCCGACTTCATCGGCCTCGGCTACGAGATGTCGTCCGTAGCGACGCCCGGTCTGCTCAGCGTCGCCAACCAGTTCTACGTGCGTATGGTTCAGCAGCTGGGTAGCCGCGGGGTATTGCGCGTGGGCGGCATTGTCGCGGACTTCACGCGGTACCAGCCGGACGGCTCGCCAGTGGCGGACATGCACAACACCGTCATAACGAGACCGCTGCTGGAGCAGTTCAGCGCGTTCCTTCGGAAAACGAAGTGGACTGCCATCTGGAGCCTTAATTTCGCGCAGGGCATGCTCTCCGAAGCCGTTGGAGAAGCCCGCGAAGTGCAGGAAGTACTGGGCAGCAGCCTGCTGGCGTTTGAACTGGGCAACGAGGTGGAAAACTACGCCCAAGGCAGAACTTTCCGGCAGGCGCCGTATACCTACGAGCAGTTCCGCACCGAGTACGGGACGTGGCGTGGCGCAATCCTGAAGGCCGTACCCGCTGCACGGTTCGCAGCTCCCGACACCGCGGGCAATGTGGAGTGGGTCGAGCGCATGGCCGCGGACGCGCAGGGTGATGTCGACTTGCTGACCACGCACTACTACCGCAACGGCCAGAAGCAAGGCTCCGCAGAGCAGCTCACCCACTCTGATCCCAAGCTGCTGGACAAGCTGTTGCGTCTGCGGGCCGCCGCGGAGCAAAGCCGCATTCCGTGGCGGCTGTGCGAGACCAACTCGTTCTCTGGCGGTGGTTTGCCCGGTGTTAGCGACACGCTGCTGGGCGCGCTGTGGACGCTGGACTTCCTGTGCCTGCTGGCCCGGTATGGGTGCTCCGGCGTCAACATGGAAACGGGCATCAATCAACTCGGCTTCATCAGCAGCTACTCGCCGGTACAGGATGACGGAAAGGGGCACAACAGCGCGGGCGTACCCTACTATGGCATGCTCGCCTTTGCCACGGCTCGTTCGGGTTGCACCGAGGCGATTCCGCTGGAGCAGCCGGGCTCTGCCGAAGACCTGACAGCATACGCGTTCGGCAATACGGGCCGCGTGTCGTCGCTTGTCCTGGTCAATCGCAGCCAGACACGGGTTCATGTCTCAATCGCCGGCCTCGGCATCCGGCAGGCGGAAGTGCTCAACCTCACCGGCAGTAGTGTGGCAAGCAGCCAGAGCGTCACGTTCGGTGGCGCAACGGTCGATTCAACAGGAAGCTGGTCAGCGCGCATAAGAGAACCGCTGCGCTCGCAGCATCTGCGTGTGCCGGCCATGAGCGCGATTGTGGTGAGGGCCTACGGGAAGCAAGCAATCTAGGCATGACCACACCGGGGTCCACCACGCAAGTGCGGCACATCCAGATGAGGGCGCGCAGCCCGTTCACCGAAGCGCAAGAGCCAAAAGCCCGCGACATCACAGCCCGGACCCAAGGCTAGATTCGCAGACCACCAAGCAGGATCGCTGAAGGCGTGACACAAAGGGCTCCAGGATCCACTCGGGCCTTGCTTACGGACGCCGGAGACGAGGATTCGCCAACGTGTACAGCAGGTCCGTCAACAAGTTCGCCAGGAGGTAGGTAAGCCCGATAGAAAGGGTGCAGCCCTGCACCAGGGCGTAGTCGCGGTTGGAAATGGCCGACAGTGTGAGCCGGCCAATACCGGGCCACGAAAAAATCGTCTCCGTGACAATGGCCCCGGCCAGCAGCGAACCGAACTGCAACCCTACGACCGTCAGCACGGGTACTAGCGCGTTTCGCAAAGCATGGCGGTAGACCACCGCGTTCTCTGAGAGGCCCTTGGCGCGCGCGGTGCGGATGTAGTCCTGGCCAAGCTCTTCCAGCATGGACGTGCGCACCATGCGGGTGAGAATAGCCGCCAGCGAAAGCCCCAGCGTAACTGCCGGCAGCAACAGGTGCAGCAGCGTGCTGCCGCTTAAGATTCCTCCGGTTCCCGCGCCCGATACGGGCAGCCAGCCCAGACCGATCGAGAACAACAGAATGAGAATGGGTCCTAAGGCGAAGTTGGGGAATGATAGTCCAAAGAGCGACACCGCACCCAGCACACGGTCTTGCCAGCGGCCCCGGTGCAGCGCGGAAGCCACGCCGGCCGGCAGCGAGAGCAGCAGGGCAAGCACCAGCGCAGCCAGCGACAGAAGCAGTGTGTACGGGTAGCGCTGCGCAATCAGGTGGGTGACCGTATCGCGCAGTCGCAGCGAGCGTCCCAGGTCACCGTGCAGAATGCCGCGCCAGTAGTGCAGGTACTGCGTATGCAGCGGCAGATCCAGCCCATAGCTGTGTCGCAGCGCAGAAAGGTCGGTTGCACTTGCACCTTCCCCCATCATCTGCGCGATTGGATCGCCCGGCACCAGGTGAATCAACAAGAATACGATCGACACGATGATCCATAGCACCGGCAGCGTAATTGCGACGCGCCGCAACACAGCCAGCGTTGCCCTCACGCCCGTGCGCTCTCAGGCTGTTCGATCTCATGGCTGCTGCGCTCACCGGCGTCATGTCTTACGCGCACACGGCTGATGCGGCGGCCGGCTAGCTCCAGCACGGTGTAACGCCTGCAGCCGTGCACCACCGACTCTCCAGCGCGCGGCAGATGCCCCATTTGCGCCAGCACGAATCCGGCGAGGGTTTCCACACCGGGTTCGCGCGGAAAGTGCCAGTGCAGCTGTGTGGTCAGGTCGCGCAGGGTGACCGTGCCGTCCAGGTCCACGCCGCCATCGCTGCCCGGCAGCGGCAGGGCACGGCCGCTGCCGTCGAATTCGTCGTGCAGCTCGCCCACCAACTGCTCCAGGGCATCCTCTGCAGTGACCAGGCCGACGGTGGAGCCGAATTCATCCACGACAATTGCAATCTGGCGGCGGCGCTCCTGAAACTCCTGTAGCACATCCACTGCCAGCTTTGTTTCCGGCACCACCAGCACGTCACGCACAACATTGCGCAGCGGCACCGAGGGCTCCCGTAAAGCGGACGGCAGGCGACCATCGCGGCGAAAATGCATCAGGCGCGAAACATCCTTTGAATACACCACGCCGAGGATGTGGTCGGTACCCAGCGCGGGGTCATACACCGGCACGCGCGAATGCTGCTCCTCAATGATGCGCGCTGAAGCAAGCTCCACCGGCATATCGGCGGGCAAGGCAAAAATTTGTCCGCGCGGCGTCATAATCTCGCGTACTGTCACGTGGTTCAGATCGATCGCGCGGTGAATCATCTGCTCCTGAAATGCGGGCAGCAGGCCGCTCTCGCGCGTTGCCGTGGCGACCATCTTTAGCTCTTCCGGCGAGTGCACCTCCGCGCCCTCTGCGCGCAGGGGTGCTCGAAAAAGCTTCAGCACGAATCGCGTGCTGCCTTTTAGCAGCCGCACGAGTGGCCTCGACAGCTTGATAAAGACATCCATGGGGCCTGCCACCGCCAGCGCGATGCGTTCGCCGCGCTGCAGCGCCAGCGACTTGGGAACCTGCTCGCCAAGCAGCACCTCAAGGTAGGTGATGACGGTGAATGCAAGTGCAATGGCGGTTACGTGCGCCGCCACCGTCGTATGCTCCGCCATGGCTGCCGGCAGGTGCAAGCGATGAAACCGATCGAGGAGTAGCTCCGCTACCGCGCCTTCACCCAGCCACCCCAGCAAGAGCGAACATAGCGTGACCCCGAGCTGGTTAGCTGCCAGAAAGTCGTCGATCTCGCGCTTAAGCCGCAGCGCGGTGGCTGCGCCGATTTTGCCCTGTTTCAACAACTGCTCCAGCCGGGTCTCCCGCACAGACACAAAGGCAAACTCAGCCCCGACGAAAAATGCGGTCGCAAGGATGAGTACAGCCACTGTGATCAGCCGGAAAAACACCGATTCGAGCATAGAAACGAGTCTACCGGACCCATAAACAGCAAGACCCGGGAGCTATACCCGGGCCTTTACCGTGATCACTTGAACCTTACGCGAGCACCTTGCTGATGGTTTTGTCGATCGTGTCTTTGGGCACGTAACCCACAATCTGCTCTGCAACTTTGCCATCCTTGAACAAGAGCAGCGCCGGTATGCCGCGAATGCCGTAGCGGCCGGGCGTGGCGTTATTGCGATAAACGTCCATCTTCATCACACGGATCTGGCCGTTGTACTGGGTCGCCACCTCGTCCACCACGGGCGCAAGCGCGCGGCACGGCCCGCACCAGGCTGCCCAGAAATCCACCAGCACGGGCTGGTCGCTCTGCAATACCTGCTGCTCAAAATCCGCATCGTTCACTTCACTGACAAATTGTCCCGCCATCTCTGTTCCTTCCTGCCTGCGGTCCAGGCTTTTATGCCGGGCCCGTTACATATCACCTCTTCATAGATGCAAGCGCCTCCAAAGAGTTTCAAGCCCAGCATGCGGGTACGCGGCAGCGGTCCGGCGGCGGCTGCGATGATAAAGCCATGACAGACTCGGCAACGCTTTCTCCCGGCCTTTCCACCAGCAGCTTTGTCCAGGCGGTGATGACCGGCAACCCACAAACCGCCGTGTTCGATTTTGACGGCACGCTTTGGCCGGGTGACGCCGGCTCAGGGTTCATGCATTGGACTATCGATACCGGTCTGCTCTCTTCAGCGGCGGCCCGCCACCTGCTCCAGCGGCACAGCAGCTACCACCGGGGCGAGGTGGACGAGATCACCATTTGCGGCGAGATGACGCAGATCTACAACGGCCTGGAGGAAGGTGCCGTACGGGCAAGCGCGGCTGCGTACCTGCAGGCGTATGTGCGTCCACACTTCTTCCCCTCGATGGTGGATCTACTGCGCAAGCTACAGGCCACGGGTACGGACGTTTGGGCTGTGTCCTCCACCAATAGCTGGATCATTGAAGAAGGTTTGCGTGAGCTGAACATCCTGCCGGAGCGTGTGCTTGCGGCTGCAGTGGAAAGCGCCTGCGGCATGGTGACCGACAGGCTCATCCACGTGCCCAGTGACGAGGGCAAGGCCGAAGCCCTGCTGCGCGCGGGCCTGCCGCATCCGGATGCCGTATTCGGCAACAGCGTGCACGATCTCCAGATGCTGCAGACGGCGCGTATGCCGTTCGCCATCAATCCTTCTGCGGAGCTTGCCGCGCACAGCGCGCGCCATGGCTGGCCGGTGTACTATCCGGCTTCTGCCGGTTCCACCGTGTCAACATAGCCTCCGGCCTCGCGTCAGACAGCGTCTAAACTGCTGTGAAGGTGACCAAGCAGAGTATCCGCAGGCTGAACCAGCATGGTGCATCGCAGCCTGACACGGCGCGGTCCCGGCTGCTGCGTCTGGTGGTGGCCGCCCTCATCCTTCGGCCGGGTGAAAGGGGCGAGGAGGTGCTCATCTGCCAGCGCCGCGCCGACCAGCCGATGGCCCACAAGTGGGAGTTCCCCGGCGGCAAAATCGAAGACGGCGAGACCCCCGAACAGGCTCTGCGTCGCGAGCTGAACGAGGAACTGGGCATCGAAGCGGACATTGGCGCGGCTGTGGTCCGCATCCGGCATAACTCCCGCAACGGCGGTGCGGTCGACCTGCAGTTCTTCACCGTTCGCAGCTTCCGGGGCGAACTGGACAACCGCATCTTTCAACAGATGCTGTGGTCCACCTTCAACGCGCTGCCCGGCTATGACTTTCTCTCGGCCGACCTTGGCCTGATCCGTGACCTTGCGGAAGGCCGGCTCGCCATCCCACCGCATGGGGCACCGGAGAGCCAGCCTCTGCTATAAAGCGGCATGCGCCGCCTCCTGCTGCTCCTGGCCCTACTGTTCTCTGTCCTGCCCTTTGCCGCCGGCAGTACCACGCCCGCGGAACGCCTTGCGAACGCTGCCGCGCAGGGCGAACTGGACGCGTCGCCTGCAAACGGCAACATTCCTTCCTACAGACTTTCAACGGAAAGCCTGTGCAAGGGCGTGCTGCTGCAGAGATCCTGGGAGCGCCGTCACTTTTTGGGCGAAGCGTGGGACATCCTCCAGTTGCTGCTGCTGCTTGGACTGGGAGCGATCGGCCGCTTCCAGCGCTCGGTAACCAGCCGCTTCCGAAACCGGTGGCTGCAGGGCTTCAGCTTTGTGTTTCTTTTCCAAATGGCCACCACACTGCTCAGCCTGCCACTCGAGATCTACGCGCAGTGGCTGCGCCGCGCGTATGGTCTTTCTGTACAGGGCTGGAGCAGCTGGACCTGGGACCAGACTAAGACCTTCCTCCTTGGCTGGTGCATTGGCGGCTTGCTGGTGATGCTGTTGTTCCTGTTGATCCGCAAGATGCCGCGGAACTGGTGGTTCGGATTTTGGCTGGTCTCAATTCCCCTTGCCCTGCTGGGAGTCTTCGCAACGCCGTACATCATCGATCCCCTGTTCGGAAAGTTTGAGCCACTCGCGCAATCGCAACCGCAGCTCGTCCAGCGGCTGGTGCAGGTGGCACAGCGCGGCCATATGGACATTCCGCCCGAGCGCATGTTCCTGAAGAAGGCTTCAGAAAAAACCACCGAGCTGAATGCCTACGTCACGGGGTTTGGTGCCTCAAAACGCGTGGTCGTCTGGGACACGACCATCGCCAAAGGAACGACGGACGAGATCCTGTTCATCTTCGGGCATGAGTCCGGACACTATGTGCTGCACCACATCGTGCGCGGGTTCGTCATCACCCTGGCTTCGCTCATTCTGTTGCTCTATATCGGATTTGGCTTTGTGCAGTCGTGCATCCGCCGCTTCGGGCCGCGCTGGGGCATTGTGTCCCAGACGGACTGGGGTACGCTCGCCATCCTTATTCTCGCTTTTTCGCTTTTTACCGTCGTGCTGGAACCGGTCAGTTCCAACCTAACCCGCAGCCAGGAACACGCCGCCGACGTCTACGGACAGGAGGCGATCCACGGCATCGTCGCCAACCCGCAGGAAACCGCACGCGCCGCCTTCCAGGTGCTGGGCGAAAGCAGCTACGACATGCCGAACCCGTCGCAACTGCTTGAGTTCTGGACGTACTCACATCCATCCATCGGGCGTCGTGCTGCTTTTGCCGCGCACTATGATCCTTGGGTGCCGGGCATGCGGCCGAAGTACTTCAAATAGGCCGCCAAGCGTGCCATCCCGCAGCAAAAGTCGTCATGCCGTAACGAGGCGGAGGATCTGCATGTCTGCCTGTGCTTCATAAGTTCGCTATAACGAATTGCAGCCAACCCCTTGCCGCGGAGCGCGAACCCATCGGCCGCTCTGCCCTCCTTCGATCGCGTGCGCGGGATTGGGCTCAGATGCAAATTCTTCGCTTCGCTGCGAGTATGACAAAGCACCAGATATCGGCGTTATAGCACGCCTCGGACCGACTGCCACACCAGTGTGAGTGATAGACCCGTGACAATTGCCGCGGTGGCCCACGCGATCACGTTGAACCATAGGCCGTTGCTGTGTTCGCCCATGAGTTCTTTGCTGTTGACCAGCCGCAGCATAAAATACATGACCACAGGCAGCAGCAGGCCGTTCAGCACCTGCGACAGCACCGCCATGCTGACCAGCGGAAAGTTGGGCAACAGCACAACGCCCGCACCGGCGGCAATAAGCACGGTATACAGCCAGTAGAAGACGGGTGCCTGCTTCCACGACCGGTCCAGCCCGCTTTCAAACCCCAAGCCTTCGCAGACAGTGTAAGCCGTGCTCAGCGGAAGGATGGACGCAGCAAATAACGAGGCATTGAACAGCCCGGCGGCAAACAGCAGAAAGGCGTAATCTCCGACGATTGGCCGCATGGCCTCCGCCGCATCCGCCGGCACACCGATCTGCCGCACCCCGTGCACCCACAGCGTGGCCGCGCACGCCACCACAATGAACCATGCCACCACATCGGTAAAGATGGATCCGATGATCACGTCCAGCCGTGTTGCCTTGTACTGCCGTACGGTAACGCCTTTCTCCACGATGGAGGACTGCAGGTAAAACTGCATCCATGGCGTAATGGTTGTGCCGATGACGCCGATGGTCATGTACACATAGTTGCGGTCGCGCCACAGCGAAGACCCAGGCAGCTTAACTGTTTCAACCAGCGCCTCATGCCAGTCAGGCCCGGCCAGCACGCCCGCCACAATGTACGCCAGGTACACCACAGAGGCGAACAGAAAGATCTTCTCTACGCTCTTATAGTCGCCCTTCACCACCATGGCCCAGACCAGCACGGCGCACACCGGCACGGCGATGTACTTGCTCACGTGAAACAGCTGCATGGAGCCGGCGATGCCTGTGAATTCTGCGATCACATTGCCGAAGTTCACCACCACCAGCAGCAACATCATGACAAAGGTCATGCGCAGGCCGAATTCTTCGCGTATCAGGTCGCTTAGTCCCTTGCCTGTCACGGCACCCATGCGCGCGCACATCTCCTGCACCACGATCAGCGCCAGCGTAATGGGCAGCATGGTCCACAGCAGCGAATAGCCGTACTGCGCGCCCGCCTGCGAATAGGTGAGGATACCGCCGGCGTCATTGTCCACGTTTGCCGTGATAAAGCCGGGGCCCAGCGCGGCCAGGAAGAACAGGATGCGGACACGCCAGCTTCGAAAAAGCTTCATGGTGAAAGTCCCGGCTGACTTGGAAATTTTCCCCGCAGGTGCTGAACAATGCGGCGAACCTGCGTGTCATTGTCGTATCCGCTGGACCAGGCGCGACGCTGCCCCGTTAGGGCGATGCGGTTTCGGGCATCCTCGTCTGGCAGGTAGCGGCTGATTTTTGCAAGCAGCTCCGCGTAGCCCTCAAAGAACACAGCCTCTTCGTCCTCTACAAAGCGTTCCCGATGCCCAGGCGAACGTTCCGCCAGCAGAAAGCCGCCGCACGCAGCAATCTCGAAGCTCTTATGCGCGAACTCGTCCTGGTTACCGTGCGTTAGGAAACTCAGGTTGATCTTTGAGCGCCATATGGCCTCGCGATAGTGCGATCCAGTCAGTTCTCCTTCGCGATAGAGCGTGCGGTACAGATCCGCAGACAAGGCACGTTGCCAATGCTGCGGCCCGCCCGAAATCACAACCGGCAGGCCTTCTTCACTGAGCCGCGCGAGGGTTGACGCCCGCTGGTCGTATGGTGTGCCGATGAATGAAACTTCACGGTCCCGCTGTCCATCGGTGAAGGATTGCTCCGGCGGGAAATGAACCGTAGGCTCAAACGCAGTCTGAATCTTGATCACGTCTCGCGCACCCGACTCCAGATAATCCTGCACATTCGCATCCCGCTGGGTGCAGTGCAGGTCGTACAGTGGGATGGTCCTGTCGTAGAGCCGCCAGCCAGGGTCGCGCCGCGGGCCGAAGAAGTTGTCGATCATATACGAGACGGTAATCACGTTCATCTTCCGCAAGGCCTCCAGCGTAGCTGGCTGCATCCACAGCACCTTGTCAGCCCAGAGCACCGCCGGCCGATGACGCCGCGCCTCTGCAAGGATGTCCTGGTTCAGGCGGCTGACCTCCGGTCCCAAGGCCATACGGAACTCGATTTTTCGGAGCAAGGGATTTGTCTGCCCGTACTTCTGGGTATCGACCGTGAATACCGTATGACCTTCGCGCCGCAGTGCCAGGACACGGTAGAAGGCCGAAGCTTTATCAGCCAGTTCCGACACGTAAAGAATCTTCATGCCGTTAGTGGCCCGCCCGCAGCAGCGCAATGACATGCTCGGCGTAGATCACGCCCACCAGCTCTCCGGTGCTCTCACGCACTGGGAGCGAACGCAGGTTGTACTTATCGAAGAGTTCCGCGATCTCACGTCCACCGGCGTCTACCGTGCAGCTATGCACGCGCGGTTCGCGGATGGATCGCAAAGGAGTCGCGCCATCTGCCAGAGTGATGCGCGCCAGGCTCACGATGCCGGTCAGGTGCTGCTCGGCATCTAGTAGAAACACTTCGCCGACCGTCTCCAGATCCCCTTCAAACCCCCGCAGCGCCTCAATCGCAGCGGCCACATCTGCTGCCTCGGGCACGGCGACGTAGTCGGTGGTCATGCGACCCGCGGCCCAGTCGTCTGGGAACTCCAGCAGCTCTTCCACCTCCGCCCGTTCTTCCGGTTCCATCTCGTGCAGAATGGCCTCAGAACGGTCTTCCGGCAGTTCGCCCAGCAGATCGGCAGCCGCCCCAGGGTCCATCTCTTCCACGATGTCGGCCACTTTGCTGGATTCCATGTGTTCCAGCAGCGAGCGTTGCAGCTTGGGATCGACTTCTTCCAGCGCTTCTGCCGCAACTTCCTCGTTCAAGGACGTAAAGACAGCGTCACGCTCTGCGGGTGCAAGCTCCTCGAGGATGTCCGCGATGTCTGAAGGATGCATGTTCGACAGGCGGTCCTGCTCGATCTTCAGGCGGACGCGCCGTGCAGGATCGCGATCAATGAGATCGACGAACTCCCACGGAATGACACGCGGTTTGAAGCGGTGCGCAACGCCTTCCACCAGCCGCACGGGCAAACCCTTCAACAGGCGGCGCACGGCACCGCGGAGACCCACCTCCACTTCCGCAATGCGCAGCTTGCAGACGGAATCGTTTTCCACCTCCCACACCAGGTCCACGTCGTTCACGCGGACGACCTTCCGGCCATGAACGTCAATGATCTGCTGATCGAGCAAATCTCGCTCCAGCAGGACGTTGCTGGGTGAAATTACCAGCGGCACCGGCGCCTGGCCGCCGCGGAGTTGGATGCTGCCGTCTGCATGGAACAGGAGGATTTTTAGGGGTGCGCAGAACACCTGCGCGTCGCGCAGAGAACCGTTCCGTGACAGCACCAGGCTGCTCACGTGAGTGCCCGCCTCTTCTGAAACGAGCAGGAACTCTGCGACCCGACCGGCCGTTGCGCCCCCTTCATCGCGCACACGCGCACCTACAAGGGAAGAGAGGCTGGTTCTGCGGATTGTCTGCTCTGTCATCCCGGCCCTCTCCACCCCTTTAGGTGCAGTCTACCGAACGCGTCACGCGGTAAGCCAAACAGATGGGTATGGTGAGCCGCCCTGTTTGCGCCTTGACTTTCTGGCGTGCGGGAAAGAAACTGCGAACAAGCTGACGTTTGCCGCCCACCAGGAGCGCCTTGCCAAACACGCCGACATCCCGCAACGACCTGATCCTGGCCTCCACGTTGGAAACGGTTGACCGGGTGGAGCAGGAAGCGGAAGCCTTTGCCAAGCGCTTTGGCTTCGACGAGGACGATGTTTCTAACATCGCCATGGCTGTACGGGAAGCGACCGTGAATGCCGTGCTGCACGGCAACGCCTACGACCGGGAAAAGCAGGTGACTGCCAGCTTCGAGGCAACCGACGAGGACGTAATCTTCCGCGTCAGCGATCAGGGTACCGGCTTTGATTCCGACAACATTCCCGATCCGCTTTCACCGGAAAACATCCTGCGCGGATCCGGCCGAGGCGTGTTTCTGATGCGCGCCTTCATGGATGAAGTACACTTTCGGCAGTTACTACCCGGCACGGAACTGACACTGATTAAACATCGGCCGGCCGGCCCTAACCAAGTCTGAACTGCACTACACAAGCCGACTTCTCGGCAGGAGATCACGATGAGCATCAAGGTAAGCACGCGCCAGGTTGACGGCGTGACCATTCTCGATTTGAGCGGCCGCATCACCCTGGGCGAAGGTAGCGTCGTTCTGCGCGACGCCATCCGCGACCTGCTTGCCAAGGGCGACAAGAACATCCTGCTGAACCTGGGCGACGTGAGCTACATTGACAGCTCCGGCATCGGCGAGCTGGTCAGCGCCTTTACCAGCGTGAAGAACGCTGGCGGCGAACTGAAGCTGCTGAACCTGACCAAGAAGGTTCACGACCTGCTGCAGATCACAAAGCTGTACACCGTGTTCGACGTCAAGGACGACGAGACCAGCGCCGTGGGTTCGTTCACGCGCTAACATTGAAGCAACGCATGAAGAACGGCCGTCGCAGATGCGACGGGCGGTGGGTGTTGGGGAAAGATTTGGAGGAGCTGGCCGTGGGGGCGGTTTTGGGCGAAGGGTCAGCGCTGTAGTAGGTGTCTTTGCGGTGGTAGCCGGAGAGGCCAGCCCACAGGCTGTTCGGGAACACGGAGATGGTGTTGTTGTAATCCAGCACCGCGTCGTTGTAGCGCTTGCGCGTCACTGCGATGCGGTTTTCCGTTCCCGAGAGTTCGTCTTCCAGGCGCATAAACTGCTGGTTGCTCTTCAGGTCCGGGTAGGTTTCCTGCAGACGCGTCAGCGGCAGCAGCGTGGCGGACAGGCGGTCGTTCGCCGCGAGCTTTTCACCCGGCGTCTGCGCCTGCAACAGGCCGCTGCGGGCTTCCGCAATCTTGGTGAGGATATCGGTCTCCACCTTGGCATAGCCCTTCACGCTGGCAACTAGATTCGGGATCAGGTCAGCCCTGCGCTGCAGGTTCACGTCAATATCGTGAAACGCAGCATCGGTCTGGTTCGATTTAACCGCAATGGTGTTGTGGGCAGAGATCCAGCTGCCGCCGATGAACAGGACCAGCAAAACGACCACCACCAAACCAATAAGACCCTTTTTCAT
>CAXTBQ010000024.1:31475-44383 GCA_964242065.1 uncultured Terriglobus sp. | reverse complement strand
GTGCCGCATGAGCCGCCAGCGCCAGCTATCGTCGAGATCGCCGAGATGGCGCAGGAAGCCGCGGAAAGTCAGCCAGCGATAGGGCTGGACGACCTGCGGCTTCGCCCGCCGGCAGAGCAGATGCACGGCGGCCGCGCCCGCTTCCACGGCGACCGTCAGGCCCAGCGCGATCGAGATCGGGGGCGAGTACTACCTGTTCTTCGCCGCCAACGACATCCAGAAGACGGACAAGTTTCCCGGCGGCATCGGTGTTGCGGTCAGTGACCGGCCGGATGGCCCCTTCATCGACCTCTTGAACAAGCCGCTGATCGATCACTTTGAGAACGGTGCGCAGCCCATCGATCCCATGGTGTACCGGGACGATGACGGCTCCATTTACCTGTATTACGGCGGCCAGGGGCACTGTAACGTCGTGCGGCTTTCCGCGGATCTGAAGCGGGTGGTCCCGCTGCCGGACGGCACGCTCTACAAAGAAATTACGCCGGAGCACTACGTGGAAGGTCCCTTCATGATCAAACGCAAGGGCACGTACTACTTCATGTGGTCGGAAGGCAGTTGGGAGGATTCGACCTATGGCGTGGCGTATGCGAAGAGCACCAGCCCGACCGGTCCCTTCACGCGCGCGGGCAAGATTCTGAGCACGGACAAAGACATCGCAAACGGTCCCGGCCACCACTCCGCCTTACAGATTCCGGGCACGGACGAGTGGACCATCGTCTACCATCGCCACCCGCTGGGAACAACGGGTGCGAACCAGCGCGTGATGGCCATCGATCGCATGCTGTTCAATGCGGACGGAAACATTGAGCCGGTAAGAATGACGCGTGCAGGTGTTGCTGCCCATCCGCTGTCCGCGCATCGTTGATGCCGGACCGCACCGGGGAACAAACCTGTTCGTTATCCGAGAGAATGCTCTCGGTTTGGCTGGTGGAGCGCCTCTAACTCCGTCGCGACCTCCGCAGCGATCTGCCGCGCCCGTTCCGGCTGATCCACCGGCACGCTGATGGCACCGACGCGAGCGTGGCCCCCGCCCCCGTAGCGTTCGCAGATGGCGGCGATGTTGGCCAGGTATTCCGCGGGAACGGTCGTCCATGGATTGGTGCCTACGGAGATCTTGTTCCGAAAGCTTGAGCGCGACAGGCCCACAACGTACACGGCATCCGGCAGCAGATGGTACGGGATGAACTTGCTGTAGCCCTCCGTGGGCTGGTCGGTGATGTCGAAGGTGATCACGCCGCGGCTTTCCAGGACTCGGGAGCGCAGCAGGTCGATGTCGCGCGCGTGTTTCTCCAGGCGCGGCTGCAGTTGTTCCTGCACAAAGCCTTCCCCCAGCGTGGCGGCGAGCGGCTGCGCCGTCAGCAGCGGAATCAGCCGCGGAAGGAACGTGGGGTCGCTGACGGACTCGATGACCGTCATGAGCTTTAGCGCGGGCTCTCGCAAGGCGACGGCTGACTCCGCCGAAGCAAACAGCGCGCCATCAATAATGTGGGCCCAGTGCAGCAGGTCAGCGTAGGGACCCGTATCGAACCCGAAGCGATCCCGCGCCACGTCCGCGATCAGTTCCGTGCAGGACGTATACAGCGGGTCGAAGAACTTGCGCCGCTCTGTTGCACGCTGCTCGTGTTCGAACCGGGCGCGGTCGGCTTCCGTGAGGAACGCGCTTTGATGATGGTCGAACCACCAGGTGACGCGCGGCGATGGCGAGTACTTGAAGTCGACCACCGCGTTCTCGTCGCCGTCGAATTCGGCTTCGTTAAACTGCGGCCCCGCGCGATGCGCAAGGCCGGTGTAAGCGTAGCGGTCGGCCGTGCCGAAGCACTCCTTGTGAAAGCGCGTGAACAGCGAGGCGGAGCAGGCACCATCGAAGCAGTTGTTGTGGAACAGAACGCGAAACAAGATGAACTCCGTGTTGGCCGGGGCCGGGGCTTTAAGCCCCATTCCGCGGTTGTAGTGTTTCAGTGGCCTAAACGCCACTGCTTTCTCCGTTATTTCTGACGCTGGGAGTGTCTCCGTGGTCCGAGGCGTCACTGCTTTCTCCCGGTATTCAGACGCTTGAAGTGAAGCGGCTTTCCGAGAGGTCGAGTTCCCGCTCCAGCGCGCGGTAGATACCCTCATCCACGCGGCCGGTATCGCGCAGATCGATGAGTTCCTGCCGCTCTTCGCGCAGCGCATCCAGCATCACGTGCGCCATGGTGCGGGCGTGGACGTCCTCGGCCGGCATGCCGGGGCCGCAGTCCACAATCGATTCCAGCCGGTGGCCGTACTGGTGCAGCAGATCTTCGTATGCATGGTGCAGACCGGGATCGTCCGTCGCTTGGCCTTGCTTTAGAAAAAGCAGCGCACGGCGCAGCAGCAGGCGGCGGGCCTCACCCTCGTCGCAACCGTCCTCATGCCCGGAGTTCAGGTTGAGCGCGCGCACCACCGCCGGCAGCGAAATGCCCTGCACCACCAGCGTAACCAGGATCACGGAAAAGGTGAGATACACGAGCATGTTGCGCTGTGTGAAAGCCTCGCCGTTTGCCAGCGTGAACGGCAGCGAAGAGGCGGCGGCCAGCGCCACCACGCCGCGCATGCCTGTCCAACCCAGCACAAACACGTTGCGCGGCTGGGGCGGCGGTTCGGGTTGATGCAGGAGCTTGTGGCGGATGAGGTATGCTACCCGCGCCGCCGGGTACATCCATAGCAGACGCAGCGCGACAAGAACCAGCGAGAACGCCAGCCCGTAAAGAAGCAACTGGAAGCGGCTGTAACCACGAATGCCGGCTAGTACCGCCGGCAGTTGCAGCCCGAGCAAGAGGAAGACAAAGCCGTTGAGCAAAAACTCCAGCGCGTCCCAAACCGCACTGGCCTGCAAACGGACCTGCGGCGAGAAAAAAGTGGCGCTCTTGCGGCTCAGAAACAAGCCGCAGACCACCACGGCGATAACGCCGGAGCTGTGCGCTGCTTCGCCCGCCAGGTACGCGCCATACGCTGTGATGAACGAGAGCGCGATCTCCACCGGCCCGTCGTCCACCCACTTTTCAAACCAGACCACGGTGGCGGCAAACAGCAGCCCGATTCCCACGCCGCCACCGAACAGCCACAGGAGCCGCAGCGAGCCTTCCAGCAGCGTGGGCGTGTTGCCGTGGACGATCATGTCCACGCCAAACTCCAGCGCCAGCAGGCCGGTGGCATCGTTCAACAGGCTCTCGCCTTCCAGGAGATCCACTATGCGCTTGGGCAGGCCGATTTTCTTTGCAATGGAGCTGGCCGCCACGGCGTCCGTGGGCGAAACAATGGCACCGAGCAGGAAGCCCATACGCCAATCAAACGCCGGCATAAAGAAATGCGCGGTGAGCGCAATGCCGACTGCGGTAAAGAACACCAGGCCAACGGCAAGCATGCCGATGGAAACGATGTTGTACTTGAACTCTTTCCAGCTGGTCTGCCATGCAGCCGCAAACAGCAGCGGCGGCAGGAACACAAGAAACACAAGATCCGGCGAGAGCGGCACCCGCGGCAACCCCGGCACAAACGACACCAGGAGGCCGCACACCACCAGCACGATGGGATACGACACGGCAAGCCGCCGCGCAATGCCCGCCACCAGCGCGATGCCGATGAGCAGCGTGAGCACGATGAGCTGCACGCCGGGCAGGTGGATGGCGGGAACGTTTGGCACTGGTATCAGTGTGACAGAATGACGCAGCTCAGGTGAAGCTCATTCCGGCCTGGATTCCGCCGATCCATTGCTCGCCTCAGAGAAGGGGCGGGTGCCGCATGTCTTGCAAGGACATGGGATGGAGGTATGCGCGATCACGGGGCGCACGTTCAAGGGCTCCACCGCCCCAGCGGCTACACTGGCGTGGAACGCATGCCCGACACGGTTGAGACACAGGCGCAAGCATCACCACTGCCGGTTCCGGTTGCGCCGCTGCTGTTTGCGCTTGCCGCCTTTTGTGCCGTGCTGCCGCTGCTGCTGCAAGGCTGCTCGTGCGGTCATGACTTCGACTTTCACCTGCAAAGCTGGATGGAAGCCGCTTGGCAGTGGAAGCACGGCATTCTGAAACCGGTGTGGGCGTTTACGCCCGCGTTCAACGCAGGCGAGCCGCGCCTGCTGATGTATCCGCCTCTGTCCTGGGTGACGGGCGCGGCACTTGGGCTGCTGCTGCCCTGGCCGGCTGTTCCCGCAGCCTTTACCGGTCTGGTGTTGTTTCTGTGCGGACTGACCATGCACCGGCTCGTGCGGCGGTGGACCTCGCCTGCGGTGGCCGTGCTGTGTGGCTGCCTGTACATGGCCAACCCGTACATGCTGTTTGTGTCCTACGAGCGCACAGCGTACGCCGAATTGATGGCTGCCGCGTGGATGCCGCTGCTGCTTGCGGCCATGCTGCGTCCACGGATTTCTGTCCCACGCCTCTCGCTCGTCGTGGCGCTGCTTTGGCTTACCAATGCACCCGCGGCGGTGGTGGGTTGCTACTCCATCCTGCTGCTGGGCGTGGCCCGGCTGCTGTGGGTGCCCGGCGCGCGCGCGAAGCTGCGGTTTGCGGGCCTTGTGACCGCGGGTGTGTTCCTGGGATTGCTGCTGGACGCGTTCTACCTGATTCCCATGGGCTGGGAACGGCGCCTGGTGCAACTGGCGTTGGCGGTCGTACCCATCGCAAGGCCCGAGAACAACTTCCTGTTCACCGTGGACAACGACGCGTTCCACACGCATGTGCTGCTGCAGGCGTCGTGGATTGCCATTGCCGTGTGCACGGTTGCGGCGCTCTGCGGCGCGACGTTGCTGCTGCTGCTACGCAAGGAGCGTGTTCTCGGCTTTCATTCCATGCGCCACCGCGAGACTGCTGCGGGTGGAACCGCAACGTGGCGTCACGTTGTTGCGACGCTTTCTGCCTTCACCCTGTGCGTCTTTTTCCTGCTTTGCCGGTGGAGTGCCCCGGCGTGGCGGCTTGGCCCGGAACTTGTGTACCTGCAGTTCCCGTGGCGTTTTCTCACCGTGGAATCGGCTGTGGCCGTCTTCCTGATCGGCCTGCTGCTGCAGCGGCTTCTGCCCTCGGCCCGCGCGGCTGTGTGGGCACCGTCTGCCGTGGTGCTGGTGGCGCTGCTTGGCTGGTTCGCCGGTGGCGGGTACTTCCGCGAAGCGTGCGGTGACGATGAGACGGTGCCCGTACAACGCGCGCAGTTTCTGAGTGAGGAAGGCGTGCCGCCCACGGACGAATACACCCCGAACAACGCGGACAATGGCGACCTGCCCATCCACCTGCCGCCCGCATGGATTGCCGGGGACGCGAGTGAAGAACCCGGCAAGCATCCGCTGCTGCCTCGCACGGATCGTTCGCAGCCGGAGCATCTCCGTTTCGTGGCAGAAGCGTCCGACGAGCCGCGCATCCTGCTCATCCGCCTGCGAAGTTTTTTCGGCTGGCACGTGCTTCGCGACGGCAGGGAGATACAGCCAGGGGTGCGCTCGGACGGCCTGCTGTACGTGCCGCTGCCGCCCGGCCGCGCACATCGGGTCGAAGTACAGTACCGCACCACCGCCGACCAGTGGGCGGGCTTGGCGATCAGCGCGCTTGCGTTGGCCGCCTTTGGCTTAGTGGTTAGGCGCTCGCGCTCCGGTATCATGGGGCAAACCGCATGAATGTTGATTACGGGCAACTTGTGAAGAGCGGCGTTGCGTTGACGGACGCGGCGCTGGAGCAGTTGCTGCCGCACACTGAGGCGCTGCCGCACTCCATCCACCGCGCCATGCGTCACTCCGTGTTCGCCGGCGGCAAGCGGTTGCGGCCGCTGCTGCTGCTGGAGTCTGCCCGCATGGTCGCAGGCACGCTGCCGGCAGGCGCGGCAAACGCCGGCGCGGCCATCGAAATGCTCCACACGTACTCGCTCATCCACGACGATCTGCCCGCGCTGGACAACGACGACCTGCGCCGCGGCAAGCCCACCTGCCACGTGGTGTACGGCGAGGCTACCGCCATTCTTGCGGGCGACGCGCTGCAGACACTCGCCTACCAAACCCTTTCGCAACTGCATGGCGACCCCGCGGTCAAGATCGAGGTCATCAAGGAAGTGAGTCTTGCCACCGGAACGGGCGTCGGTACTGGGGGGCTGCCTCCCGGCATGATCGGAGGGCAGGTGATGGATCTGGAGGGTGAGGGCCAGCAGCCCACGGCGGAGCTGGTGGAAACCATTCACCGGGCGAAGACCGGCGCGCTCATCACCGTGTCGATCGTTGCGGGCGGCCTGCTGGGCGGCGCATCTGCCTTGGAGGTGGAACACCTGCGCCGCTTCGGCCAGCGCGCCGGGCTTGCCTTCCAGATCGTGGACGACGTGCTGGACGAAACGCAGAGTTCACTACGACTCGGCAAGACCGCCGGCAAGGATTCTGCCTCCGCAAAAGCCACATGGCCCGCCGTGTATGGCTTGGACGCTTCGCGTGTAACGGCGGAGGAGTTGCTTCGCGATGCGCTGGCGGAACTCGACCGGTTTGGCGAGCGCGCCGACCCGCTAAAAGCCGTCGCCCGCGCCCTGGTGGAGCGCACCCACTGACGCATGAGCACCGGACTCACCGCGGAAGCTGTGATGGATGCGTTGCGCGTCTGCTTTGACCCGGAGTTGCGCGTGAATATTGTGGACCTTGGGCTGGTCCAGACCGTGAACTTAAGGCATGATGCCGACGCACCAGGTGTCGATGTGCGTTACCGCGTGCACGTTCAATTGCTGGCGCGGACGGTGGACGAGAATCGCGAAGCGATGCTGGTCGGTCAGGTGCAGAACCGCCTGCTCGGTATGCATGAGGTCAGCCATGCCGCAGTTGAGGTCGTTGCCGAGCCTGCGTGGACCTCAGATCGCATGAGCATCGCCGCACGGCAGCACCTCGGGCTGGACCGCCCGCCGAAGCAGGGGCTTGTCTCGATTCAGCTATAGGCTTCCTGCAACAGACAAACCTTGTCATCCGCCGGAGCGCAGCGGAGTGGAGGACCTGCTGTTTGCCCGTGCGAAGCACGCACAGAAGGGCCGCTGGCGCTCGTGGGAAGCAGGTCCTTCGACTCAGCGCTTCGTGCTTCGCTCAGGATGACGACTCGATGGAGCTAAGAGCGAGAACGCACAGGAGCATGCAGCTAGTCCAGATCAAGCTCGCGTAGCGGCTTGCCTGTGTCTGGCGATTCCTTGGCCTTGCGGAAGGCTTCCTCGAACTTCTGGTTCAGGATGCTGTCCCGGTTCTTCTGCGCCTCCATGGACTGCGCAAAAATCGAATCGCGCCGGGCGTCCTGGTCGCGCGCTGCCTGCGCGGCTGACGACAGGTCCTCGAACGTGCGCTTCCGTGGCGCGGGTGTGTGCGCGATGACGGAGCGGGTGACCGGGTCGATCCGCAGCATGGCGCCGCAATCCGGGCACGCCACCTCAAAGCCGATTTCTTTTGCCTGCTTCTTCGCCATGTCGAGAGGATTTTACGCGCCGGAAGATACGCCAGGCGAGAGGATGCCGGAGTCGTGCTCCGTAATCCAACAACGCCGTCAATCCTAAGCGCAATGATCGGTCTCGAAGCGGTTTGGTCCGGCAAGTCCTTTATGAGCTTTCCGACAAGAGAGAGTGGCTCAGTTTGTGACCCGATTTGGAGTCCCGGGGGTCCTTCGCTGCGCGAAGGATGACGGCGATTCGGAATGACCTTCGTAGGACTAGATATCGAAGACGCGGTGCCCGGGACATTCCTGGTGAGCATTTTCGACCAACAGAGCGGGTAGGTCGACCGTGCTTGCCGCGAGCAGTTGGACGCCATTCAGCAGACGCTCCTGCACGTGACAATCCGGGTAGAGCATTTGGGTGATGCTGTCCGCGTGCTTGCGTAAGTAAGTTTCCTTTTCCAATTGCCAGTTGGCCGCCAGGCGGCGCAGGCGATTCATCTGGTAGCGCATCTTGCTGGCGGCTACGCCGGCACTGCGGCCCAGGTTGCTGTCCATGGCTTCCATCCAGCGCTGCACCTCGTTCAGCTCGGTATCCAGCGCATTGCCAGCGGCAGCAATCCTGCGCTTGCCTTCGATCGGCATGGCACGCGCGGCCAGCCGCTGTGCAAGCGTGTCTGCGCCGGTCATGGCATCGCGCAGTGTCAGTTCATGCTGGCTCATGACAGAGCGGATTGCCGGCGGAATCAACGTGGCCGAAAGGCGCGGAAGCACTGGCGTCATCTCGCCCAGGATGCTGCGGTACAGCGGCTGGCATTGGGCAAAGTACGCGATTTCCGCGGGTCCGCCGACGTATGCCGAGGTGGGCAGAATGGCATCCTGAAACACCGGCCGCAGCAACGCATTCGGGCTCAGGCGCTCCGGTGCCGCGTCCAGAATGGCGAGCAGATCTGCCGTGGAGTAGGTTTGTCCACCGGCCTGCCAGGTGCGCACTCCACCTCCCAACGGCCGTCGTAGCGGCAAGCGATTGCCATCCTTATCCAAGAGAAACAGCAGCGAGGACTCGTCTGTGACCAGCACCTGCGCCGCATAGCCGCTCGCTCCAAGTTCCGCGGTTCGCCCCAGCAGGGCAGCGTGCAGATCGTCTGCATGCTCAATGGCATGGCGCAGCACGGGCGCGCCCATGGCGTGAAACTCACGGCTGCTTGCGTCCAGCACGATCAATCCATGCTCGCGGAAAACACCGCTGAGAAATTTGGCAAAGGCTGAGGCAAGCGTGTCAACGGGTGTGTAGCAGTTGCGCAGCAACTCTGTTACCGGCTGAAAGGCCAGCAACTCCTCCATTCGCGCGACGACGGGCTCAATCGCGGGCCCAAGCTGCAGACCACCCACGGGCTGAGCGCGGTGTCCTGGAAAGCTTGACCGCAGCTTCTCCACGCCGGACTTGCCGACCAGCGTGGCCTGGTTCACCTCGTCCAGGTCGTGGTCTTCGGTTGCCATCCAGAACACCGGCACGTGCGGTACACCGGCTTCGGACGCCACCTGGGCCTTGCGGATCGCGGTAGCGGCCTTGAGCAGCGTGAGCAGCGGCCCGCCAAGAAGGCCAACCTGCTGCCCCGTAACCACGGCGCGAGCGCCCGCACGCAGCCGGTCCAGGTTGCTGAAGGTGCTTTCGCCCGCGTTCCATGCGCGATTCTGAATGTCCAGCGCAGTAGCCAGCGACGCACGGTTTGCCTGCAGGCTGGGATGGGTGCCCTGCGTCCATGCAAGGTCAAATGGGCTGCCGGTATAGAACTGCCGCACAGGCGCATCTGCCGGTGCTGTGCGCAATTCCGTGTAGTCCTGGAAAAGCCGCGACAGGTGCGGAAGAAGCGTGATGGGGTAACACTCTGCGCTCATACGGGAAAGGCTGGCAATCTCTCTTGGGTTCGCGCTATAGGATGCCACCTGCAACCGTTGGATGCAGATTTTGGTACCGTCTTCACATGAACAACCAACCAGCAGCGTCCTCTCCCGATCATCGCAGCAGCGCTGCCGCGGAGAGCAACGGCCCGTCGCACGAGCTGCCTGGTGTGCCGGTCGCCGTGCCCGATCTGCCGGATGAGAAGGCGGTCATCCTGCGCTCGGAACTTGCTTACCGCGGCAAGGTATTCGACGTGTACACGGAACAGGTGCGCGAGCCCAACGGCGTGGAGGCAACGCGTGACATCGTGCGTCACAGCGGCTCTGTTGTCATCCTTGCCGTGGATGAGAGCACGCATCCGGAGGACCCGCTGGTGGTTGTAGAGCGCCAGTTTCGCCACGCCGCTGACAGCTACCTGCTGGAGTTGCCGGCCGGGCGCGTGGACCCCGGCGAAGACACCTTGCATGCCGCCCAGCGTGAACTGATCGAAGAGACCGGCTACCGCGCCGAACACTGGACGCGCTTGGTGCGGTATTACGCCAGCCCCGGCTTTGTGGGTGAGTGGATGGAAATCTACCTGGCAACGGGCATCGTTGCGGGCGATGCGGAGCCGGAAGACGACGAGCGCATCGAGGGGCGCCTGCTGCCGCTCTCGAAGCTGGTTGCGATGGCCGCGGCGGGCGAAATCCACGACGGTAAGACCATTGTCGGCAGCATGGTCTACGCGGAACGTCGGCGGGTGGCGTTGCTCGAAGGCTGAAGAGAAATGTTCATCCCACACGCAAGCTGGAAAACCGCGAGTTTGACGGCATGAAATGCCGCGTGTATTCCCGTGGGCCGTGTGGGCAAGGCACCGCCGCGAACCTGCCCGCAGAACGTCTATACCACACCATCCTCGCGCAGGATCGACCCGCGAGAACACGTTGTGATGGTGCACGGTGGGTGACGAGTGGCACAGTACAAGGGCACGGTAAAGTGGTTCAACAACGCAAAGGGCTATGGATTTCTGGGACGCGATGACGGCGGTGCGGATGTTTTCGTGCACTATAGTTCCATCCAGACCGACGGCTACAAGAGCCTGAAGGAAGGCGATCCGGTGGAGTTCGACGTAATTCAGGGCAGCAAGGGACCGCAGGCCGACCAGGTCGTCCTTACGCAAGCCGCATAATAGGACCGAAAGCGCAGCCAAGCAGCCGCTGCCGGTAAGCTTGCAGTATGGACAACATCACCATGGCGCGCCTTCTGGACGAAACAGCGGCGCTGCTGGAAATCGATGCCGCAGACCCCTTCCGCATCCGCAGCTACCGGCGCGCAGCCGAGGCCGTGGAGCAGCAGACGGAGCCACTCGCCGGCATGGTGGACGACCCCAAGCGGCTGACCGCCATCGGCGGCATCGGCAAGGGCATGGCTGCCAACATCGTGGACCTGGTCAACACCGGGTCCATGCCGTTGCGCGACGAGCTGCTGAAGAAATACCGCCCCAGCATGCTCGACCTTTTGCGCTTGCCCGGCATGGGTCCGAAGACGGTTGCGCTGCTGTGGAGCGCCCTGCAAATCGAAACCATGGATCAGTTGGAGGCTGCGGGCAATGCAGGCCACCTGACGACGCTGCCCCGCTTCGGCCAGAAGCAAGTCGACAAAATCCTGAAAGGCATCGCCGACCACCGGCAGAACACCAGCCGCTTTCGCATCGACGTGGCCGAGGGCTGGGCGGAGCGTATCAGCGCACTCATCCGCGAGTTCACCGGCATCGACGAGATCACGCCCGCCGGGTCGCTGCGCCGTGGCAAGGAGTCCGTCGGCGACCTGGACCTGCTGGTGACCGGTCCGGCCTGCGAACCGGATGTTGTCGCAGCAGCTGTGGAGCATGTAGCCGCCCTGCCGCTGATCGACAATCTCTTGGCAAAGGGCCAGAACAAAGTGAGCTTTACCTTGCGCAACGGCCTGCAGGTGGACGTGCGCCTGTTGCCGCGCGGCAGCTATGGCGCGGCGCTGCAATACTTCACCGGCAGCAAGATGCACAACGTCCTGCTGCGCCAGCGCGCGCTGCGCCTGGGCTACACCCTGAGCGAGTACGCCCTGGCCCGCATGGAGCCTGAGCCCGGGCAGAACCCCGTCGTCGCTGCAGCGCACGAGCACGAAATCTACGCCGCGCTGAACATGCAATACATTCCGCCGGAGCTGCGCGAGAACTGCGGAGAACTGGACGCCGCCGAGGCAGGCACGCTGCCCACCCTCATCACGCTCGACGACATTCGCGGCGACGTGCACATGCACACCGTCGCGACCGACGGCCGCGAGACCATTCGCGACATGGCCGAGGCCGCTGCCCGCCGCGGCCTGCGCTACATCGCCATCACCGATCACAGCAAGAACCTGGCCATGACCAACGGCCTGGACGACGAACGCGCGCAGGAGCACGTCCGCCGCATCCGCGAGGTGGACGCCGAGATGGCCGGGCGCATCCGCGTCTTTGCCGGTATCGAAGTCGACATTCTGCAAGAGGGCGAACTCGACCTTTCCGACGAAATCCTGGCGCAGATGGACGTGGTCATCGGCAGCGTGCACTCACACTTTCAGCTGCCCGCGGACGAGATGACCGCCCGCCTGCTGCGTGCCATCGAAAATCCATACCTGCGCATCCTGGGCCATCCCACCGGCCGCAAGGTGCTGAAGCGCGACCCCTACCAGTACGATCTGGACAAAGTCCTGCGCCGCTGCGCGGAACTCGGTGTCGCCGTAGAGCACAACGCTGCGCCTGCACGCGCCGATCTCCACGACCTGAACCTGCGCAAGGCCAAGGCGCTGGGCTGCAAGATCAGCGTCAACACCGACGCCCACAGCATTGAGGACCTTGACAAGATGCGCTTCGGCATCACCCAGCTGCGCCGTGCCTGGCTCACAGCGGCGGACGTGCTGAACACGCTGGACGCAAACGCCTTTCTGGCAGCGCTGCGGCCCAGACCAGAGACGACCATACCCACGTCTCTACGAGACATGGGGCACCCAGCAGTGACGGGAGCGTAAGGCATGGCCGAACTCAAGCTGCGTCCCGGCGAGCGTCGTTCCATGCTCGTCCCCATCCTGCTTGCCGTGCTGCTGCTTGCCGCGGCGGGCGCGTGGTTCGCCAAGGTGTACCTTCACCCTGCCGTCACCGGCTCCGTCGCGGCAACATCGGTGTACCCCGTGCACGAGGAGTACAAGGGACCCAAATACCAAGGCCCCGCCGCAATGGTCGCAGCAGACCAGACGGAAGACGCGCTCTATGTCGTCGCGAACATCACCCTGCAGAACCACTCGGAGGTGCCTCTGTTTCTCAGCAGCTTCCACGGCGAGTTCACGCTCCAGGACGGCTCTGTCATGCAGGCAAGCCCCATCGAAACCACCGACCTGCCACGGCTTTTAAAGATGTTTCCACAACTCAAGACGCTGACCGACGCCACCGGCACACAGCCGCTGCAGCGCGACCAAACGGTTGCAAAAGACGGCACGGGACGCGGCTATCTCGTCATGTACTACAACATTCCGCCGGGCATCTGGGAAAAGCGCAAAGCCGCCGAGGTGACCATCGACTTCTACCACCAGGACAAGCTCACGCTGCCGCTGCCGAAGTAAAACGAGAC
>CAXTBQ010000024.1:0-31465 GCA_964242065.1 uncultured Terriglobus sp. | reverse complement strand
CACCAAGGCACTCTGAGCGGAGTGCGCCCTGATTGTCATCCCGACCGAAGCACGCAATGCGTAGTGGAGGGACCCGCTGTTCGCCCCGGAGCTGCATTGCGAGCTCGAAAGAAAAGCAGGTCCCTCCACTCCGCTTCGCTCCGGTCGGGATGACAAGTGAAATGGATCTATGGAATGGCGCGCTATGAGCCCTTCGGCACCGACAGGTACCCGCTCACATTGTTCTTCGCCACCTGGTTCACCACAATCTCAAACAAGGCAGGCGTCTTGCCGCTGTAAAACTGCACCGGCTCGTCCTGCGTTTTATCTTTCTTCTCAATGATGCGGTCGTCGGCGTTCACCAGCAGTGTGTAGCGGCCCTTCTTCGCGTCGGCCTTCTTCAACTGCAGCTTGACCGTGCCCAGCAGCTGCGGCTGCGCGTTCTTTTGCAGGTTGAACTCGTAGTAGGTGCGGTCACCTTTGTGCTTCAGCACTTCCAACTCATCGTGGTTGCGCGCAATCAGGCCGCTCATCACGCCCGCGTCGCCGATGGTCCGCTGCAGTTGTGACTTGGTATCGGCAAGGTCCGCCTTGGTGCTCGACAGGTCCGTACGCACGCCGCCCACGTCCGTCTTTACGCTGCCCACATCCGTCTTCACGGACGACACGTCGGCGTCCAGCCGCTTTTCCGCCTGCTGCTGCTGTGCAGCCAGCCGCGAGGCGTCCGCCTGCTGCCGCGTTGCCAGCGCTTGCGCGCGTGCGTCCAGCTCTGCCTGCGTGGTGCCCAGCCGCTTTGCCAGCGCATCGGACTGGGCACGCGACCGTGCCTCCGACGCGGAAAAGCGTTGCTGCACCACCTGCTGCGCTTCCGCAAGCTGTACCTCTGCGCGCGAAAGCCTGCCCTGCAGCAGAAAGGCCCACAGAAGCGACCCCATCGCGCACAGCAGCGCCACGGCCACGGCGACGGGCAGCAGAGCAGAGTGCGTGGGGTGCTCGACAACGGTGGTGGTGCGCGGTTGCAGATCGTCGCTCATGGAATCTCCTGCTGGTGCTCTCTGGAATGGGCGCATCCTACGGTACAAGGATGCAGCGCATCATGAACTTTAGAATAGCGACATGGGATCGCCGGATATTGTCATTGCAGGTGCGGGCATTGTCGGCATGGCGTGTGCGCTGGAGTGCCGGCTGCGCGGGCTCCGCGTTTTGCTGCTGGAACGTGGCCGCGCCGGACAGGAGGCCTCCTCTGCTGCCGCCGGTATGCTTGCCGCGCACGATCCTGCAAACCCTGCCGCCCTGCTTGAGCTTTCGCAGCTGAGCGTTGCGCTCTACCCGGCGTTTCTGGAGCGACTCGCCGGGCTGAGCGGCACGGCAGTGCCCGTCGAGACCCACTGGACTCTGGAGGGGAGCGGCGCGGAGGCGCAAGGCGGAGCTGTCGCGGAACCAGCGGGGCTTTCGCACGATGGCTTTGCTCGCCTGCGGGAGGAAAGTCTGGATCCGCGCAAACTTGTCGCGGTTGCCGGAGAAGCCGTCCGGGCCGCTGCGATCCCACTGCACGAAGCCACAGCTGTGCAGTCTTTCAGCGCGGTTCGCGGTGGAGTGGAGGTTGTCACATCTGGCGGCAAGCTCCACTGCGGTCAGTTTGTTGACTGCACCGGCGCATGGAGTGGCATGGGCGTTCGTCCCGCCAAGGGGCAGATGCTGCGCCTCTTTGCGCCCGGTGCCCTCGCCTGCGGTGACCTGGGCAATGTGGTCGTCCGCACGCCTGGGGTCTACCTTGTGCCGCGGCTGGACGGCTCGGTGGTAATCGGTGCCACGGTGGAGGACGCCGGCTTTGATAAAACGCCTCACCAGGCCGATGCGCTCGTACTGCGCGGACGTGCCGAGGCGCTGCTGCCATCTCTCAAGCAAGCTCCCATGCTGGAGCATTGGGCGGGACTGCGACCGGCCACCGCCGACGGCCTGCCACTGCTCGGACCCGCGATTATGGAGGTCGGCGACGCGCGTGTGTTCGTCGCCGCAGGTCATTTCCGCAACGGTGTTTTGCTTGCGCCGGCAACAGCGCACGTGATGGCACAACTGCTGCTGAGCCAGAAACCATCCACGGACTTGAACGCCTTCGCCCCGTACCGAGAAGCTATTGCGGGTTCTCCCGGACTACGTGACCAGCAGGCGTCAGATCCTGCGCAGCCCGTGCTCATGGCATGAGCCTCAGCGCGGGCAGGTCTACGCAGCGGTATTCGCGCAGATGTGATGACAACCGCACAAGCCTTCCGCTATAACTGCGCTTTACGGCGTCCCGCCACGCCTACGACAGGAGAACACGGCCCATGCCGCAGGATGCCGCCCCACGGGGCCTCGAAGGTATCGTCGCAACCACGTCCGGCATCTGCTGGATCGACGGCGATGCTGGTGTTCTCTCTTACCGTGGCATCGACATTCACGAGCTTGCGGCGAAGTCGACGTTTGAAGAAACCACCTACCTGCTATGGTTCGGTACGCTGCCCATCGCGGAGCAACTGAAGCAGTTCACTGCGGACCTGGCTGCCTCGCGCACCATGGATCAAAGCGTCGTCGAGTTCCTGAAGACGCTGCCAAAGACAGCAACGCCCATGGAGGTGCTGCGCACCGCGGTCAGCCTGCTGAGCATTACCGACCCGGACAACGCCGACAGCAGCCACGACGCGAACGTGCGCAAGAGCCTGCGCCTGACCTCGCAGATTGCCATGCTGGTGGCGTACTTCGACCGCATCCGCAAGGGCAAGGACATCGTGCCGCCCGACGTGACGCTAAGCCACGCAGGCAACTTCCTGTGGATGCTGACCGGTGAAAAGCCCATCCCTGAAGCGGAGCGCGCGCTGGACGTGGCGCTGGTGCTGCACGCCGACCATGAGCTGAACGCCAGCACTTTTGCCGCGCGCGTGATCGCGGCCACGCTGAGCGATGTGCACTCCGCCATCGCTGGAGCCATCGGCGCACTCAAGGGACCGCTCCACGGTGGAGCAAACGAGGCGGTGATGAAGCTGCTCTACGAGATCGACGCCGCAGGCGCCGATCCGGTCGAGCATGTGCGCGGCCTCCTGGCCAACAAGGTCAAGGTCTCCGGCTTCGGTCACCGCGTGTACAAGACGGAAGACCCGCGCGCCACCCACCTGCGGCGCATGTCGAAAGACCTGGGCACGGCCGCGGGCAATGCGCGATGGTACGAGATGTCGGAGAAGATCGAAGGCTTTGTGCGCGGCGAGAAGAAGCTAAACGCGAACGTGGACTTCTACTCCGCATCCACCTACACCACGCTGGGCATCGACATGGACCTGTTTACGCCGATTTTCGCGGTCAGCCGCATTTCGGGCTGGGCAGCGCACGTGATTGAGCAGCACGATAACAACCGGCTGATCCGGCCGCGCGCGGACTACACCGGCCCGGCGTACCCTGCGCCCTACGTTCCGCTCAACGAGCGCTGAGCTTCACGCGCAAGATTGGCTGCCGCTGCCCGCTGAAGTCTCACGCATACGGCCGTTACGCACCGAAATGAAGGTGTGTACGGATATTGCGCGCTGAAGGCGCGCGTTGTCATAGCCTGGGTCGCAGGCCCAGTAGAGCATTAGCTGATCCATGCGGGCTGTAGGCCCGCGCTATACCGCGCCTGCTCGTAAAATCAACGTGTGACCGCAGCCGCAGCTAAGCCCACTCTCGAAAGCCCCGAGGCCATTGCAGTCGTTGATGACATCCTGGCGGGCGTGGGCTTGCAGCACGGCACGCGATCCTCGCGGAGGGGCTCGTGGGCGGCCGGCGAACGCAAGCCGGTGGGCCGCAAGAAAGATGCAGCCGTCAATGCGGCGGCTCTTCCAACAGAGCAGCCTAGCCCAATGGTGGTCCCTGCACTGGCCGCTTGCGAAGCTCTGACTCACGGCTTTTCCACACGCGGCGGCGGCGTCTCGCGGTGCTACCGGCCGCACCTGCCAGACTCCATGGGCGACCTGAACCTGGGCTTCACGAAGCACGACGACGCCGACAATGTTCGTGAGAACCGCCGCCGCTTCCTCAGCTGCATCCAGGCAAACAGCTTCGAGCGGTTTGCCCTGCTCCATCAACGGCACACGCCCATCGTTCGCGTTGTCGGAAGCGCATCAGACGCGACCGGTGACTTCCTGCAGCCGGCCAGAATGCGCGGCGATGCTGTCATGACCGACGTGCCTGGGGTGCTACTCACGGTGCAGACTGCCGACTGTGTTCCCGTGCTGCTCTTCGACACGCACCGCCGGGCAGTGGCAGCGTTCCACGCAGGCTGGCGCGGCACCCTCCACCGCATCGTGGAGCGTGGCGTGGGCACCATGCGACGGCAGTACGGGTCTGACCCGGCACACATCCTCGCCGTCGTCGGCCCGTCCATCGGTCCAGAGAGTTATAGCGTGGGCGAGGAGGTACGGCACGAGTTCACGTCGCAGTTCGCCTATGCGGATGCGCTGTTTCGCGATGTGTACGAGTCCGACCCGATCCGCGAAAAGTACCCGCTGCTTTTCCTCACGGCGCGGGCTCCGGGTCACTCACTGATCGGACCGCAGCTGCACCTTAACCTGTGGGAAGCTAACCGGCATCAGCTGCTGCATGCTGGTGTTCCCGCAGAGAACATCACCGTAACCGGGCTGGATACCGCCGCTGACACGGGCCGCTTCTTCTCGCATCGTGCTGAGGACGGCTTTACCGGACGCATGATGAGTGCCATCGGGCTGGCGGAGTAGCTGCCGGCTCCAATCGTTCTGCCTTGTGATCCCGTAGCGAAGCGTAGGGATCTGCATGTGTGCTCAGTCTGCCGGGGATGCTCGCCGTGCGTAACACTCTTGTGCCGTTCGCGCTGCGCGCGAACACTCCTACTTATTGTCTCTGACGGAGTTTGCTCGCGTGGGCCAGCTAACCTGCAGATCCCTCCGCTGCGCTGCCGGATGACAACCTAGAGAGAGGTCGGCTGGCGAGCAGTAGCAAACAGGAGCCTATTTCAGGGCAACGTCGCTAATGCCGCTCTGTTCACGAACCAGCCGCTCTGTCAAAGCCTTCAGGCCCTCACCGGTCTTCGGCAGGACGAACCCGCCGTCGTTCCAGTCGAGCTTGAAGCTGCTGGTCAGCGCGGAGATCCAAATCTGACGCACCGGCGTATTGGGCGTGAAGACGAACTTGGCGCGCGGCACTTCAAAGACCACGTTCAGCACGCCACTGTTTTCTTCCACTTCAAAGCCGCCGTCTTCCTCGGCATGGATGAGGCTCTGCTTTAACTGCTCAAGCGCGCGGTCGGCATCGCGGCGAAAAGTTTGTTCGTCCACCATGCAGCCAGTTTACCGCCGAGAGCCTAGAAGGGGATGTCGTCGTCGGTGATGCCCTCATTGGCATAATCGTCCTGCGGCTGCGAACGCTGGTCGAAACTGGCCGTGTTGCTACCCGCGCGGTTGCTGTAGCCGCCGCTGCCCTGCTGCCCGTAGCTGCTGCCGCCGGTGTACTGGCCTCCGCCTTCGTTTTCTCCCCGACCGCCACCAAGCAGGGATAAATCGCTGACGATGATTTCTGTGCGATAGCGCTTTTGTCCGGACTGCTTGTCCTCCCATGAGGAGGTGCGTAAGCTGCCTTCAATGAATAGCTGCTTGCCTTTTTTTACGTAGTCACGAACGATTTCAGCGGTCTTGCCAAAGCAAACAAGGTTGTGCCACTCAGTCTTGTCAACCCAGTTGCCACTCTGATCCTTCTGGCGTTCCGCAGTAGCCAGCGGAAATTGAGCGATTACCATACCGCTCTGCGTCGCCTTCATCTCGGGGTCTTTGCCCACGTTGCCCAGCAGCAATACCTTGTTGACACCCTTTGCCATTTGCCTTACTCCGTCCGGTTTCTGTGACTCGGAGGATAGCAGATGTGCCCGGCGGCCGCCTCGGTTTGGCGCGAACGCAGGCCGCCCGGTACCATCGGCCTTGATGCCGCCGCAGCTCATCTCGCCCGCCGAACTGCGCGCCCGCGCGGGCCGGGTATGCGTCGCGTTGTCTGGCGGCCAGATGTTTCAGCAGGCGAGTGACGCGGACGCGCGCTGCCACCAGTTCGTCGAGTTCCGGCTCGATTCGCTGCCCAGGCCAGTTGCGGCGCTGCCGCAGTTGCGAGACTTTCTTGCCGCAGAGCCTCTGTGCACCGCGATTGCCACCTGCCGCCGCACAGCGTTTGGCGGCGGCTTTCAGGGGACGGCCGAGGAGCAGATCGCTCTTCTATTGGCAGCGGCGGACGCCGGCTGCGCCCTTGCCGACATTGAGGTAGAGACGGCCGAGGAGCTTGGCCCTGCAGCGTCCGAGCGTCTGCGCGCGGCGGGCGCGGCGGTCATCCTGAGCTGGCACGACTTCACCCGTACGCCGGACCTGGAGGCTGTTTACGGACGGCTTGCTGCGCTCCAGCCGGACTTCGTGAAGATCGTACCGACTGCCCAATCACTTACCGATAGCCTCAAATTGATCGACCTGTTGGAACTGCATGGAGACGACGGGCGGCTGGTGGCCATGAGCATGGGTCAGGCGGGCGTTCCCACGCGTGTGCTTGGTCCGCGGTATGGCTCGGCCTTCACCTTTGCGTCTCCGGACGGGCAAGCGGGCACGGCACCCGGCCAGGTGGCTGCGTCCACGCTGCGTGATCTGTACCGCATGGAAAGCATCGGTCCGCAGACGACGGTGTACGCCGTAGCGGGCTCGCCAATCGGCGCATCGCTTTCGCCGCTCATGCACAATACGGCCTTCCGCGCCGTGGGCATGGATGCGGTCTACCTGCCGCTGGAGACAGCCGATGCTGCCGAGTTGCTGGAGGTGGTCGAACGCATCGGCATACGCGGCCTGAGCATTACCATGCCGCTGAAGGAAGCGGTCCTGCCGCTGCTCCGAACGCGTAGCGCCGAGGTGGAGCAGATGAAGGCTTGCAACACGCTTCTGCGGCAATCGAACGGAGCGCTAAACGGCTTCAACACCGATGTGGCAGGCATCGTGGACCCTCTGGAGCAACGCATCTCCTTGGGAGGCAAGCGTGTGCTGGTGCTGGGTGCAGGCGGCGCGGCGCGGGCGGCGGTGTTTGGCCTGTGCAATCGCGGTGCGCACGTCTCATTGCTGAACCGCACGGCTGCGCGGGCAGAAGCGCTGGCGCAGGAAGCCGGTGCGGAGGTCGTTACGCGCGAGTCACTTGCCAGCGCTGCGTTCGACATCATCATCAACAGCACGCCGTACGGCATGCGCGGCAAAGACGTGCCGGCACCCATCACACCGGCTGAGATGAATTGCTCTTTGTTCTTCGATCTGGTTTACAACCCGCTCGAAACGCCGCTCATGCATGCCGCAGAGCAACGCGGCATCCAGACGGTTCCGGGGGCTGCCATGTTTGTCGCGCAGGGAGTGGAGCAGTTTCGCATCTGGACCGGCAAGCAGGCTCCAGAAGAAGCCATGCTGAACGCGGTGACTGCCGCGCTCAGCACACCCTGATCACGCGTCTTTTCCATTCAGCTTGCGCTTCTCGCCGCCGTCTAAAAGGTGGCATCTCGACCGGAGCGAAGCGGAGTGGAGAGACCTTCTGTTGTGCCGCCGCAGGGCAAACAGCAGGTCTCTCCACTTCGCAGGACAATGAAGCCGTCCTGCTCCGGTCGAGATGACAAACTCAAGGCGGCCTAAGAAGCCCCGCCTAAGCAGGGATCTCGTCCACGCTCCTGGGCTCTGACTTCTCGCGTTCATTTCGCTGCAAACGGTACTGGATGGCTTCCTCGTACGCCTTCAGTCGCGAGCGCATGATGCCGCCCAGCGGCTGGTGCGCGGCCAGTGCGTGCCACGGCGTGAAGGATAGCCGCTCATCCACAAAGGTCTGGCGAGCATCGCTGTAGGTCTCCTGCGCCTTGACCGTGATCGTGGCGACGGTCTGCCACGGACTTTTCTCCTCCGGCCACTCCTCGTCGGCAAGCTCGATGGGAAAGCTCTTGTCCTTCTCCTCTGTGCCAGGAGCGCTTGCAAGGGCGAGCTGCACCTTGACATCCCACACGGCGTCCTGGTGCCGGAAGAACTTCCAGATTTCAAGCTGCAGCGCGTTGTAGTCTTCGCCCAGGTCGATGCCCTTGCCCGTGAGTTCCTTCAGGTTGTCACTGCCTGGTGCAAAACCGATCTTTGCCACGTAGTCGCCGTACCGAAGCGGCGCGACCGTAGAGAAGCTTTCACCCAAGGGGTGGACGGCAGACGCGCCCATGCCCTCAAGCGTGGCCGATGGCAGGTGCACTGCCTTGAGCACGGCGTTGGTCGCGCGGGCCACGGTCGAGATGGCTTCCTTCGCTCCCTCACCCACCGTCAGACCTTTGTCGAACTGCTGGATTTGCTTGAGAAATCCCTCTGGATCCGGCGCCGTAAACTTGTTGCCATTGATGCAGACGAAGTCCTGGGTGGTCTCACCCGTGTGGTTCGCAACCTTGTCGCCTTCCACGTTCAGGACCTTGATGGCCAGACCCCGCGGGCTGCTGACGCTGTCGGACAACATGTCGCCCGGATTGGTGGAGAAGCGCATGACGACCGGGTGCGGGTCCGTGGTGGCGAACAGGCCCTGCTTCAGCTCCGGCGCTAACCCCGGCAACGCCTGCAGCGTGCCCACCAGCACACCATGCGACTTGGCGTGCACCGGCCGGTAGGCGTGGCGGTAGCGGCCGGCCATGGTCCGGGTAATGTGCTGCATGGTGCGCGAAAGCTCATCGAAAATAACGTGCTCGTCTGCCGCGGGCTGTTCAACAGATGGGCTGTAGCGAAGGTACGATTCGGTTTGCGGCAAGGTTTGCTCCAAGTGCGTAATCTCCGTCAGCTTAGACGGTCGTTCGCAAGCTCGCGGACTGCTTCAGAAGGGTCGCACCGTCTGGCTCTCACACCTGCACCACTTCAAAGCCCACTTTTTCGGCGGCACCCAGCAGCTGTGTATCACCTGAGAGGAACGTGCTTCCCGAGACTTCGCCAGAACTCCATGCCCAAGCTGCCGCAAGCTGCAGGGCATCGGCAGCTTTGAGCGAGTACGTACTTAGGTAAGATTCCGCCTGTGCGCGCAGTGCTTCACTAGGCTGCAGTTCGCGCCAACTATGACGCAGGATGTCCAGCCGGTTAAGGGCGGCACTGTATTCGGCGTATGTCAACTGCCGCATCCTCAAGAGTCGCGCAAAAGCGCTCCGCATCTCGACTGGGGTTGCCCACCACACCGTGATCGCGTGCTGCTCAAGCAAGAGGCGAACACGCGGACTGGGCTGCTGCTGTACACAGAGCGGAACCAGTGCGCTACTATCCCAAAACGCGGACCTCACCTCTGCCCGCGACTCTCAAGAGTCGCGTTGATTGGGATCTCACCAGTGTCACACTGCCCGCTGGAGTAAAAAAAAAACTATCCCAATCGACAACTTCTTCGGGGACCTTCAGCGCTCCGGCTGCAAGCAGGTCGGCCTCGTGGCTCCACTCTGGCCGTTGCCGGAAGGGCAGGATGCGGGCAACAGGAACGCTTTCGTCACGGACGATGACCTCTTCTCCGCTCTTCACGAGTTGAAGACAGCCGCTCAGGTGTTTTTGCAGCTCGTCGATGCTGACAGTCTTCATGCATCGAGCATACCGCGTTGCGCCGCACATTCGTGAACTCGTCGTGAGGCGATCGCTTGAACAAGCGTTTTCGCACCGGTAAAGTCAAACGGGTATGCGATTGTTGCGTTGGTTGATTGCGCTCCTGGCCATGGGCGGAGCGGTTGTTTCTGTACTCGCTCTGCGGGTACACCTTCAGGATCCGAACGCCGCACCGCCGTGCGCCGTGAGCGAACATTGGGACTGCGGCGCGGTGAACCACTCGCGATTCGCGGTGTTTCCTCCGCGCGGGTTCGACGAGGACATCAACAGCAAGGGGCACCTGCCCGTCGCTACGGCAGGCATCGTGGGCTACCTGCTGATTGCGCTGCTAATCCTGCTCCGCCGCGATTTCCTCGCGTTTGAGGTCGCGCAGATCGGCTTCTTCTGCGCGCTGATGCTCACCTTCCTGGAGAAGTTTGTGCTGGAAAAGTGGTGCATCTACTGCGTCTGGTCGCAGTGCATTCTGGCCGTGCTGCTGCTGCTTTCGGCGGTCAACCTTTGGCTTTCGCGCCGGCTGCACGCCCGTGAAGGCCTGCACCTGAGAGCGGTCTGACCATGGGATGGCTTGAAGTTCTCGCCCTGCTGAAGCGCATCGCACCGCTGCTTGGCCGGCTCGCGCCCATGCTGGAAGCACTCCTGGCGACGCGAGCCGGATCGCGTGCAGACAGTGATGCGGCGCTCGCGCGTATCGCCGATGACATGCGCGGGCAGCTTGCCGCCACCGGCGAGAAGCACGACAGCCTTGCGGACACACTCGCGGCACAGGCGGCGCAGATCGCTGCGCTGTCTGACAGCGTGGGGCAACTGCGAAAGATGGAGGGCCGCAACGCCGAGGCGTTCCTGGACCTTCAGACCAGCGTGGCGGCGCTGCGGAAGCTGCTTCGCATGGTGTTAGCCATTTTGATCGTTCTCCTGCTGGCCTGCGCCGGTCTGCTGGCAGTGCTGGTTCTGCGCCGTCCCGCGTGACGGAGCAAAGCATCCGCGGCTTTCACCAGGACGAACTCGGCGACTGGGTGGCGGAACTGGCGTGCGGACACAGCCAGCACGTGCGGCACAATCCACTCTGGCAACTGCGGCCGTGGGTGCAGACGGTTGCCGGACGTACAGGTATGGTGGGGCACACATTACCTTGCCGCTTTTGCAAGGCTGCAACGGCTGCCGAAGTCCCTCAGGGAGACGGCGTAGTCTAAGAGGTATGGGAATTACGCGGGAACAGGCCCTTGACTGCTTCGCGTCCGACGACCTTATCGGCATTGGCATGGAGGCGGACGCTGTGCGCCGCCGGCTGCACCCGGAGGGCGTGGTCAGCTACATCATCGACCGCAATATCAACTACACCAACTTCTGCACGGAGTACTGCACCTTCTGCGCGTTTTACCGGCCGCTCAAGGGCAAGATGGCCAGCGAAGGCTACATCCTGGACTTTGAAACGATCTATGCCAAAATCGCTGAGACCGAAGAGATGGGCGGCACCGGCGTGCTGATGCAGGGCGGCATCCACCCCGACCTAAAGATCGACTGGTTTGAGGCGCTGTTCCGCGGTATCAAGGAGCGCTTTCCCGACATCTGGCTCCATTGCTTGTCTGCAAGCGAGATCCTGGCTATCGCCGAATACAGCGAGATCAGCCTGCGCGACACTATCATGCGTTTGCGCGATGCCGGGCTGCAGTCCATTCCCGGTGGTGGCGCGGAGATCCTGGACGACGACGTCCGTAAGCGCATTGCCCGCCTGAAGTGCCGGACGGAGGACTGGGTCAGCGTGCACCGCACCGCCCACGAACTGGGCATGCGCACAACGGCCACCATGATGTTTGGCGTGGGCGAGACCATGGAACAGCGCGTGAATCACTTCGAGGTGGTGCACCGCCTGCAGGAAGAAACTGGCGGTTTTACCGCCTTCATCCCGTGGAGCTTCCAGCCGAACAACACGGCGCTGGGCGGCCGCGGATGGGACGAAGCTACATCGGTCGAGTACCTGAAAACGCTCGCCATCAGCCGCATGTACCTGGACAACATTGAAAACGTGCAGAGCAGTTGGGTCACGCAGGGCCTGAAGGTGCTGCAGATGGGCTTGCGCTTCGGCGGCAACGACGTGGGCTCAGTGATGCTGGAAGAGAACGTGGTGAAAGCGGCAGGCACCGCCAACTGCACCACGGAAGAAGAGCTGCGGCGGATCATCCGCGACGCCGGATTCAAACCGGTGCAGCGCGACACGCTGTACACCACGCTGTTCCTGAACTAGCCCGGGCAGGGCTGGTACCATCAGCTTGCGCATGGACACCACTGCACGTCGAACCCTGGTGCTGCGGCCCAGGCTGCTTGCCCTGGCCTATGTTTCGCTGATGTTTGCGGGCATCTGCATCTCCGGCAGCCGCGTGCTTGGCAGCACTGGCGTTTGGACGCTCGGCGACTGGCTCATCAATTACCGTGGCGGCTTCGTTCGCCGCGGGCTTGCCGGTACCGTGGCTCTTGCATTGCAGCACGTTCTGCACGTACGCGCCGCCCTGCTGGTCACACTATTTGCGGCGCTCCTATATCTCTGCATCTTTGCCTGCGTGTACTGGATGGCTTCGCATGTCCGCTGGAACGTGTGGATGGTCGCAGCTTTTGTTTCGCCCGTAGGTATCGCATATCCATTTGTCAGCACGTCGGGCTACCACAAGGAGGTGTTATTCCTCGTTACGCTCGCTGTCTTGCTGTGCCGCTGCCTGTACCTGCATCGCAAGGGCAAGCAGCCCGGCGTGCAGGAGATCATCGCGCTGAGTTGCGTGTGCGGTGTGGGCGTGCTGACGCACGAGCTGTTTGCCATCTACTCGCCATACTTGCTCGCTGCGTTTGTTCTCTGCGCGCCGAGCCTTCGCGCAGGTGTAAAGCTTGCGGTGCTGCCTGCTTGTGTCACGTTCCTTGCGATGGCAGCCGTCACCCTGTACCCCGGCACACGTCAAACGGCAGAGGTCGTTTGCAAATCGCTTGGCCCCGAAAACCGGGCCATGTGCGCCGGATCAATCAACTATCTCGGCAGAACCAAGCCCGAGGCACACGCGGAAACGCTGAGCAGCGTGGACGAGTATGGCTACTGGTACTTCATGCCGGAACTCGGCTTGGTTGGATTGGTGCCCATGGCGATGGCGTTTGTGCGTCTTCGGTCGGCGTCCGTGCCGCGGTGGGTGTGGCTTGTACTGTTAGCAGGAGGGGTGGCGGCGGCACTGCTGTCTGCGCTGTTGTTCCTGTACGGTGCCGACTGGGGCCGATGGATCGAAATCCACCTGTTCAGCATCTTTCTGCTGCTGCTGTACTTCTATGCCCGCTTCCGGCCTGCAGATACAACTGAGATTTCAGTACCGCTAAAAGCGCGAACAGCTGCGTTGCTTCTCCCAGTCGTGCTGTTTGCCACGTGCTGGAGCCTGCCGGGAACTACGAACATCCCAAAGGCAGGCTACGTGAGCATGTTTGCTCGTGTGGGGGCGCGGCTGCTGCACCGCTAAATCAAGCCGCGCGTGTTTCTGCCGGATCCGCCCAGGGATAGCATATGCGGTCCGGTCGTTGCCACCACCCAGAGCCGTCTAGTGCTGCATGGCTTAGCGGAAAACCTTTTGCCATTTGCTCGACCAGCCCAGCGATCGGTGTCGGCACAGGCACGCCACTTCGCACGTCGAACACGCCTGGCTCGTAGTGACCGTTATCGCGGGTGACCAGTTCGTTCCAGAAATAGGAGCCGAGCAACGCCCACACCGTCATGCCTTCGCATGTGATGCCCTGCTGCTTTGCTTGCTTCATTGCCATGTATGCCGCGGAAAGCCAGTGGATTTGCTCATGGTGCGAACCGCCCAGGTGTACCTCCGTCAGCGCGATAGGCAGGCTGTAGCGCGCCCACGCCTCGGAGATCGGTCGTGAGAAGGTCGCAGTCCCACACCCATCTACACGCACAGCCTCTACGTCGATGTATGGCCCTTCACCCGACATGAGCGTCTCTGGATAGAGCCACGTGCGATGGTCCAGGAAGCGGTCGCTGGTTACGTAGTAGTTCAAACCAATCACGTCGGGCGGGCAGGGATTGTCTAGGAACCAAAGAACAGTATCCTCCGGTATACCAGCGGAGGTGATGTAAGCAAACAGGGGATGGGTGCGGTTCACGCGGCCACAGAGCAGATCAAACGTGAGCCACTGCCGTTCGTGCAGCAACTCTGCCATCGATCGCATTTCCGCAGTGCCACAGACTCCACCACAATCGTCAGTCTGCACCAGACGCGCATCCGGCCTTACCTTGCGAATGGCTTGCATACTCAACACGGTGGCCTTTGCCTGATGCAGCAGCGCCAGCAGATAACCGCGGAGTGAGCGGTGGTGCGGGTACCAGATGCCGTAACGGCCACTGAAACGCGCGGTCGTGTTCGGCTCGTTCACTGGCGTGTACGCGGCGATGTCCGGGTACCGTTCCGCCATAGAAGCTGCATACATGGCAAGCTGCTCCGGGAACTCCGGATCCAGGAGGCTGGTGTGCGAAGGCCCACTGCCATGGTGCATGAGGCCTGCAATCGGCTGGATGCTGAGCCGCCGCAACGAGGCCATGCAGGCGTCCATGCACTGCCAGGATTGAAGCCGTGCAAAGCGCTCCCAAAGAAAGCCGCAACGCAGTGTGCGAATGCCCAGCGCAGCCACGGCGTCGAAGTCGCCGGTCCGGTGCGCGTGTCCGGACAGTTCTCCTTGGTCGAAGTACCGGTCCGCAACGCGATTCAGAGTGCATTCCACCCCGCCCCAGATCGGTACGGAGGGGACGGTCTCAGGCAGTGGCGATGTCAATGGGTTCGGCCCCATTCTTTCGACTTTCTTTGGGGGACCGCACGGCAACCAGTGGAGATGAGCCCGGGTGTCTCGCTGTGAGCCGCTCTGACAAAGTGAGAGCCTGCGCTACAACCTGGTCCATGTTGTAGTACCGGTAAGTAGCCAGCCTTCCCGCAAAGTGAACGTCGGGCAGCGCGTCTGCAAGCGCCTTGTAGCGGGCGTATAGCTCGGCATTCTGCGGCTGCGGGATGGGATAGTACGGATCGCCCTCGGCACGCGGGTACTCGAATACCACGCTGGTCTTGGGGTGCTCCTGCCCGGTCAGGTATTTGAACTCTGTGATGCGGGTGTACGCGTGTTCGTTCGGATAGTTAACGACTGCAGCGGGCTGGTACTGCTCTTTGTCAAATGTTTGCTGCTTGAAATGTAGCGAACGGTACGGCAGGCGGCCATAGCAGTACTCAAAATACTCATCGATGGGACCGGTAAAGATGAGTTCTCGAAAGCTGATCTCGTCCGCTATGTCGCGGTACGTTGTGTTCAACATCACGCGGATGTTGGGATGGTCCAGCAGCCGCTCGAACATACGGGTATAGCCGTGCAGCGGCATAGCCTGGATACGATCGGTGAAGTAGCGATCATCACGCGAACTGCGTGCCGGTACACGTGCCGCGACCGCGGCGTCCAGTTCCGAAGGGTCAAGCGCCCACTGCTTACGCGTGTAGTTCTGGAAGAACTTCTCGTAAAGGTCGCGGCCAACGCGGCTGACCACGGCATCCTCTGACGTCTTGATCTGAGCGCGGGGCTCTGCCACCGACTTGAGAAACGCCTCTGCCTGCTGGCAGGTCAGGTTCATGCCGTAGAGCTTATTCAACGTGTCCAGGTTGATCGGCATGGGCACAAGCTGGCCGTCCACGCTGGCCTGCACGCGGTGCTCGTAGGGCCGCCACTCTGTAAAGCGCGACAGGTACTCGAAGACCTTCTCCGAATTGGTGTGGAAGATATGCGGACCGTACTTGTGCACCAACACGCCGGCATCGTCGTAGTAGTCATACGCGTTGCCACCAATGTGGTTCCGCTTGTCAATGAGAAGGATCTTTGCATCGGAGCGTGATGCGAGCCGCTCTGCAAGTATGCTGCCGGCGAAACCTGCGCCGACGATAAGGTAATCAAACATGGTTTCCGCTCCTTGGACCTTGTGCGAAGCCCGCGGCAGCAGGCAGTGAGCGGTTTTCAAGTGCAGCAGCGATCGCTGTCATCATGCCCTGGAACGTCTTATCCCAGGATGTGGAGTTCAGGTATTCCTCGACCTTCGCGGTCCAGCGAGGTTCTGTGGGCAGCAGGCACTGCTCAATGGCGTGGACCCACTCTTCCGCTGTTTCCGCGATGTGCACCATACCGCGCTCGCCGTAGGGCCGCACCACGTCACGGATGGGTGTCGACACCACCGGCTTGCCTGCCGCCAGGTACTCCGGCGTTTTGGTCGGACTGATGAAGCGCGTGGATGCGTTGCGTGCAAACGGCAGCATTGCCACGTCCCAATTAGCTAGATAGCTCGGTAACTCTGCATACTGCTTCGGACCCAAGTAGTGCAGGTTGCTGCCGCGCGGCAGGTCCTCTTCCCGGATCTTCACCACCGGCCCAATGAGGATGAACTGCCAGTCAGGCCGCAACGCTGCAATTGCCGCGACCAACTCACGATCAAGCCGTTCATCAATCACGCCGAAGAAGCCAACGCGCGGATGCGGGATAGCTGCTTGATCCTGTGGATCCGGAAAACCACGCAGTGCCGCACCGAAGTGCTTGCGGTCAATGCTGCTTGCAAAAAGATGGGCGTTGCCGTGCTGCTTTTTCTTGGATTCGTAAATGCTGGCACCGCCAGCGAACACCACATCAGCTTTCGCAAACAACTCCTTCTCGCGATCGATCAGTGCAGGCGGTGCGTCCTGAAATGCTGATAACTCATCCATGCAGTCGTACACGACGAGCTCGGGCACAAGATGATCCGAGAACGAGAGCGCCATGGGCGTGTAGTACCACGTGAGGAAGCGCGTCAGACCCGCTGCTGCAGCGTAGTCGTCCAGCAGTTCTCGCTCCATGTTGTCTATCTCCGACAGCGACAAACCATGCGGCAGCTTGGGTGTTACCACAGTTACACCGTCATCGCCTGTGTGCACCATCAGGCCGGGCTTCTGGTCATCTTCAAAGACGGGCTCTTCCCAGAAGTACACAGGCATCTGCCTAGCCAGGCGCGTCATTAAATGCTGCGGCCGCTGAAAAACAAAGTTCCACCGCAAGTGTGAAAAGCACAGGGTGGCTTGCAACAAACCGGCTTCGAAACTTTTCTGCATGTACCTACTATGATGCAGTGAAACAGCTTGCCGGTACTGCAAAGACGCGCCAGCGTTTGCGCGGGGCATGACTGTTGAACAATTTGATTTGCTCCTGCTCAATGCATGCGACAGATGCACGCTCGCGTAGAATCGTCAGGAACTCATCACACCCTCGCGGAGACAGGTTTCTGGTCACCACTGTCAAGACGATCATGACAACCCTGCTGCTCACGCAGCCTGGCGCGATCAATCGTTGGCTCACCAATCAGACGGGCGACCGCGCAAAGCGCTTTCGGGGGTTGTATCACCTGAACGCTTTCGATCTTGGCCTGTTGATCCCATACTTCGTCGTCATGGTGATCCTCGCCTTCTATGGCATTCATCGTTATCAGCTTGTGTGGCTCTACTACCGCAATAAGAAGAAGGCGGCCAGCAGTGACAACGCGCCTTCGCGGTTTGCGGAAGAAGATTTGCCTTTTGTTACGATTCAACTGCCCATTTACAACGAGCAGTATGTCATTGACCGGCTAGTGGATGCGTGCTGCCGTATGGAGTATCCTCGGGATCGCTTTGAGATCCAGGTGCTGGACGATTCCACCGACGAAACACATGAAGTCGCCAGCGCGATCGTCAGCCGCTATGCAGACGGTACCGCGGGTTTGCCTCCGCAACCTATCTACTATCTGCACCGCACCGATCGCCACGGCTTTAAGGCAGGCGCGCTGGATGCCGGCTTGAAGACTGCCAAGGGTTCGCTGATCGCAATCTTCGATGCTGACTTTGTGCCGCCGGCAGATTGGCTGCAGAAGGTGGTGCACCACTTTGCAGAGCCGCAGGTGGGCATGGTTCAAACGCGGTGGACGCACCTGAACCGCAACTACAGCTTTCTTACCCAGGTGGAAGCCATTCTCTTGGATGGTCACTTTGTGCTGGAGCATGGCGGCCGTTCGCGCGCGGGTGTGTTCTTCAACTTCAACGGTACGGCAGGTATGTGGCAGCGTCAGGCTATCGAAGAAGCTGGTGGATGGCAGCACGATACGCTGACGGAAGATACCGACCTGAGTTACCGCGCGCAGTTGAAGGGATGGAAATTCAAGTATCTGCAGGATGTGGAGTGCCCTGCGGAACTACCCATTGAGATGACCGCTTTCAAGACGCAGCAGGCACGGTGGGCCAAGGGACTGATCCAAACCAGCAAAAAGATTCTGCCGCGTGTGTTGAAGAGCGATGAACCGTTCCACACCAAATTGGAAGCATGCTACCACCTCACCGCAAACATCAGCTATCCGTTGATGATTGTGCTGAGCGTGCTGTTGATGCCGGCCATGATCATTCGCAGTTGGCAGGGCTGGGTGCAGATGCTCTTGATCGATTTCCCGCTCTTTATGGCGAGCACAATGTCGATCTCCAGCTTCTATCTCGTTTCGCAGAAGGAACTGTTTCCGCGGCGCTGGTACCGGACGTTCTTGTATCTTCCTTTCCTCATGTCGTTGGGCGTGGGTCTCACCATTACCAACACCAAGGCTGTACTGGAAGCGCTGTTCGGCGTGCAGAGTGCGTTTGCCCGCACACCCAAGTACCGTGTACAGAACAAGGGCGAAAAAAATCTGGCCGCCAAGAAGTATCGCAAGCGACTGGGCATTATTCCCTGGATCGAGCTGCTGATTGGCTGTTACTTCACCTTTACGGTCTGGTATGCGGTAACCAGCGAGAATTATTTCACCGTACCGTTTCTGCTGCTGTTTGTACTGGGGTATTGGTACACAGGACTGCTTAGCCTGCTGCAAGGCCGCTTTGAACGCGGCGGTGCCGGCGGTGAGTTGCACGAGAAACCTTATCCGGTGGGCGTTTAGGCTCCGTCTCTCCGTGAAAGCATTCGCATGAAAGCGACATCGACCGCGCTGTCTGAAGTTGTGCTGCTGGAACCCAAGGTGTTCGGTGACGAACGTGGTTTCTTTCTGGAGTCCTACTCAGAGCGTACGTTTCAGCAGCTCGGCTTGCCCACGCGCTTTGTGCAGGACAACCACTCTAAATCACTGCGTGGCGTGCTGCGCGGTTTGCACTATCAACTCGGCACGCCCCAGGGCAAGCTGATCCGCGTGCTGCAAGGGGAGATCTATGACGTGGCAGTGGATCTCCGGCAATCTTCGCCCACGTTCGGCCGCTATGCGGGCGAGCTGTTGGACAGTGTTCAACGTCGCATGCTGTGGATCCCGCCAGGCTTTGCACATGGTTTCCTGGTGCTCAGCGACGTTGCAGAAGTGGCTTACAAGGCCTCAGAGTTCTACGCTCCGGAGAGCGAACGCTCGCTCCTTTGGAACGATCCACAAATCGGCATTGAATGGCCGCTCCACCTGATCGGACCGGAAGGGCCGATCCTCTCGCAAAAGGATGCAGAGGGCACAGCACTGCAGACGGCGGAGGTGTTTGCGTAGAAAGGCCTCGCTGTGCGCTTACTGAACCTGTACGGCCTTCTGACTTTCCATACTTTCCAGGAAAGCCACAACATCGTGGCGAAGGGCCGAGTGTTCGATCTCATACTCATCGGCCAATTGAGCGCACAGGCTGTCAAGCGATCGCGGCTGCTCCAGGAGCTCCCAGATGCGGCCGCCCGTCTCGGACAGACTGATGCAGATCCCTGTCTCGGCGCTCATCATCACGTGCTCATCACCCACCCAGGCGCTCAGCCAGCCGTCCCCGCGTGTGACCACGGACGCGTCCGTCAACTTCGAACTCATCCTGCCAGCATATCCGATTTGGCAGACGGAACAACCGGACCAGCTCCGCCAGAACTGGCCTCCAAACGGGAGAAGAAGCCAAGTTCCACGCAGTCGTTTGCCACCGGGTAGCCGGTTACCTCCACGCCTGCACAGCTCAACCAGGCGTGTTGCTGCAGCGGTTTGCCGTCGCGCTGCTTCACCAGAGGAGCGCCAAAGTGCAGCCGCGAAGGCACGTGGCGGAGGTGAAGCATCTGCCACGCTGCCAGCGCGCGCGGCAGGCATACCAACTCCATGGGCGCATGGACGGCAGTTGCGTTGACCGCCTGCTTGATCTTTGTGGCAAGCGCGGCGTGCTCCGCGGAGACCTCTGCGTCCGGCTCGCGAGGTATCTGCATGGTTCCCAGGTAGCGGGCGACACGCGGAAACGGCACCGCCCACAACGCCACGCGTGCGACGCACAGCCACAACGCCGCCTCAAGCAGCAAAAGCAGCTTTGCCAGAGGCAGACGAAGGACCCGGCGAAATCGAGAGGGAAGCGGCATACGGTTGGGCGGTGCGAACGCGTTCTTCCATTGTCCCACCCGCGCGGGCACTTCAGCGGGAAAAAGGAGATGAGTCGAAGTTGCGCAGTATGTCTGCAACATCCACGTAGACGGCCAGCGCACCAGCCTGCTCCAACTGTTCCTTCTTCCAGCCGCCGGACTGCACGGCGACCGTTTGTACACCCGCCTTCTTTGCCGCTTCGACGTCCCACGGTGTATCACCGAGTGCAATCGCCTCTGCCGGTTGCAGCTTCAAGGTTTGCAGCGCCGCCTGGAAAATGTCCGGCTCCGGCTTGGGCTTCTCCGCATCATCCGCTGTGGCGTCCTCCTCGACCAGATCATGAATCTTCAACACGGTCTTGAACGCCTCCAGGTCTTCCTTTTCGCTGGAGGTTGCCACTGCAATGCGAAGCCCCTGCTGACGCATGCGTTCCAGCAACCTGCGCGCGTCACAGAAGGGCACAATGCGGTCGATGTACTCGCGATGAAACAGCTGCTTGCGGAAAGCTTTGATTTCCTTCTCTACCGCAGGGAGCTTATCTTCCGGGATGAAACAGGGCAGCAAGTACTCGCCGCCCTTGCCAATCTGCTTGATCACTGCTTCGAAATCGGCGGAGAAACCAAAGTGCTCGAACGCTCGCTGCCAGCACTCTGCGTGAAGTGCGTTACTGTCCAGCAGGGTTCCATCAATGTCACACAGCACGGCCCTGAGCTTTGCATTTGCCATAGGAGCTTGGATGCGGACGGCTGTACGCGTGGCCGCGTCAGGACCTGCTACTGGAGCGGGATGTGAACCGTGAATTCTGTTTCACCGGGCTTGGACTGCAGGGTGAGCCGGCCCTGATAGCTTTCCAGTATGCGCTGGACAATACCAAGGCCGAGCCCGCTGCCCACGCCCGCGGCCTTGGTGGTGAAGAATGGGTCAAAGATGCGTTCCTGGTCTTCTGGCGAGATGCCCGGGCCGTTATCGCGGAAAGTCACGTGCACCTCGCCGTCCCGAGCGACGGTCTTTACGCCGATCGCACCCCCCGGAGAAACAGCGTCGATCGCATTGTCGAGCAGGTTGGTCCAAACCTGGTTGATGCCGGAGCAGAGGCAGTGCAGCACGGGTATGTCCGCGCCAAAGTCTTTCTGCACGCGAATATTCTTTTCGCGGAACTTGTGTTTCAGCATGACTAACGTGGCGTGAATGCTGCTGTTCACGGCCACGTCTTGCGCGCCGCCCTGCCCTTCATGAACGTAGCTCTTCACTGCCTGGGCCAGCTCGGCCACCCGGGTCACACTGTCTTCCACCAGCCCCACCATTTGCATGGAGGATGCCGTGGCTTCAAGCCACTCCACAGGCTCAAGCAACTCGTTGCCGTGAAACACCGCCGCCAGGCACTCCAGCTCGGCAGGAGCGATGCCGCTGCTGACCAGCGCCGGCGCAAACTCCCACGCCTTGTGCACGCCACGCGCTTCCAGCCACTCGCCCATTGCCTCTTCCTGGTCAGCCTGCTGCAGAGAACTGAGGCAGACGTCGGCACGCACTGCAAGCGCCCGCTCCTGCAACGAGCTGAGGCATGCGCGCTGCGCTTCCGTATGACCGCGCATGGAGAAGTTGCGCGCAAGCATGTGCATGCGCTGCAGATTGGAGCGCAACTGTGATGCTGCCCGGCGCGCCGCAGATCCGGGATTGTTCAACTCATGCATCAAGCCTGCGGTCATGGTGCCCAGCATCGCCATCTTGTCCTGCTGGTTCTGATGCGCCTGCATGCCGCGCACGCGCATGGTCATCTCCGCAACAATTGCTGCCCGAAGCTTCGGATTGTTCGCCATCACGGTCCAGAACGCTTCGACCGGTACGCGAAAGCCGCGGGTGTCTGTTTCCGTGCGGACGGTCATGTAGGACCGCATGCCGGTGAGCAGTGGCACCTCTCCCATGAAGCTGGGTGCTTCCACGAGCTTGTTCGCCAAGGCGTTACCACGTCCGTCGCTGCGGGACGCGCGCACCTTGCCCTCAAGCAGCACCAGCAGCGAATCAAACGGCTCACTCTCATCCACAAGGGTGATGCCAGAGGATATCTGCTCTTCGTGCCCCGCAGCGATCAGGCATGTAAGCTCATCCCGCGAGGCATCACCAAACAGCCGCGCTCGCTCCAGGTCCTCCAGTGCGGCCTGTTGCCAGGTGGCTTCGCTAAGAGCGCACTCCCGTACCGTTGCCATTTCCTTATGCCCCCGCCGCCAGGTACTGGTGCACAAACTGGATGGCAATGGACCCCTCGCCCACCGCAGAAGCCGCGCGCTTGACCGAGCCATGGCGAACATCGCCCGCGACAAAAATTCCCGGTACGCTGGTCTCCAGCAGGTAAGGGTCACGATCCCCGGGCTTGCGCTCTGCCGGTGCGCGCTTCAGGTCCGGCCCAGCCAGAATGTATCCGCGGTCGTCGCGCGACACCTTTTCCGGCAGCCAGTCCGTCTTGGGCGCTGCACCGATAAAGGTGAAAACGGAGCTGGCCATGCGGCATTCTGTTCCGCGAGGCGTACTCAGCTCGATGCTCTCAAGGTGATCGGAACCACAAAAGCGCGTAATTTGTGTCCCGGTCTCCACTGTGATGTTCGACGTGGCTCTGATCTGATCGATCAGGTATTTCGACATACTGGCCTCAAGACCTTTGCCCCGCACCAGCATGGTGACTTTGCGCGCGTGCTTTGAGAAGTTCATGGCTGCCTGGCCCGCCGAGTTCGCACCTCCAACGACGAATACTTCCTCGTTCTGGCAGGCGGCGGCCTCTGATTGTGAAGCACCGTAGTACAAACCGGCACCTATAAAATCGTCACCACCCGGAACATCTAGCTTGCACCAGCTCACGCCGGTGGCCACCAGGACCACGGAGCAGCTCACCTCGCGGCCGTCCTCCAGCACCACCGTGCGGTACTGGTCTTCCACCTTCACTGAAGTCACCCGCTGGGTCAGGAATTCCGCTCCTAGCCGTTGCGCCTGGATGAACCCGCGTTTGGCCAGTTCTTCCCCGCTAATGCCTTGAGGGAAACCAAGATAGTTCTCGATGCGAGAGCTGGATCCGGCCTGGCCGCCCACCGCGTCTGGCTCCACAACCAGCGTTCGCAGCCCCTCGGACGCTCCGTAAACACCTGCCGCAAGGCCCGCAGGCCCCGCGCCCACGACTACGACGTCGTAAAATTCTCTATCGGCCTGCACACGGAGACCGACACGCTCAGCCAGGGCCATTTGCGTGGGTTGCACCATTGCGGTGCCGTCGTTGAACAAGACTACCGGAAGCTGCGCCTCATCCACGCCTCGCGCCCGGAGCAGGTCAAGCGCTTCCGGCTGTGATTCCGGGTTCAGCCAGCGGTACACCACGTGATTGCGTGAAAGAAAGTCACGCACCGCATGATCCTGTGCTCCCCAGCGAGTCCCCACCACCTGCAAACCTTCATAAGGTGGACGGTATCCCTGGTGCCAGCTGCCCAAGAGATCATCCAGCACGGGATACAGCTTTTCCTCCGGCGGATCCCATGGTTTGTTCAGGTAGTAATGGATCTTTGCGGTATTGATCGCCCGTATAGCGGCCTCTGTATCGGCGTAAGCGGTTAGAAGCACACGCTTTGCATCCGGAAACAAATCAATAGCACGGCTTAGGAAGTCGACCCCGGTCATGCCCGGCATACGCTGATCCGACAGGAAGAGCGCCACGGCATCGCCGCGCTCCTTCAATTGTTGCGCTGTATCCAGGGCCGCCTGCCCGCTGGCCGCACGGACGATGCGGTATGCCTGCGCGTACTTGCGGCGAAGGTCTTGTACCACTGCTTCCAGAACACTGACGTCGTCGTCTACTGCCAACAAAATGGGTCGCGCCATGGATTGCCGGCCCGTTCCGGCGATGCTGGTCTACCAGCAAACGTTCCTTTTGATGTTCTGCTCTACGTGTTGATTCAATTCTGTTGCATACTCAAACTGTAACCATTGTTCCACTGTACGTCTCCTCCACGGTCTAACATGCTGACTCAAACACGGGCCCGCGCGGCTTCCCCGATTCGTGTGCTGCTGGCCGACGACCAGGCGATTTTTCGTGCTGGTATCGCTCGCGTTCTTACTCATCAGGACAACATCACCGTGATGGGACAGTGCGGTGACGGCATCACGCTGTTGAACCTGGTAGCAACCACCCGGTCCTGTGTGCTGATCCTGGCGCAGTCGCTCCCTGCAGACATGGACCGCCTCCTGGCTGCGTGCAGCGCCGTTGCCACGCGCGTCATCCTGATGACGGAGTCGAATAGCAAGCCGTCGCCGCAACTTGTGCGCCGCGTAAATGGAGTGTTATCGCGGCAAACTTCCGCGGAAGATCTACTTGCCTGCGTGCGCAGCGTGAGCAACGGCGAGCGCGTCCTGAACCACTCCAACAGCGCAGCAGACAAAGTGGGCGACCGCATGCGCGAAGTACTCTCCGCGCGCGAACTGCAGATCATCGGATTCGTGGTCCAGGGCTGCAAAAACCGGCAAATAGCAGACGAGATCGGCACCACGGAACAGGTTATCAAGAACTATCTGCGCTCCATCTATGACAAAACCGGCTCCAGCGACCGGCTGGAACTGGCTCTGTTCACCCTGCACCACCACACCCTGGCAGAAGCCGCCGCGCACGCCGCGCAGACCGTTCCGGAGCGAGTGAACTGAGCTGCGGCTACTTACCGGTCGCTGAGGGCGTTCCTTGTACGTCCGGCGTCAGGTCCACGACACGGTAACCCTCCGGCACGGCAAAGCGCTTCGCGTCAGGTTCCGCGCGGCTCACGTTGGTGATCGCCACAATCTGCTCGCCTGTGCGCGAGTCGTCGTGCTTCTGCAGCATGACCAGGTGCAGATCCTCGGAGTACCAGTACTCGTCCGTCACGGTCAGCGGCTTGAGCGTTCCTCCCTGCGCCGGCTCAATGTGGAAGGTACGCCGAAGGCCATGAACGCTGACGCCGCTCATGGTGGACTCGCCGAGATCCGTGTCCGTGGCTCCTTGCACCGGAACGGTGAAGGGCTTGCGCTCCTGCATCTGCCGCGCGTTCAGCACCGTGGCGCGGGCCACGTTGGAGTGCGGCTCCCAGAACGTACTCAGCCTGCTGCCGGGATCGTAGGTATGCGAGCTGCTCAGCGGCGGCTTGCCTTGGAATGCCACCGGCACCATCCGGCGCATTTCGTTGTAGATGACACCCTGCGAGTTGCGCGCGATCTCGTTCTGCGTTTTGCGCATTTCTGACGAGCCATCCGGCAGGATGCGCGTGCTGCTGATCTGCACCAACGCGCTGAACGGAATGTTCGGGATGGGCGTGACGAACACGCCGCCCACATGCGTTTGCACGCCGGTGTACTGCGGCGGCACGGAGGCGGTCGTTGGACCCGTCTGCGAAGCGGCGAACGGTGCAAAAAACAATGCGGCGAGTGCGATTCCGTAACGAAGCATCAAGAGGCTCCCCGTGCGACAACCATGCTACACGCGTTCGAGCATATCCATCTATTCACGAGATGTATAGACGAGTTCGTGGCAAAGTGAGCCGTCCAACCCCTATCTTTCAGTAGGGATCGGACTTCGCTGTCGTTCTCTTCAGATTGGATGCACAGGTTCTCCCGGCGACTTCCGAACCTATGCGCTGCGCCACTTGATGTTGCAGCCGAGGCTGGGCCTCTGTAGCTCGAGCGGTGGCTTCCCGGAGCGCAGCGCTTCGACGGCAGCGCGCAGGTTGGCACCGTGTGCGGCCTGGTGGATGCGCTCATCGTATTGCACGAAATTACTGGCGTCGCTGGCTCGATAGGGCCTTGTTTCATCGAACTGCGCGTGGTACACGAGTGCAAACCGGGCGTCGAAGAGATAAAGGTCGGGCGTGCACGCTGCGTGGAACTCGCGCGCGGTTTCCTGTGACGCATCGTGAAGGTATGGCAAACCACCCCCGCCGATTGCGGCCCAGCACAACCGCTCCGCCTGTGCGCGCATGTGCTCCGGCGCGTCCTCCGGCACGATCGAGTCATCGTTGGAGCAGATGGCGACGGTCGCGATGCTGTCTACGAAATCTGCCGCCGCCGCTGTGAATGCCGCCTCCATATGCTGAACGAACGGGCAGTGCACGCTCAGGAAGGCCACCAGCAGCCCCTTGCGGCCGCGCTCGTCATCTGAACCGCCAAAAATGTCGTCGCGCCCGAGTGCCCTGCCGGTGACAACGTCTGTAAGTTCGAAGCCTGGACAGGTGGCACCAAGCGGCAAGTCCTGGTTGGATGGTGTGCGGGCCATGCGTTTGATGATAGCGCCACATAATTCCATCCCGACCGGAGCCGGGCGGAGTGGAAAAGCCTGCTGTTTGCCTGGAGCAGCGGCACAGCTTAAAGGGCAAGCAGTTCCGGTCTGGCTGCGCTCAAGGCACCTTTTAAGCCCCGCACTGCTGCTCTGCTCAGGATGACGGCACCAAGTGTCAGGCATTCAGCTGCCGTTCAGCCAAGTAGAATCAGGAACATGATCAAGGGTTTGACCGTGGTGAAGCCGGTGGCCTCGCAAGCAGCGTGGGAACGCATTTCCGCGCTGTTCGCTGAATTGGGTTTTGAGCCTGGCAAGGATTGGAAAGATGACACCGGTCGCGGCGCGGCCTTCCTGGCTCCGCTGGGCAATGCAGAATTTGTTACCGGTCGCTTGCCCGCTGTGCCGGAACTGCTCGTCGAGGTGACCGCGCTCGACACGATTCATAGCATCGTGAAGCGCTGGCTAAGCGTGGACGTGCGGCTGCAAGAGGTTGGGGCACGGCTAACCGACGTGGAAGAGACTCACTGGAAGTCGCGCATGTTCATCGTGGATCTCGAAGATGGATTGCGCTTCGGATTCTGGGAGCGCACGGACGTTTTCGCAGGCAGACCTGTTGCGCTTGAGGGCGACCTCTCGGCAGCGGACATGCGCTTCGGCATCGTGGTGGCGCGGTGGAATGCAGTTATCACGGACCGCTTGCTGCAGGGTGCGCTCGATGCCATTCTGCGGTCCGGCGGCAGGCAACAGGACATCGACATCGTGCGCGTGCCGGGCGCGTGGGAAGTGCCGGCAGCAGCCCGCATGATGGCCGACCTTTCCGATGGTGAAGGCAAGCGCAAATACGACGCGATCATAACGCTGGGCTGCCTGTTGCGCGGTGAAACGGCGCATTATGAGGCCATCTACAACGAGGCCGCGCGGGGTATCGGCCAGAGCCAGCAGGACACGGGCATTCCCCACGCGTTCGGCGTGCTGACGTGCGAGACGCTGGAGCAGGCGCTGAACCGGGCCGGCGTCAAGGCCGGCAACAAAGGTTTTGAGGCCGCCGCAGCAGCGATCGAGATGGTGAACATCGCACGCAAGCTGGGCCGCGCTGCTGCAGCGAACCATGCAGGCAGTGGAGCCGCGGCGGCACAGCAGGCCGAAACCGACATCGCAGCCGCAATCCAGGAAGCAGGCGAGTAGTGGCGGGAACACGGCGCAAGGCGCGCGAACTGGCGATGCAGATGCTCTATCAATCAGACTTGGGGAAGCAGACCGCGAATGAGGTGAAGCGTGTCTTCTGGAAAAGCCGCACAGACGACGACGGCCGTCCGACAGTGGATTTGGAGACCCAGACCTTTGCGGAAGACCTGTTTCGCGTGGCCATGGAGCGATCTGACGACGTGGATGAACTGATCGAACAGCACGCGCAGAACTGGCGGCTGCACCGCATGGCCGCAGTCGATCGCAACCTGCTGCGCATGGCAGTGGCAGAAATGATCGGCTTCAAGAACACGCCGCATCCGATCGTGATCAACGAAGCACTTGAGATCGGTCGCAGGTACGCCGCGCCAGAGAGTATTCACTTTCTCAACGGCGTGCTGGACGCCATCGGAAAGACGATTCTTCAAAAGCGAGTGGGTTAGGAGTGTGTCAAAAGCAGATGGCGATCAACGCGCCGCCATCCTTTTTGCACCGGGAACAACGCTACTGATTGGTCACGTTGCGCGGGTATTGGACCAGAAGGTTCGGCACGGCAGAAGCTGCACCGCTGTTGCTGGGCAACTTGGGCGCGATCTGGCTGCTATCGGTCAATGTGCTGCGCGTAATCTGGTGGACCTGGTTGTCGCCCGCGGTGCCCGCGAAAAATATTTTGTTGTCAGACGAGAACACGCCGGTGACCGGGGCCGTGGCGCCGGTGGCCAACCTTACCGATTGCACCGCGCCCGTGCCTGACGCAGCCGGGGTGTATGCGGGCAGCAGAGCATTGGTGGAAGAAGCGCTTGCGGTCGGAAGGTATGTGGCGAAAGCGATACTGGAGTCCGATGCAGGATAGACACCCGTAACACCGATGGCATTTACGCCGCTCAACGCTGCCGTGTTCACCACCGTACCAAACGTTGGCGGGTTGCCGCTCTCCGGGCAATCTCCCGTGGGCAGCGCGTTGGTAAAGGTGCGCGTGGCGGTGCCGTCGTTTGCCGTGGAACCGGAGAAGGTGATGTCGTTTACCACGGGCACGCCGCCGATGGATGCAAGCCGAACGTCCAGCACATGGCGTCCGTCGTTGGTTGCGGCGATGCGATCACCCACCGCTGCTGAGACCGTGGTGGAAGATGCCTGCGGGTAGAAGATCGTGGGCGTCACGTTACTGTTGGCGCAGTACGAGCGACCGTTCACCGCAACGCTGCCACCCACAAAGGATCCTACAGAAGGAACTGCGATGGTGACATCGTTTGCGCCGGTGGCGGAGAGATCGTAGCTCTGCCAGCTTGTAAACGTGGAGTACACCAGCAGCCGGTTGTCCGTGGTGATCACGTACAGCGTATTGCCGTCCGGCGTAAAGGCTGCGCGGGTTCCCACACCGCCAAAAGTGCTGGTGACCGCGGGCGTCGCTGAGTTGTAGAGTGTGATGGTCTGGCGCGTTGAATCGGAAACGACGACGGTGTTGCTGTCCGGTGAAACAGCGAGTACGGTACCCTGCACCGCAGTGTTGGTTCCGGTCACAGTATTCGAGCCGGTGCTGTAGGTGATCAGCGCCTGAGGCGATCCCATAAAGATGGTCGCCCCGTTCTGAGAAATGATCATCGAGTTTGGCGTATACGGCAGACGCGTGGGAGAAGGTACTACGCCAGTCGTCAGGTCAACCGGAACCAGATAGATGGAGTCCGTGCTGCCGATCCAAAGACGCGTGCTGCTGCTGCCGGGCGTGTTGGCAACGATGCTGTTCGAGCTGACCGGCTTTCCGGTCCCTACCAGGCCCACATTGCCATAAGGCGACGGATTGCAGGTGGGCGGCAGGCAAAACGCCGTGATGGACGCCGTGCCCGGAAACACTGGCGTAATGCCGGATGCGGACACGGGCGCAGTGATGGGCGTGGTGGACGTGAACGTGAGCGCCAGCCCTGTTACCTGATTGCCCTGCGTGTCGAACACCGTGGCCGTGAGCGGCTCCGTATTGTTCGGGTTCACACTCACTTGCCCGTTCACCGTATTGGATGAGGTGATGGTGATGGTGCGCGGCGGGCAAACGGAGATCAAGCCGGCAGTGGACGCGGAGTTGGCAATCGTCGCGGTCACTACGGTGGTGCCGGGTGCCAAGGCCGTGGCAACACCGCTGGTGTTCTCGAAGCTGACAAGTCCTGCGGTTTGCGCGTTGAAAGTGGCGTGCCCGGCGCTGTACGTGATGTTCTGCGTGCCTGCAAAAAACCGCGCCACAAGCTGGCGGCTCTGGTTGAACGAGATGCAGGTGTTTGGCACGTAAGGCGCAGCAGTGGTAGTTGCAGTGGCCGTGTACTGCGAACAGTTAGTCGCCGGATCGTTCAAACAGTCAGTGGAAGCCGCGCCCAGCGTAATCGCCGTGATCTGCGGGTGAACGTACACCAGCACCTTGTTGCTGTTGGCACCGTTTCCGGCAGCGGTCAGTTCAGCAATACCGCTTACATTTGTCGCCGTGCAGAAGGTGTAATCCGGAACCCCGGCTGCGCTGTTGCGGTTCCACTGACCTGCGCACAGGGCACCCGTTGTCGGGTTCACGTCGGCAACGGCAACCTGGTTCGGGTTGGTCGGATTGACCGTGCTGTACTTGTAGCTCGAAATGGAAACGGTGTTGTTCTGGCAGTCCACCGCGGTCGGCGAGGTGACAGACGCCGTCTGCGCATAGCTGAGGCTTAGGCCGCCCACCGTCGGCTGCAGCGTGATGCTCTGTGCGTCACCCACACGCGGCCCGTTTGCGCCGTTGCAGTACGGGCTGGTCGTCACGCCTTTGGCACAGCCGGACAACGAGACGCCAACCGGCAGCGCGCACAGGAAGAACAAAAACACGACAAGGATACGGCGCAAAGAAAACCTCCCCGCAGCACGGCGGACACACGGCGCTGCGGTCTCTACAAGGGACGGGAACCGTCCGGAAATGTCTTACAGCTTAGTGTAAATGACGGGCTCCCACCGGCAGCGTTCTGCCCGGGTGCCCCGCTTGCTCCTGCCAGGGCTACAGAAGACTCTTTCGCCCTCAGCGCCTGCGCGTGTATCCTCACTTCCACCATGACGCACGTACGTTTTGCCGCTCTGCTTGCTACCGCCACCCTCGCCCTTACAGCCGTTTCGCTTCGCGCCCAGGCCCCGGCAGCCGGTGCGGCCAAGCCGACGCACGAGGACACCGAGTTTTACAAGCCGGTGCCGCCGGTCGTTACGCCCGCGGCGACCGTAGGATTGCCGCCCTCAGACGCGATCGTGCTGTTTGACGGCAAGGACCTTTCGCAGTGGGTGTCGGTCAAGACCCAGGGACCGGCCGACTGGGACGTTAACAACGGCGTGATGACAGTCAAGAAGGGCGGCGGCGGCAACATCGAAACCAAACAGAAATTCAAGGACTACCAGCTCCACGTGGAGTGGAAGATCCCCGCCAGCATTACCGGCGAAAGCCAGGCTCGCGGCAACAGCGGTGTGTTTCTTGCTTCCGTCGGCCCCGGCGACGATGGCTACGAACTGCAGGTGCTGGATTCCTTCAACAACCCGACCTACACCAACGGCATGCTGGGCAGCATCTACAAGCAGGCTGTGCCCTTGGCCAATGCCGCCCGTAAGCCCGGCGAGTGGTCGAGCTACGACGTGGTTTGGACCGCGCCGCGCTTCAACTCCGATGGCTCGGTGAAAACACCCGCCTACGCCACCGTCTTTCTGAACGGTGTACTGGTGGAGGATCACTTCCAGTTGAAGGGGCAGACGTTCTACGTCGGCCAGCCAAGCTACAAGGTCGCCTACGACACCGCGCCCGTCAAGCTGCAGGCGCACGGCGACAAGAGCGAGCCCATCAGCTTCCGCAACATCTGGATCCGTAACGTGAAGGCGTGGGACGTGGAGCCCAGCAAGTAACGCTCTGGTCGCAAATCACGGGTCTGCTGCACAAAGGCGTCACCTTTCAGGTGACGCCTTTGTGGATTATCCGCCGCTGCGCCCGCCGCTTGGCCGACTGTGGGCAGCCCTGCCGCAGAGACCAGGCTGTACTCCCGC
>CAXTBQ010000023.1:0-44642 GCA_964242065.1 uncultured Terriglobus sp. | reverse complement strand
GGTCCACTCCATCCGCGATGCCTTTCATCGTCGCCGCGTTCTTCACCAAGGTCACAGCGCGCGTCTTCTGGAACTCGGTCGGGTACTGCGCGTGCACGGCAGAGAGCAGTTCCGCGCCCATCGCGGGAGCGTCCAGCCGCTGCCGGTCGGTGGCTGTCATGCGGATGCCATGCACAAGTTGACCGGCGTACGGGTACGGCTTCGCAGGGGTAAAGGTAACCGGCGCAAAGCTTACACCGGTGAGCTTGCGAGCGTTCAGAGTGTCTGCCAGCTTCTGCGCATCGGCATCACTCGCGATAAAGGGCGCGCCAACCTGTTCGAACGCATGGTCCGTTCCGCGGCCAACAGACAAGTTGCTGAACTCCGCAAAGGCAGTGCCGGCATAGAGTGTCGCAGCAGAGAGGCTCTGCAGATTAGGAGACGGGGCGATCCACGGAACGCCGGTCTGGTCGTACCAAAGCCCACGCTGCCAGTTCTGCATCAGCACTACCGTCAGGCGAGCGCCAAGGTGCTTTTCACCGTTGAAGAAGCCAGCCAGTTCTCCCATAGTCAAGCCGAGAGTCATCGGCTCCTGCATGTAGCTGATGTACGACTCGGTGCCCGGATCGCTCACGGGACCGCCCACGTTCACACCGCTCACCATCGCCGGACGATCAAGGATGACGACGGGAGTGCCGGTCTTTCCTGCTGCCTCCAGGAAGTAGGCCATGGCAGATTCGTAGGTGTAGAAGCGAGCTCCAACGTCCTGCAGATCGATCAGCACTGCGTCGAGCTTCAGCAGGTCCTCCGCTTTCGGACGGCGGTCTTCCAGCTTGCTGCCGTAGAGCGAGAGGATCGGGAGTCCGGTGCGGCTATCCGTTGAGTTGCCGATACCAGCCTTGTCTTCGGCACCCAGGATGCCGTGTTCCGGCGAGAACAGTGTCGTGAGCTCAAAACCTGCCTGCGCCTTCTGTGCGGCGAGTACGTCGATGGTGCGGGTGCCTTTGCTGTCCAATCCTGTCTGGTTGGTGAGCAGACCCAGGTGAAGATGGCCCGGCTGTTTCGCGGGCAACGCAAGCAGCGCCCGGAAGCCCGTCGCTTCCAGCACGTCGATGCCGGTCAGCGTGGCCTGGCCGGGAAGCGCACCCGCAACTCCCAGCGCGCGTGCCGCTGCCGTAGCGATCTTGCCTCTAAGCGGTGTAATCGCTTTGCCGCCGCGCGGATGCACCGCGTTCGCAAGCAGCACCACGTAGCTGTCGCTGCGAGGATCCATCCAGAGGGACGTTCCCGTGAAGCCGGTATGGCCAAAGCTCCCGACCGGGTAAATTTCGCCACGCGAGCGGGAGTAGGGCGAATCGATGTCCCAGCCGAAGCCGCGCAATGCTTTGGCGGCCGCCGGCTGCTCCGGCCGGCACATCAGCTCCAGCGTGGCCTGCTTGAGCGGGAAGTTGCTTGGCCTGCCAGCCAGCCGGTCAAGCAGCGCCTGCGCAAACAGGGCCGTGTCCTGCGCCGTGGAGAAGACGCCTGCATGGCCCGCCACGCCGCCCATGCGCCGCGTTGTGGGGTCGTGCACTTCGCCACGCAGCATGCGGTCATCCGCCATGGGCTTGTCGTCGTTGTGCGCGGTAGGCGCGATGCCGGGCCGCAGTGACGCAGCCGGCGTGTAACCGGTGTGCGCCATGCCAAGCGGTTGAAAGATGTGCTTTGCCGCGTAGCTGTCCAGCGTCTCACCGGAAAGCTTTTCCACCAGGGCGCCCAGCGTGATGAAGTTGATGTCCGAGTAGACAAACTTCACACCGGGCGGGTTCGCAGGAGCAGACTGCATGGCGCGGCGAATGCCTTCAGCCTTGCCCGTCCAAGCGTCGGCAAGTGACACATCCGGAGCCAGTCCGGAGTAGTGCGTCAGCAGTTGGCGAATGGTGATACTGCTCTTGCCTGCCGCCGCGAACTCAGGCAGATAGCGCACAACAGGGTCATCGAACTGCAATTTGCCCTGCTCGTAAAGCTGCATCACAGCGACAGACGTCGAGATGCACTTCGACAGCGAAGCCATGTCAAAGATCGTGTCTTCGGTCATAGGCTCGACGGCGGGATCAATCGCACGATTCCCGAACGCCCGGTGGTACACGACGTGTCCTCGGCTCCCGACGATCACGACAGCACCTGGCATCTGCTTGTCTGCCAAGGCATCGCGCATGGCGGCGTCGATCGCGCCGAAATCGTAAGTGGCCGGCGCTTGACCTTTCGCGTTTGTTACGACACAAACACAAAGGATGAGAGCGACGGTCCCCAGGCTCCTAGATTTGCGTACGCCTCCGCCGATGCTGCAGATCGAGCCCACCGCGAACGTCACTGCCGCACCGATAAGGACGTACCAGGTGAACGCGATGTTCGAAAGTGCGAAGCCCGCAACGTGTACCGAAGGCACCGGCAGAATCTTGGGCAGGTAGAGCGCCAGGTTGACCGCGAAACCTGCCACCATGCCGACGATGGCTGCAGCCTGCGTGGCATAACGTGTCAGCGTGCCGAGCAGAAATACGCCGAGCAGCGCGCCATACGCTACAGAGGCAATGGACAACCCCATCTCGACCACGTGTCCCTTGCCACCAACCCTCACCGCATAGATAGCAATCCCGATCAGAACAAGCGCCCACGCGACGGTTGAGACTCGCGAGAGCAGGCCGCGCTGCCGGTCCGTCGCTTGCGATCGAAGCCGCATGTAGAAGTCGACAATCGTGGTGGAAGACAGTGAGTTCAGCGCGGCGGAAAGGTTTGACATGGCTGCCGCAAGGATAGCGGCAATCAGCAATCCCGCGATGCCGGTTGGCATCTGCTGCACGATGAACGCCGGGAACAGGCGGTCAGAACCCTTCACCGTAAGTGCCGCCGGATGCTGCAGGTAGAACACGTAAAGCCCGGCTCCGATCACAAGGAACAGCGTGAACTGCAGCAGAACAACACCGCCGCTGGCCAGCAGCGCCGCCCGTGAATCCCGCAGGCTCTTGGCGGCCAGCAGTCGTTGCACCATCAGCTGATCTGTGCCGTGCGAAGCCATCGTGAGGAACGCACCGCCGAGCAACCCCGCCCAGAACGTGTAAGCGGACGTGAAATTGAGAGTGAAGTCAAACATCTGCAGCTTGCCGGCGGCTACGGTGACGCTGTGCGCCACAGCCCATCCGCCATCGATCTTGGCGCTCAGCGTAAACAGCGCCACGACCGTCCCGCCGATGTACAGCCCCATCTGTACCACGTCTGTCCAGATCACCGCGGCCATGCCGCCTTCGAACGTGTAAAGCAGAGTAAGCAGGCTAATGATCACGATGCTTGCAATGTCGTTCGTGCCGATCGCAATGCCGACCACGATGGACACGGCGTACACCCGGACACCTTCCGCAGCCGCGCGTGTCAGCAGGAAAAGTCCTGCCGTTACTTTGTGCAGCGTGGGCCCAAAGCGGCGATCGATCAACTGATACGCGGTGAACAGTTCGCCTTCGAAGTAGCGCGGCAGGAACAGGATGCAGATGAGCAGCCGGCCTACCATGTATCCGAACACAAGCTGCAGGAAAGTAAAGTTGCCGCCGTATGCAATGCCCGGCACGCTGATGATGGTGAGCGTGCTGGTCTCAGCCGAAACAATCGACAGCGCAATGGCCCACCACGGAATGCTGCGCGCTGCCAGGAAGTAAGAGGACAGCGATGCATCGTTGCCCTTGCGAAAGCGAAGCCCAAACAGCGTGATACCCAGGAGGTAGAGCGCGATCAGAACAAGGTCAAAGGCATGAAGCCGTGTTGGCATACCAGCGAGTGTATCGAAGCGTTCGCTCCGGCCGCCTTATGCCTCCAGTAAATGCCCTCGCAGGATGGACCCCGTCATCACGCCGGTCTGGTCGAAGATGGTGTAACTGCCATTCACTCTCTCTGCACCGGCACGATGGATCATCGCCGACGGATTTGCTGACGCCATACGCACAGCCTCCGCCAGCGAGCAGCCAGTGAAAGCCTGAACATTCGCCACGGCTTTAGACATGGTCAATACGCTACCCGCCAGCGCGCCTTCGTGCATGGCGACTCCATTGATAACCTGCGCCTTCAGGTCGCCCAGCATGTACTCTCCGTCGGGCATGCCGGTCGCTGCCATGCCGTCTGTCACCAGGATCGCTCGCTGCGGCCCTTTCATCTTCAGCCAAAGCCTGACTGCTTCCGGTGTGGTGTGAACACCGTCGCAGATCAGTTCTGCATAAATCTGGGCGGAGTCGAGCACCACACCGAGCATGCCGGGCTCGCGCTGGGTGAGCCCACGCATGGCATTGAACGTATGGGTTGCGCTCACCGCACCTGCCCGGACGCCTTCCCGTGCTTCTGACGCAACCGCATCACTATGTCCAAGGCTGACCCGGACACCCTTTCCCGCTGCGTGGGTGATCAGCTCGATAGCGCCCGGCAGTTCCGGTGCAATGGTCATCAGGCGGATGTGCCCTCGAGCGGCCTGGTGGAATTGCTCAAACAAATCTATGCTTGGTTGTTGCAGCCGATCCGGCGGGTGCACACCACGCTTGGCATGCGAGAGAAAAGGACCTTCCAGGTGGATCCCAACCACTTCAGCACATGCCTGCGGAGCCTCTGCTTCGATCGCATTTGCAATACCGTCAAGCGCGTACAGTGTGCGATCGATCGAGGCAGTAACAGTGGTCGCCAGAAACCGAGAGGTGCCATGGGTCGCAAGCATTGCGGCAACTGTATGGAGGGACTCCAGTGATCCTTCCATCACATCGCGGCCACCTGCTCCGTGCACGTGAACATCCAGGAAGCCCGGAGCGAGTGTGCTGTCCGGCAGATGCAACGTGCCTTCCGGTGCATTCTCTCTCGGCAGGCTCGAGACGCGGGCCCCTCCGCTTTCCTCAAAGAAGACCAGAGGGTTGTCGAGCACACCGTTTGCCGTGATCAATGCTCTGGCTGCGACTGCACGAAGCGGGCGGCTCACTGCGCACCTGCCGATCCAGCCGCGGGCTGCGGAATCCCGAGGTCAGCCGCGAGCGGAATGCTTTGCGAGCGGTCCCACTGCCGCTGAGCAGACCGGACCTTATCGATGCGTCCAAGCCATAGCTGAATCGTCAGGTCGTAGCGCTGCAGGTTGTTCTGCAGCCAGTATGGCCGGTAGCTCTTCAGCCACGCCTGTTCGTACAGATCACGTAGCAATGAGTAGTTATTGCGCAGGTCCTGCAGTCGGCCGTTGACCGCGTTGATGTCGATTAGGCTGCGAGAGACCTCCGCGCGGCTCTCTTTGTCTTTGCTTGCCTGCAGTGCATAGGCATGGGCGTAGCTTGCTGCAATTTCGTCTGTCAGTTGGAATTTCAAGCCGATCAGATCCATGCGACGCGCACCAAGTTCCATGGAGTCAAGTGCGTCCGTCTCGCGCAATGCGCCATCATTCCGTGCTTCTGCGATCAAGATGATTGCGCGCTCTGCATGCAGGCGAAGCTCACGCGTGTAAGGGCGTATGCGGCTGGCGGAAATCTGCCCATCCGGACTCCACGGATCCACCCAGAACAGCAGGTCGGAAGCGTCTGAACTCTTAAAATTGTTCTTCAGCAGAGCGTGCGCCGCCATCAGCTCTTGCTGTGCCTCACTGATCTTGCCGGAACGGTCGCCGTGAAACACCAACCCGTACATAGCCTGAAACTTGGGGATGGAACTCTCTCCTTTGTGCCAGGCGGCCTCGGCACCGAACAAAATGGCGTACCAGTTGTTGTTGAACAACGCCTCACCGTCGTCATTCCAGATGGTGTTCAGTTGCCCGGTGCATCCGCTTGCCTGCGCCTGCGCCGTGAACTGCTGAATGTTTGGCAGCGCCAGGTTAAAGTTTGGATACACCCGGCTCCAGTTGTTCACACCAGGCGCGACCCAGCATTCAATACCGGCGTCGGTGTACGGCTTGATCCACGACAGAAAGCCACGCGGCTGCGGGTTGTACTCCCAACCCACCGCAATGGTCTGCTGCTTGAACTCGCTGGGTGCCTGCTTGAGCAGAGCCGGCTCCTTCATCGCGATGTCACCCCAGAACAAAAAGCGCCGATTGAGCGGCTTGAGTTGTGTCACGATGCGTTGCAGATAGTCCAGGTACACCGGCCCAAGACCGCGTGCATCCACCGCAGTCTTCGTCTGTCCCTTGCCAAGTTCCACAGTTTCGTCCGCACCCAGGTGCAGTAGCGGACTGGGGTAGTCCGCGGCAAGCTCCTGAAACATACGGCCGGTAAGCGCGAGTGATCCAGGCTGTCCCGGTGCCAGTACATGCCCGTGCGGTGTCTCGCCAAGCGGCGAGTAGGTGTCGTAGGTGAGCATGTAATGCAGGTGCCCGAACGCCTCCTGCTCCGGGATGATGGTGACGTGATACTTCGCCGCGTACGCCACCAATTCACGCGCCTGCGCCGCAGTGATGGAGCCGCCCGGCGGTGACACCAGCGGATCGGACTGGTACTGCATGGTGTGCTCGAAATATGGCGAGTACACGTTCATCTTGTACGCCGCTAAAAGCCGTATCTGCTTCTTCTGGAACTCGAGCGTGGGAACCGGGCCGCGGGACAGGTCATCATGCAAGCCGCGATACCTCAGGGCGGGCCAGTCCCGGATGGTTGCCGTCTGCAGCGTTGCGCTGGATCCAGTGCCGCTGACGAGCTGCCGTGCGGTTGCCGCACCATAGAAGACGCCGGCAGCGGTCGCACCCACCACGCTAATGCCGGTTGCATCTGGAACAATCGCGTAGCCTTCGTCGTGCATATCTGCAGTCCACTGCACATGACCGGACGCAAGCGCGGCTCGCCCTGCCGAGCTATCCTCACGCAAAAGTGTGATGTGCGTTTGCGCCCCGGTGCTGGTAGCTACGCCTGCTGCGCCTAACGCCTGCGTGAGCTCGGAGGCGGCAAACGCATCTTCCTGAGAGCACGCCGCGCATACAACGTTCACTCCACTTGTAAGTGGCAGGGAGTTGCCGCCCTGGGCCTCGCGTGGTGCGGGCAGCAGTGTCAGCTGCGCGGGCAGGGACAAGCCGGCACAGAGGACCAGCAGTGCTGCAGATCGAAGGCAAAGTGAAGAGTACATGGAGACAAGCTATATGAATTGCGCGCGTCAGGTTTCGCACCGTGTGCGCAATCTCAACTGGCGGGAGGGCGTACCGTCCACAGTGCGGGTTGCCGCACCGGCAAGTACCGCAGCAGTTGTTTGGACTTCGGCTCGGGAGGCAGCCGTTTCCACGCAGCGAGATACTCCGGCCGGCTGTATGCGCGTCCAGCCAGCAGCAGACTCGGTTGCCGCACAGGCCATTCGCTGAAGTGTTCCGCGTCAGACGGCAGCTTCCAATTCGACCGGTTCTCCAGGGCAGGGAACAGGTATGCCACGGCAGATCGCATCCCGCGTCCATCTGGCAGGGTGTAGTCCCAGTAGCGATCCATGGGCGTGGAAAGCACTTCACACAGCACCGACATGCAGTCCAAGATGAAAATGGACGCAGCGTAAGCGTCCGCGCGGTGCAGTTCGGCAGTGAACTGTCCATCGAAGTTCATTTGACGCAGCAGCTTGTCTCGAAACCTGTGGGAGCACTCAAGCTGTAGAGATCCTAGCCGCGCGAATCGAGCGCACTCCGCAGCTTGCAGTGTCCAGCACACAGCGAGTCGATCCTTCGACTCGCGTGCGATGTACCCCTTCTTGGACTCGTTCAGCCAGGTAGCGAACGCCGCGAACCAACTTCTTAGCGCAGCAGTCTCTTCCTCGGTTGCAACGCCGTTATATGCGCAAAGGAACGATGCTGCTCTTGCGGTCTCCGCAATCGTGATGGTTTCTTCGATGCCAAACGGTGTGCCTTCAATTTGACCCGGAACACATCCCGCATGATCCAGCTGCGGCTGCATCCTCGTGTTTTCGTCCACGAACCATGCGCGCAAATGCGCCATGGCATGCTTTGCGTATCGCACTTCCGCGGTAAGGCGCCACGCCACCACGCAGGCTGCCACGTGGCTGTTCATCTGGACCAGCGCGTCTCTGTGTTGTGTGAAGGCCTGCGGGTTGATGTACCCAGGACGGGGGCTGTACTGCGCGTGACCGCCCTCTGTTGGCCACCACTCCGTTGCTTCTGAGCAGTAGTTGTTCGGGCCCAGTCCTTTTGCTGGAGAAGGAATCGCTGCTAGGCCTGTCGGCTGATGCTTGAGTGCCTCCTCAGCCGTTTCGAGGATGTACCGCCGATCAAATTCTGCCACGTTGAAGTGCACGTCATTCGCTGACTGCGCATGGCCCGCATACATCGCGCAAGCAAAGCATACGGCTCCGGTGCAGAACCTGCGACGAGACAATGTGAACGGAGCCGTATGGACGCTCATGCGGACACTAAGATTACACCTCTCGCGTCACGCACTCGCACCGGAGACCCCTCAGAACTGAGCGCCGGAAGGGTATTCTGTCCGCGTGCGGCACAGCGTAAGAAGCAAATGTTGCGAGGAAAAGCACCGGGCTTCGGCCTTGCATGGGTTTGACTCAGGGCCAACGCGTCGATATATTTGTAAATGCGGGGTGGAGCAGCCCGGTAGCTCGTTGGGCTCATAACCCAAAGGTCGCAGGTTCAAATCCTGCCCCCGCAACCACTTAGCGAAAGTTCCAACCCGGAATAACCCGGTTTAACAGCGACGCTGATTCGCTGGACCGGGTTTTCGCACGTTTGGACACCTTTTGCCATGGGGTTATGCACTCCTCAAGATTCTGCTGACGACAGCCGCATTCGCCTCGCGCTTGGCTTCCATCAGCGCGTTGCCATACACGTTCATCGTGGTCGAGATCTGGGCGTGCCGCATCAATTTCTGCTGCACTCCCATCGGTGCTCCCGTGTCATCCAGCCAGGAACGATAGGTATGCCGGAAGGTGTGCCAGCCTACACCGGCATACTTTCCAGCGGCGTCCCACCGCTCGTCGTGGATCAGCACCCGCTTGCCGTTCGCTGTCGGCGCATCCTGCACACACCAGACGCAATCCCTGCCCCGCACTTTGAGCACGGAACAACGCAGGTGCCGGCCGGCCGGATGTAATCCTGCTGGATCGGCGCTGCGTGATAGTGGCGAGCTGTGAGCGGACTTGGGAAGACCAGATTCAACCCGGTATACCGGGTTGAAACGCCCTCCGGTGCCTCCGGAGCTGGATTCGCCTTCGCTCCAGAAGGAGCGTTGCGAAGTCCGGGTCTAACGGAAGCTCGTCTTCCGAGTACTCCGTTTTGACCGTCTTCACCCGTCCGTGAACCACAGCGCGGGTCACCCGCATGGTGAGCTGCTCGAAGTTGATGTCGGACCACTCCAGCGCCAGCACTTCCTCAGCCCGCGAGCCGGTGCACTGCGCCACGATCACCATCGTGGAGTAGGGCTCGGGAAGCAGTGAAACGATGAGGTAGTACTGGTCAGCGGTCAGCACAATCGGCTTGCTGATGCCTTTGATCTCGACCAGTTCCATGGGCTTCCGCTCCCACTCGACCATCCCCCCACAGCATGACCTTCTGATACAGCCGGTGCATGATGGTCTTGATGTGTCCTTTGGTATTGGGAGCGACGTTCATGGCTTTGAGCCATTCCTGAACTCTCATTGGCTTCACGCGAGTGATGCGATTGGGACCCACTCGGCACAGACCCGCTTGATGACGCTGAGATAGGACAGCACAGTCGAGTAGCTGAGTTCTCCGACCTTGTCGCAGGATTCGCCTGGACGAAGCTTCTTGATCTCAAGCAGCCGCTCTTCTGCGATGAAGCGGTCGAGCAGAGCATCGAAGGTCGGCTCAAGGACGGCTACTAGGGTTGGGTCGTCAGAGTTGAGTTTGAGCACAAAGGCCGCCGACGAGCCGACTTGCGAGGACTAATAATCTCGCGTGGGCGACCTATGCAACAGCCGAGCGAGCTCCCTAACGTTCGTCTTGTGTCGAATGGCTTGACGAGTCGTGGGATTTCCTCAAATTCTGTCGGTATGGGAGTTGGTCGTAGCCCGTCGTGAATACGAAAGGTATGCCGTCATGCGTGAGAACGCGAGCTGTTTTGTAGGAAGGCCCGCGACCTAGATTGATATCCGTCACTGCGACGTGCAGATTACCCCGTTGGATGGCTTCTAGAGCGTCGGTTTCGTTTGCCACCGGTTCGACGATTTCGGCTCCAGCCCCGCTCAGAGCGTTGCAGGTGTCCCACGCAAGGAGGTAATCGTCTTCTACCACCAAGACCCGCATTCCCGTGAGGTTTGGCTACGTGGTCATCTGCACTTAACCTCCAGCTGCGCCATTATCAGCTTTTCTACAACTTTGCTGAAGGGCGTAAAGTTCATCTGACAGTTGACTTCTTGGATGAGCGGTATTCATTATGACGGAATGGCCACGACAACGGCGAAATGGCACGACGTGTCCAAAGTCTTGACTGGAGCTCAACGGCGCTTGGCTCGATCGAGAGCTGGCCCGATCGCCTGAAGGCAGCCGTGGACATGGTTCTCGCGAGTCCGCTTGTGTCAAGTGCGGCGCTGACCGACGACAGGCTTCTCATCTACAACGATGTGGCAGCGCGACTATACGATTCCCGTCACCCTCTCGCGCTAGGACGGCCCCTTCGTGAGACGTTTCCCGACAGCTACCCTTCTGTGAAGGCGCTCTACGATCGTGTGTTCGCCGGCGAAAGCGTTGAGGTGCACGAACAGCCTCTTGCAGTGGGTACGAAGGAACATGCAGAGGTTTTCGACGCCTATCTCACGCCCGTGCGAGCGGCAGATGGAACCATCATCGGCGCGTACATGGTAGGGCAGGAGGTCAGCGAGCGCTCACGCACGCTGCAGAAGGCCGAGCGCAAGCGGCCGAGGCGATCGCGCTCTGCTTGCGACGATCGCCGACGATCTGAATCGCCTGGTGTCACCGGACGACATCATCGCATCCGTAGGCGCGCTGATGGGTGAAGCACTGAACCTGAACCTGTGCCTCTTCGTAGATGTGGACGAAGAGCGGGACGAAGTGACAGTGCATCACAGTTGGAAGCGGCAGGGTCTGCCGAGCGTCAAGCAAACGTTTGCGATCTCCGACTTCTTAACGGAAGAGTTCGCGCGGTCGCAGCGGGCCATGTGGGCCAATTCGATGTGAGCGGCCCGGACATTATGCTCTCACCCAAAGCAGCAGAGACGATGACGCTTGCCGTGCACGAGCTCACCACCAATGCTTTGAAATACGGCGCGCTGGCAGCTCCAGAAGGTGGCGTAATCGTTCGCTGGACAGTGGAGGAGAAGCGGAGCGCACCGTGGTTGAGCTTTGACTGGAAGGAGACCGGTGCCCCTGCGCGCCCTATTACGGTCACTCCACGTCGGGTCGGGTTTGGCAGTGAACTGATCGAAAGCCGTATCCCCCACGAGCTAGGAGGGCGTGGCAAAGTAACGATTGCTTGCGGAGGCGCGCAGTGCCACCTGGAGTTCCCACTGAGAGAGGGGACTAGCGTTCTAGAGACTGATGCGCCTCAGCGCATTGACGTGTTCGGAGGGGCTATCGATATGACGGGAGCGGACGCTCTAAGTGGGGAGCGCGTTCTGGTCGTGGAAGATGACTATTATCTTGCGAGCGACACGGCGAGAGCGCTGAAGGGAGCGGGTGCGGAGGTGATCGGTCCGTGCCCGAGCGAGCAAACCGCCTATGATGCTATCGCCGACGCACGGCCTCGGCATCTTGCCCCAGAGTTTGACCGCAGCAGCGCTGGTTCGGGCGGGTTTCTCTAAGGAGATCGTCCCTTTTCTCATCCAGGCCGGGCGGGTTGTGCAGCTAACGGGAGGCCTGGCTCTGGCCTCCGGTCGGCTGCCAGAGTTCGCGGGCGCTGCTTTAGTCTCGTTTTTAGTGGGCGCGACGATCTTAGGTCATCCGTTCTGGAAGTCCTCTGATAAGAAGTCCCGGATTCAAGATGAGTCGAGCGTCTTCGTAAATGTCGGCCTGCTTGGCGCTCTTCTTTTCGTCACGACGATTCAACGTAAGTCTGCCAGGCATCGCGTCTAGGCAGACGCTTCGAAGCGAGATGCTGGAGCTTCGCGGTCTGGCGCTCCACGGTAAGCGGATGTCTTGAGTAACTCAAACGGGAAGGAAAGCTATGAGCAAACAAGCTGACGGTGTGCTTCTGATGTTTACTGCCACAGCCAAGCCGGGCAAAGAGAAAGAACTGAAAGCCCTGTTTGTAAGTGTCATCACAGGATCCCGGCATGATGCGGGAAATCTCTTCTATGAACTCCACGAAGTGGAAGGGGATCCAGCCTCCATCGTGCTCTACGAATGGTGGGTCTCAGAAGAGCATTTGCAAGCCCATATGGGCTCGAGCGCGCTGATGTCGCTACAGGAGACGGTGCCTGAACTTATGCAGGGAAAGTTTGAGGACGGTCAGAAGAGGCTAATCCGGCTCAGACCGCAAGGCCTTGCAGGATGAACCCTCGTTCTCGTGTGTTCGAGACGATCACAATCGCTTCACCGGCCGGCCTTACCCGTCTTAAGCAGTTCGGGACAAAGTTTACGAACTGATTCGATTGGTGCTCAACCCAGAGCCAACAGGTAGTAACAGAAGAGGTCTTCTTGTCTCCAGATCGCATTGATGTCCACACGCACCTTATACCGCCCTTTTGGGCGGAAGAACTCAAGGTCCGCGGAGGTGACCCGTCCGGGTGGGGCGCTCCGGAATGGTCCCCCGAGCAACTGCTGCGCTTCATGGAAGATGTAGGCATCGCCACCAGCGTCTTGTCATTGACTGCGCCCGGTATCGAAGGCTGGCACGGTGCTGAGCGGGTCGACATCGCTCGCCGCGTGAACCACTATGGCGCCGATCTCGTGAAAGGGCAGCCTGAACGCTTTGGCTACCTCGCCACTTTACCTATGCCTGACGTTGCGGCTTCGATTGCTGAAATCGAGCGCTGCTATGAGGTGCTCCGTGTAGATGGAGTCTGCCTGCACAGCAATTTCGATGGCCAGTACCTGGGAGATCCCGCTTTCGATCCGGTTTGGGCTGAGTTGGAAAGGCGCAAAGCGGTGGTGCTGATCCATCCCACGACTCCGCCCGGTGTAAAGGTCTTAGCCGGCCAGCCAAGCCCGATGGAAGACTACCCAGCGGACACAACAAAGTGCGCCTTCGATTTGGTCTGTGCCGGTCATATCGAGCGCTACCCGTCCGTTCGTATCATCCTGGCACATGGTGGTGGGTTCCTACCGTACGTCTCAACGCGGCTGGCAGAGCTTAGAGCCTCACTGCAGCCAGAACGTTCTGTTGATCAACTGCTTGCCAGTATGAAGAGCTTTTATTTTGACACAGCTTTGGTCGCACCGAGCGGCATGCCGAGTCTTCTCGCGTTTACGGATGCTGAGCACATTGTGTTCGGAACGGATTATCCCTACGCTTCGGAGAAAGTGTCGAAAACCTTTACGAAGAAGCTCGACGACTATGAGGCATTGGGGCCTGACGAATTGGGAACTATTAAAAGGTTAGCCGGCTCGTTGATTTCGAGGCTTGCTGCTCAGCGGTAAATACACACCGCGCAGCCGGTGGGCGGAGGCCGGCGTGAAAGCGGGATCACGGTCCGGGTGAAACCCAAGCGGCCTCTCCCGGCGTCTGGAAAAGCGGCGATGGAATTTCCGATGGAATAGTCGTTCTCGCCAAGGTCCCCGGCCGACTGACCCATCTTGGTCACGCCGCCCGAGGTTTAGCGCACGGTCTTGATAGAGACGAGCGCGCCTTCAAGCAACTAGCGATTCTTCATTGAAGAGAAAACTTCCTTGATCAAGGTGTGCATTGTCGTTCGCTCGGCTTTGCTGGATTAAAACATCCTTACGTGCCTTGCTGTGGCTCTGACATCGGTCGTTACACAAGCCTTGATAGGCTTGCTCGGTGCAGCATACTCACAGACCTGATCCGACACATAAAAACTGTCAATTTCAGCTTATGTGAGTTTCTTCAGGCTGAGCTTACTCAAGCATAATTACCACTAGTGGAAGTCATGAGACGTCAGAGCTAGTTGCGCATGCAGGTTAAGCTCTCCGACGCGCTTCATCCGGACGTGGATAACCTTGTCGATATTCTGAAGCCTGCCCTCGATCAGCAGAACCTTACCGTAGGTGACGAGAGTGCGGTGTGCTTCATATAGGTCTGGGTCGATGATTGCATTGGCAATGCCTGTCTCATCCTCAATCGAGAGAAAAATGAATCCGTGCGCTGTACCTGGACGCTGCCTTGCAATAACACAGCCCGCGATGCGCACCATGCTGCCGTGCTTCGTGTTCTTAAGATCGATTGCGCGAAGGACCCGCAGTCGCGTTAGTTCCATGCGGCAGTGTGACATGGGATGACGCCCCACCGTCACTCCTGTGCCAGAGTAGTCTGCAACCATGCGTTCCGTTGAACTCATCGCTTCAAGAGGAGAAGTGTGCTCTTCGTCATGACCGTGCACCGCGAACAATGGACCTGACTGACGCACGGCGCGTTCTACCTGCCAGAGTGCATCGCGGCGATGGACCTTAAAGCCAAGCGAATTTAGGGCACCTATTTCAGCCAACGTTGTAAGTTCAGCTTGAGAAATTAACGGCACGCGGTGAGCAAGATCTTCAATGCTGCTGAATGGTTTGACTGCGCGCGCTTGCTCAAGCCTAACGGCAGTGGCTGCACGCAGCCCACGCACATAACGCAAACCCAGGCGGAGGGTGTAGCTGCCATCCAGCTCTTTTTCCAGAATGCAGTTCCAATCTGATCGGGTAACGTCCACTGCTTTGATACGAAGACCGTGCCTCTGTGCATCTTTCACCAGTACGGCAGCGCTGTAGAACCCCATCGGCTGATTGTTAAGAATTGCGGCGGTGAACACCGGAAGGTAATGGAACTTCAGCCATGCACTCGAATATGCAATCAAAGCGAAGCTGGCCGCGTGACTTTCTGGAAAGCCATACAGCGCAAAGGAACTGATAGCATGCACAATCTCCTCCTGCGCCGCTGCATCTACGTTGTTCGCGTTCATGCCATCACGCAGCTTTCCTTCCAATACGCGCATCTTGTCTTGCGATCGTCGGCTGCCAAGTGCACGTCGCAACTCCTCAGCCTCTTCACCTGTAAAGTTTGCAATTGTCATCACAATGCGGAGTAACTGCTCCTGAAAAAGCGGCACGCCTTTTGTTCTTTTGAGAATGGGTTCGAGTGATGGATGTGGGTAGGTGATCTTCTGCCTGCCCATTCGACGCTCCATGTATGGATTCATCATTTTGCCAACAATGGGACCGGGTCGGATGATCGCTACCTGGACGACAATGTCATAGAACGTGGTAGGTTTGTTCTTTGGAAGTGAGGCCATCTGCGCTCTGGATTCCACTTGGAATAAACCTACTGTGTCGGCGGCTTCCAAGCTCTTATAAACTTCGGGGTCATGCGGAAGCTGCGCCAGGTCGACGGTATCGCCATAGTAGCGCGGGATCATCTCGATGCAATCCTTGAGTACGGCCATCATGCCGAGCCCAAGCAGGTCGACTTTGATGAGTCCCATGTCAGCGCAGTCTTCCTTGTCCCACTGCACCACGGTGCGGTCAGCCATGCTTGCGGGTTCGATAGGCACCACAGAAGCCAGTTGGCCCTGCGCAATGATCATGCCGCCGGAGTGTTGACCAAGGTGACGTGGTAAATCCAGCAAGCGGATGGAAAGCTCAAGGTATTTCGCAATGCGAGGATGATTAAGATCGAATCCGGCATGTCGGAACTGGTGTTCCATTGTGTCTGTCGAACTCTTCCACTCCCAGGAACCAACAAGCCGTGTAAGCCGGTTCTGCATGTCCGCATCGAAGCCTAAGGCTTTGCCGACCTCACGCGCAGCGGAGCGCCCGCGATAGGTGATGACGTTGGCGCACATGGCTGCACCAAGTTGGCCATAACGGTCGTATACGTACTGAATTGCTTTTTCACGATCCGTACCCGACGGCAGATCAAGGTCGATGTCTGGCCATTCGCCGCGTACCTTCGAAAGAAAACGCTCGAAAAGCAGATCCATACCTACCGGATCAACCGCTGTAATACCGAGCGAGTAGCACACTGCTGAATTTGCAGCTGAACCCCGTCCTTGTACAAGAATGCCGTGTTTGCGGCAATACTCCACGATGTCCCAAACAATTAGGAAATAACCCGCAAGTCCGAGTTCCTGGATCAGCGCGAGCTCTTTTTTCACCTGCTTGTTTGCTTTTGTTTGCAGATCCTTACTGCTTTTACAGCCGTACCTGCGGGCCACTCCCTCAAAGGTGCGTTTGCGCAGGAGTGAATCCATGGTTTCGCCCTCACAAAGAGGGTAGCGGGGGAATTCATATCCCATATCTTTCTTCATTTCAAAAGCAAGCCGGTCTGAGAGCAAACCCGTATTGCCAATAGCTTCAGGCAGGTCGCGGAAGATGGAAGACATCTCCATGCCAGTTCGCAGGTGCCGCCTGCTATTTGGTTGCAGCAGCAATCCCGCTTCGTCTAGTGAACAGCCATGCCGAATGCTGGTCATCACATCCAAAATCTCGCGCTCGTACTCTGTCGCACTATTCACCCCGTTAGTCGCAAGCAGTGGCAATCGGAACTCGCGCGCAAGTGTGACGGCTGCTTGGTTTCGAGCTTCCTGTTCGGCAATGCCATGGCGCTGCAGTTCGACGAAGATGTTCTTGTCACCGAACGTCTGAATGAGCTTGCGCAGCGTTTGCCGAGCCGCATCCATGCCTCCATGTTCCAGCGCAGCGGCAAGTGGGCCTTCTTCTCCGCCGGTCAGGCACACCAATCCTTTCGCGTGCTCTTGCAGCTTGCGATAAACAGCAATGCCGTCTCCTTTTGTCTTCTGAGCCAGCTTATAATTCGAAATAAGTAGTGAGAGATTTCGATAACCCGTTTGCGATTCACACAGAAGCGATAGACGGACCGGTCGCTTTGGAACCACATGCGGTTGCCAGGCAGGAGGCAGCACCTGATGACCGAAAGCATCCACCGAGATCTCGGCACCAATATGCGACCGAAGACCCAGCTTTGTCGCACTCGTGTAGAGCCTTGGCGATCCATACAGGCCGTCGCGGTCGAGGATTGCAAGACCGGGCAGTTCGAGATTGGCGGCTTGCTGCACCATTGCTTCCGGCAGCGAAGCGCCTTCCAGAAAAGAAAAAGCCGAGCGGGCATGTAGTTCAACGTAACGCTCAGTCATACTGACCCACTACGTTCCATGTGTTTGCACCGTGCTGCTGTTGCAGGCGGAGCATGTACGCCGGTTCCTCAGTTACAACATCCCAGCAGTCACAGCCGAAGCTGGTGCGGTCCCACCAGGAGCCGCTTGTGTTCCAAGGCCCGGCAGCATCAATCACTTTGAATCTAGCGCCACGCCAGCAGAAAAAGTGTGGTCGACGATCGGCGAGCCACACGCGAATGTTCTGCGGAGGTCTCAACCTGCGGAGCGCTGGACGTGCGGAGGCGGCTGGCTGTTCTTGACAACTGTCGAACTCGGGACGAAATGCAGTCAGCGTGAAGGCATCCTCGCGATGACTGTTGGCGAGCGTCGCGGAGCCGACGTTGTGTTCCCCTGCGATATTTCGCAACCTTGCTAATAGGAGGTCCAATCGATCCGGGTCAGGAAAGTGCGATTGAAATAGACCACGCTGAGCGACCTGCGGCTCTGCTGCATCGGCATCAAGCCGAATAGCAACCACCTCTGCCTGAGGAGGGTGAGTTTGTAGTTCAAGATTAAGGAGCTTCAGCAGATTGTCACGGTTTTGTGTCGGAATTGCGGGTGCCATACGAACAACGTGCATTTGCGCATGTGCCAACGTCAGCCTTGCTGTAATGCAACGTACGGCATAGGCTCGTTCGACAGCTTTATGAATGATCTCGCCCAGCAAACGAGACAAAGCAAACAGCAACCGTTCGAGATCTTCGACGGGCGTGTCCAGTTCCAGAGCTTCCGAGAGAGAAAACTCCGGTTCCTCGGGTGTAAGCAGACACGGTGTTTCGCCGCGTGCTAGTTGCTGGAGCCGTAAACTCTGCTGTCCCAGGCGGCTTACCAGGCCCTCTGCAGGAAGAGCGGATAAATGCCCAAGCGTGCGCACACCCCATCGCCGCAGGAGCGCCTGAATGTTTTGCTCACATGGCAGCAAAGTTACCGGCAAAGACGCAAGATGCATTTGTAACTTGTCGTCATCGACGCACAGCACACCTTGCTGACTGCGCGACAGCATAATCGCGGCCTCTGCATTGCACGCAGTTGCGACCGAGTTTTCGAAGCCATTGTCAAGGAGTTCGCGGTGGATGCGTTGCGCATAAGCAAGCGCTGAGCCGAACAGGGAATCCATCCCAGAGCGATCGATGAGGAGGGTAGCCGATAACCGGTCTTGTTGTGCGTAGTTGTTTGCTGGTGCGGAGATTGCCTGAACTCGCGGTGAGAAGCGCTCAACCAGCGCAAGAACCTTCTCGAACGCTCGCCGTTCTTCCTCTTGATCGCGCGAGCGGAAATGTGCAGCGCAAACCGCCTGTGCCTGGACCTTGCTCATGCCGTGCGCAACCCCTAAGGACTGGGCAATGGCGTCAAGAGCAGCCACGCTCTCCTGCGGTGCCGTACCCCTGAGCAGCACAAGCGGTCGCGCTTTCAGTTGCGGAGCGTTCCCCAGCCAGGCAGCAATCGGAAACTCCGAGATGTGGACGGCTGCGAAAGACATGCTTATTTCCCGACAGCCCGCATCCACGCCGGAGCCACACTCCAACTGGCTGCACGACCAGGTGTTTTCTTCCCGGGCGTTTCCCCGGTTCGCTGTCGGGCAATGTGTGTGCTGTGCTGTGCTGCAGATAGCACGCCACTGATCCTGGGCTCACACCCGGGAGCGCATTCCAGCAAGCAGGCAGCGCTTGATCGCGCACATGGAACTTGGGTCAGAACGAGAAAGATCGCATCACTATGTTTTGCCGCCTTCTGATAACGCCACCATGTACTCGACGGGATGCGCTGCGTCTGCTCCCCGGGCAATGATGCAAGGTCCAGCACAACCACTCTGAAGCCACCTGCTTGCAAAACCTGATCTGTTGCCCGTAGTGCGCGGTCCAGATGATTCCACGGTTGTTGTTTTTGTTCAGGCTCTTTCTGAACAGGTGTTGCCGCAGCTCGCTGACGCGCATCTTGGGCAGCAATTTGGTCTTGTTGCCTCAGGGGATCACGATCATCTACCTTGCGGGAGTTGAATTGCTCCCACTGCACCTGATCGGCCGATGCTTCGCCCAAACCGAGCAGCTGATTCGAACAACCTGGCGTACCCTCCATCTTCCTGCGCTGGCGTTCCGCCTTGAGAAACAGCATCTGCTCCAATGCGGGTGCCAACCCCTTTGTTTCACTTCGCGGGTGTGGACTGCCGCAGTTCTTCAGGTTTGTCTGCGGCAGTTCACGCTTGTCAACGAGCTTGCTGACCGCAGGAGTTCCTGGTACGTCAAAGTGCCTGGGCGGGGAAGCAAACCGCACCCAAAGAAGATTCTGAAGCACAACTCCTGTCGCCGCTGCGCTATGCGGAGACCACGTATTGCTTACATCGACGTAGGCGCAAGCACCTTCACGAGACGTTTTCGCAAGCAGAGAGAGGGCAATGGCGCTTCGGCCAGAACACTCCGGACCGGTTACTTCACACAAAGATCCAATCGGAACTCCTCCTCCGAGCAGCATGTCCAGAGCTGGATTTCCAGTACTCTGCAGACGGGCAAGTGGCTGCACCATCGGCGAAAGCGCCGCAGGAACGCGATGCGCAAGTTTCAGTTCAATCTCTCGTTTTAGTGCTGCAGCCCTCACGCTCACGTTTCGCCCTTTCTTCGCCTACAGGATGTTTACTGTAACGCAGTCGGGGATCGGAAATCCAGTCTGCACCCAAGCAGGTGCAGTGGAAATGATGAAGAAGGCAGTTGAGGGTCAACCCACCTGCGCAATGCGACATTCCGGATCGGTGTCCTTCGCCACTTCACTAACGCGTGTGAAGTCGCCGCCTAGGGCAGACGCTTAGCAGATCGCAGCCACATAGCCGGTCTGCGATGGATAAACACCAGAAGTCTGCTGTGCGCAAGCGAGAGTGCAGGCAAGTGCTATGCCGCACACAGCCAGAACCAACCAGGTTGTGGCGCCACATGAGATGAGTACCGCACCCACCGGAACTGTTAGGAGCAGCAGACTGGTTGAGAAAGCGAATTGCAGTGTGTGGCTCGAGTATTGACCCCTTGCAAAAACCTTCGGCATCAGGATTGTGATCGGAAAAAGCAGCAGCAGCAAATCATATGGTTGCATGTGGTAGCTGACCAGCATCGCCGCGGGACAGGCAGCCCATAAGCCGCTTACTTTACGCCCGCTCACCATCAACACTCCAACGGAAATGACGAGTGTGAAGAGAATGCTTGCCCATCCAGTGCCAAGTACAGTAGAAACGAAGCCATGCAGGTTTGGTTCGCCAGAACTCACCATGCCAAAGCGGCTCTGAGCCACATCCGCATGCAAAGCCATAGTTGCACCAAGTGTTCGCAACAAAAGTAAATAGCTGCTTGCTCCAGACCAGCCGGTAAGGCAAAGGGTGATGCTTACAAAGGCGGCACTGCCCATGAGAAAGCCCCTAAGAACAGACCACTCCTTCCAAAGCAGGAGAATAATCGCCAAAGGTAGCGCGATCTGGAACTTAACCATTAGCAATGAAAGGCTCAATCCAGCCTTAAATGTTCTCCTCTGCTTGTTCCAGTAGTGAGCAACTGCCAGCAGTTGGAGTAGAACAAAGCTGATCTGCCCCTGCATAAGCGCCACCGCGGTAGGCAGGAAAGACAAGTAAGCAGCGAAAAGAATCTGAGGTGAATAGCCGTAAGTGTCTTCTGCGCGGAACAGAAGGTGTGCCGTTGCGTATAAACACAGCACATTTATGCACCCGAATACTCCAAAGGCAAAAGCAAACGGGAGATACGAGAGCAGCGCAAAGGGAAGAGCAGCAATCGCTGGGTAGAGAAAAGGTAGTGTTCTGCCATGGGAGCCGAATAGTCTTCGCTGCGTTGCTGCTACAGTATCCATCCGGTACAACTCAGCGGCACGGCCTTCACGGACCGCCACACCTGCTGCATAAAATGCGCGAAAGTCTGTTTCACCGCGAAGAGATCTTTCGCGTCCTGTCCAGCACAGCAACGCCTGAACAACTAAGAACAGGCATAAAAGTAGCCGGACAGCTGGGGATGTTTTCACAACGGATGTGCGGAAGGATTGGCTAAGATGGAGATGAATTTCGTTGGGTTGCTCACGGCTCACGAGGTGTGTCAAAGGCGATCCATAGCTGGTGAGCCTAGATTCTGACAGCACGTGGAGGCCTTCCACTGCACTGCTCGTCGACATACTTAACGATGCCCACAGAACGCGACTTCCGGTGTGGCGGACATCGGTGCTTCACATGCACCGATCGCATTCCAGGCTCTCTGAGCAAGCAGCGAGGGGGTGGTGGACACATCTGGATGGCGTCCACCACCACGGTGAAGCTTAGATCGCCGAAGTCAGCTGGCTTGCAACGGTGTTGAAAGCGGTTTTGATGCTGGTGCCGAGGCCGGTCATGGCTACGACAGCTGCCAGGCCGATGAGGCCAGCTACTAAAGCGTACTCAATCAGGTTCTGTCCGGACTCGTCTTCGAGCAGCGCACGATAAAGAGCGGTGTTGTACATGTGCATCTCCTTTTGTAAGCGTTGGGGTCTATGACCACCGTAGTTGTTGTGGAGCCTTCTCATCAGGAAACATCCTGAAGCCAGGGCCAACGGGCGTTCCGTGTAATTCAGTCAGGCAGGAAAGCGCTCTGGCTGGTTTTCCTTCAGCTTCCTAAAATATGTATCGGCGGCTCTGCCAAAGTGTTCAGAAGCGATGTTGACCCTACTTGATTGTGGTTTGTTCGGTCATACTTCGCACGCCGCAACACGGTTCTAATGCCCTGTGCTGCCCATGCTGCGAAAGATGGTGATGGCAGCTGGTCCGAGCAGCACAATGAAGATGCAGGGAAAAATGAAGAACACAAGCGGAAAGATGATCTTGATTGTGGTCTTGGCCGCGAGTTCCTCTGCTTTCTGTCGTCGTTTTTGACGTACGGTGTCGCCAAAGCTGCTGAGAGCGCGAGCGATCGGGGTGCCGAAACGTTCGGTTTGCATCAGCATATTCACCAGGGCGTCAGTCTCAGGCAGTGCGATTCGGGTCGACATGCCGCGCCACGCGTCCAATCGGAGCGTGCCGGCACGTTGCTCCCGATTTATCTGTGCAAACTCGTGGTGGATTGCTGGATGGCTCCCCTTCAGTTCTTCACCTACGCGCACCATCGCCTGATCGAGTCCTAGCCCCGCGTCCACGCAGATGACCAGCAAATCAACGGAGTCTGGTATTGCCAGGCGAACCTTTTCTCTGTGCGATTTCACTAGCCGGCCTAGAACGATGGCCGGCACAAGGTAAGCGACGCCGGCTCCAGCGCACATGCAGAAAACACGGGCATATGGGCTGAGCGATCCCAGCAGGAGCATGACGATCGGGCCACCGAAGCGGGCTGCGAAATAGACATCCTTTGCCATGGCAGAGGGAAGAGCCGCACAGTCGAACTGCCGCTGTAGCTCGGGATCGTCCTGCATCTTCAAGCTGGACCGCAGGAGCTTAACGAACTCGAGCAGTCGTGCTGCTGCAGACGGCTGCTTTTCTACTTTCTGCGTGTCGATCTTGGGGGTGATGACTTCACCAAAGGCCTTGCTCAAGGCAAGGGAAGACGAGCGACTGAGCAGGTAGAACATACCCAATAGCACGGCGCTGAAGATGGTGATCGACAGCGTTGCATAGAAGAGCAAAGTCATAGCGGAAGCACCTCTGAAGATGTGGGGAGGGTCATACACGCACATCGACAATCTTGCGAATGATGAGCGCGCCCACCGTAATGAAGCCAAGCGCGGCGTACATGAGCTTTTGCCCCAGAGGATCGGCAAAAAGCACGTGGGTGTAGCCGGGCGTCATGATGTTGATCAAAACCAGCATGACGAGTGGAAGTGCTGCCAGGATCCAGCCGGTCAGGCGGCCTTGTGCAGTGTAAGTACGCACTTCCCCTTCAATGCGCACCCGCTCGCGAATTACGTTCGTTGCGCGATCCAGAATCTGCGTCAGATCACCGCCAGTCTCCTTCTGAACCAGGATGGCTGTGATCAGGAAATGAAGATCTTTTGAGGGAACGCGATCTCCTAACTCCAGCAGCGCATCGCGAAAAGGAATTCCGAACTTCTGCCGCTGAAAGCAACGTCCGAATTCCTCTGACAACGGCTTAGGTGATTGCTCCGCGATGATTTCGATGGATGAACCGCTGGAGTGCCCCGCACGCAAGGCTCGTGACATCAGGTCGATTGCGTCGGGCAGCGCTTGCGTAAATCGCTTGACACGCGAACTGCTGGCTCTTCTCAGCCAGAGGTATGGCAGCAGGGCTCCGACGGTGCCTGCAATCAGGGCTGGAATCACGGCTCCTAGAAAGATCATCACCATCAGGCCAAGAAGAACCGCGAGAGCGACGCTCGTGAGAAGGATGAAACCTACGGTGTCCGTGCGACCCGCGTACAGGATGAGCGAGGCGAGGTGCTTAGAAAATTGAAAGCGGACCAGCAGCTCGCTTACTGCGTCTGCCAAGTTGCGGGATTTCTGTCCGAGTTCGATGAGCTCAACGTCTGCGCTGCTCGGTGCACGGTGAATCACGTTGAGCCGTCGGACCACGCTCTTTTTTGCGACACGCGGACGTGTGTAGTAGAGCGCAACGGAGAAGCTGATGGCCGCTATTAGCAGGAAGATGGGTAGGAGGCGAGGCATGCTAAACCTCCAGGGAGTGGTTGAAGATCTCAAGCGGAACGGGAATGCCTGCAGCCTTGAGCTTTTCGGCAAACTTCGGCACAATCCCCGTGGAGTAAAAGCGGCCTTTCACCTTACCACCGGGCCCGAGGCCCTGCTTCTCGAACAGGAAGATATCCTGCATGCTGACGACCTCGTTCGTGGCTCCGCTAATCTCGCTAATGTGTGTAATGCGGCGGGAGCCGTCGCTCATTCTGGACGCCTGGATGATCAGGTGCACCGCGGAAGCGATCTGCGCGCGAATGGCTTTTTCGGGCAGGGCGACGCTGCCCATCATCGACATTGTTTCCAGCCTGGAAATCGCGTCACGGGGATTATTCGCGTGAACGGTTGTAATGGAACCGTCGTGGCCGGTGTTCATGGCCTGGAGCATGTCCAAAGCTTCCTCACCGCGGATTTCACCAAGGATGATGCGATCGGGCCGCATTCGCAGCGCGTTGATGACCAACTCACGCTGACGGATTGCACCTTTGCCTTCAACGTTCGGTGGCCTGCATTCCAAGCGGGCGACGTGCTCCTGCTTGATCTGGAGCTCGGCGGAGTCTTCAATGGTGACGATCCGCTCAGCGTCAGAAATAAAGCCGGAAAGTACGTTGAGCAGAGTGGTTTTGCCAGCGCCTGTGCCGCCTGAAACAACGATGTTCAGCCTTGCGCGTACCGCACACTTCAGGATTTCCAGCATCTGCGGAGTGAGCGCACGATGCCGCATCAGGTCCTCAGCGCCGAGTGGAGAGGATCCGAAGCGACGGATCGAGATCAGGGGGCCGTCGACTGAGAGCGGCGGAATAACGATGTTGACGCGAGATCCGTCTAGCAGGCGTGCGTCCACCATGGGCGAGGATTCGTCGATGCGACGTCCCACGGCAGAGACGATTTTGTCAATGATGTGCATCAAGTGATCGTTGTCGCGGAAGACCACTCCGGTTTTCTCCAGCACACCCTTTCTTTCGACATACACCGTGTCATGCGTATTCACAAGGATGTCGTTGACTGTGTTGTCGTGAAGCAGCGATTCGAGCGGTCCCAATCCGAACACTTCATCGATTACTTCCTGGGCGATCGTCTCGCGCTCCACCGCTGTAAGAGGCGTACTTTGCTGAGCAATAAGCTGGCCGATCAGGGCACGAAGCTTCTGGCGACTCGCTGCATCGTCCTGCATGCTGGAGAGCTTGTCCAGATTGGTGCGCTTGATGAGTTCATGATGAACCGCAGTCTTGAGCTGATTCTTTGATATATCCGTCGTGGTACCTGAAGGCCGAACCTCAGGCAGAGCGGAGGCACGAACCGGACCGGTCATGTGTAGCGAAACATCTTGCATCAAAACTTCTCCCAAAGCTTAGTTCCAGAACACGAAGCGGTTCTTACGAGGAACAACAGGTGCTTCTATCGGCGTTTCTGTGCAGAGGCGCGATGCCCAGTTCACTAGTGCCTGCGTGAAGGCGCCCCGTTGGGTAGGCGCAACTGGCTCGCCGGCGTTGATTGCTTCAAGTAACTGCCCGTAGTTGTTCGGCACGGCAAGAGAAATCGGGCAGCGGATGGAGGATTCGATTTGCGATGGCGTCACAGCATCTTCCGAGGTGGACCGGTTGATGATGACCCGGAGCTTACTCGTGAGATCCGTCATGGCGTTCATGTGTTCGATGTGCCTTGCCAGGTCGCGGAGTGCCGGGAGGTCGGGCGTACTGATCAGTGCAACTTCCTCTGACGCAACCATGAGCGCTTGCAGCGAGGTGCCGTACCGCATGGAAGAGTCGAGCAGGATAAAGTCGTATCTCCGCTTCAGGTAGTCCATGACGCGTTCAAGCGCCTCAATGCTGTCTTCATGTCCTTTCGCGCACGTGTCTGGTGACGGCAACACATCAATCCCGCTGCTGTGACGGGTGACAAAGCCCTGCAGCAGTTCAGAGTCCAATCGGTCCACATTCCGGATCAGGTCCTCGAAGTGGTAAATGTTTTCGCGTATGCCAAGGTGAAGAGCCACGTGGCCGAGCTCGTGTTTGTGGTCGATAAGCAAGACACGCTTACCATGCTTGCGCGACAAGTGTGTCGCCAGATGCACTGCGAGCGTGGTCGTGCCGACGCCACCCTTGACCCCGTAAAAGGAGATGATGCGTCCTAGACTCTGCGGGCCTTTGTTGGCCAGGTTGCCGGTCTGAAATCTGCGCAGAGCTTCGCTCAGCTGCTCGCTATCAACAGGTTTTGCAAGGAACTCGTTGCAACCCGCCCGCATGGCTTGAACCAAGAAGTTAGATTCCACGCGAGTAGACACAGCCAGCAGATGGATGCGGCTGTTGAACACCTGCTGCAGCCTGTCGATGGTGAGCAGTGCGAGTTCTGGATCCCGGTCGCAATCCACAATGGCAACGCTGTTCGGAGCATTGCGCAGCAAGCTGGAAAACTGCGGACGTCGTTCAGCTGTGATGTACTCCTGGAACTCTCCGGCAAACTCCGTGCCGGGAATGCTGTCGGCAGCCGAGAGCGCGGCGTTTGTGACATCGCGTGTCGCACAGACGCTGAAAACCGCCTGTAAAACCTGAGATTCTGCTTGGGAAGATACGGTCTCCATCATTCACCTCTACTGCTGGTTAAGGGCAGCCTTCTTCTGTCGAACTTCCTTGTCAAACGGCTCGGCTTCCATGTATGGCTCAGAGTTGACAGGGGTGCGGATGGGAGCTGGTTCGAGCAGAGGATCGATCACCTTTGCGGTCACAACGAAAACAAGCTCTGTAATGGAATGGGTATCGTTCCGCGACCGGAAGAGCTCTCCCAAGATCGGGACCTTTGAAATGCCCGGAACACGCCCCAAGTTTTCAATTGTCCGATGGTCGAGCAAGCCTGAAAGCACGAAGCTCTGACCGTCTTTCAGCTCCACTTCTGTTTCCGCTCTCCGTGTTGACAAAGCAGGTATGGTGAATCCTGAAATCGTGACTGCATTCGAGTAGTCAAGGGTGCTTACCTCAGGTGAGACCTTGAGACGAATGCTGCCATCCACGTCCAGCAGTGGCAGAAAATCTACCTTCACACCATAGGGACGGAATTGAATGGTAATAGCCGTTCCACCGCCAGACGCGGCTTGCGCAACGGGGATAGGGAATTCACCACCCGATAGGAAGCGAGCCGGCTGTCCACTCAGCGTAGTCAAAGTGGGCTCTGCCAGGATTTGGAGTACGGAATGCTGCGCAAGGGCCTGAATGTTGAGCGCGATGCTCTCCTTCAAGTATCCGACCGAAATGTTCAAAGGATTTGTAAAGGTTCCTGTGCCGGTAGTTGCAGGCACCTTTCCCCCTGAGCTGAAGTTCACTGCGAACTGGTCACGTTTGGTTCGGTCCACTTCTACAATCTGGAGTTTCAGTTCAACCTGCCGGGGCCTGAGCGGCACCACGCGCAGTGAGTTCGCCACCTGCTTGGAGTAGGCTCCTGAAAGCTTTGCAATGCTGTCGGAGATTTCTGGTGTAGACACACTGCCGTTCAACTGGACGCGATCTCCCACGGCAGAGACTGTCACAGATTCGTTCGGATACATCTGCTTGACTGATTGCTGTAGCTCTGTTGAGTCCAGGTCTGAGTGGACTTTGTAAATTCGCTGCCCGCCATTGATGTCCCAAATGGCCAGGCTGCTGGCACCAGCCTCCTTGGCTGTGATCAGGACGTCGGTTGCGCTGGAGTTGAAGCTGGAAAGCACCGCCGGATTGCCAACGAAAACGCGCTTCATGGGCACGTCTCCATGCAACGCCAGTGACTGCCCGACGGTCATGTGCAGGGTGTCACCCGGAGCGGAAGCCTGGATGCTGAGCTGCGTTGCGGTGCTTGAATTCTGAGCAGGGGCCAGGCACGTGGCAAGCAGCGCGATGCACGCAACGCCAGGTCCCGTGAGACGGAGTCGGTGAGCGAGGAGAATCATCGTGCCACCTCATCAAAAGTTGCGGTCACCTGTTTGTCTCCGCTTATGGTTTGAACCACGGACTGTCGTCGCAGTGGTTCTGTGTTTGCTGTGGTCCTGCGGCTGGGCCTGGCACCTTGAGCAGCAGGCTCTGTGTTTGCCGCTGGTGCCGGCGCACCCGTCAACTCTGAAAGCACGATGCCGCCGGATGGCGCCCGGGTCTGGTCTGAGCTACTGCGGAGTACAAAGTGTATGGTCCCCTGAGTACTTGCCAGCACAGCGCGTTCAGCATCTGCAGGGGAGAGAAGCAGAGTCACAACATCCACAGTTGCCGGCTTACCTTGTGGATCGGGTTGCACCTGCTGGCCTGCGGCAATCACCTCGGCGTTCTGCAGCACGGTGACGGTACGAGCGTCGGGCGCTTTGTCGGTTCTGTACGTGACCAACACATCGAGGTGCGAGCCTGGTAAGAGAAAGCCGGCAACGCCCATAACCTGATCCGAGCGCAAAGCAATCGCCCGCATGCCTTCTGGAATCCTTGCCGCCAGGCCGGCGCCCGCTCCCTGGGCGCTGACTACCTTGTCTGTAAGCGGCTGATTTGTGTCTACCGGATAAAGGACGGCACGCCCAACAAGGTCGCTAGTATTCGTGAACGCGCCTGCTACCGGGTGATCCGCCGGCCAGTTTACAGAGCGAAGGGTGTCGACGCGAAGAGTTTCACCGGCCGTGAGGGCGCGTGCGGGAACTACGTATGGAATAGTTGCTGCGGCAGTTTGCGTGTGAGCGGCCAGCCTGTGGCTCAGGGCGAGAGTGCAGACGCCTGAAACCGCAAAGGCAATCAGGAGAGGTGGCGTAAGCCGCCGGATATTCATCGTGCGATGCCTCCATAGAAACTAAGAAGTAAGGTGGCGACACAGCCGGAGGCCACTGAGAACGCGTAGGGGAGTCGAAGCAGGGATTGGTTCGCAACATGAAGGTCCGGATGTCGAGTCAATCCGTTGCTCTGGTGATGTGCGAAAATCTCCCGCACGTTAGAAGCCGTCTCTCGCAACCGCCCACGCACAAGTGCGATGATTACTGCGGCCACTGCACCGGTAAACGCGGTAATGAGCAGAATGGGCGGGAGGGGGTGCAGACCCGCAAGGCAGCCAACGGCTGTGATCAGCTTGACGTCGCCCGCGCCCATGCCACCCGCCAGGAAGAAGAGGAGGAACACACTGCCCGCAACTAGACCGGAGAGAAGGGAAGAACCTGCTTCCAGCAGGCCGCCGCACGACAGGTGTAGCGCGAGGCCGGCAACGATGGCACTGCCTGTGAGCCGATTAGGTATTCGACGGCTCCGGCAGTCAGTGACGGTAGCTACTCCCGCGCATGCGGCAGCACTCGCCAGGTAAGCCGGTTCATGCCAAACAAACATTGTCTCCACCCTTGCTGAAATCAGCGCAGCATTGTTTCAATTCCATACATCGGCACATGTGCCCAACGCATGAGAGACAACAGATGAAGTAGGGCCGTTTAGGGCCGATGCAGAGCTAAGGGTCGTAAGGAGCTACTGTGTCGACGTGGAACGCAATCACACCGGTGCCATCAACGGTTTCAACTGCTGACAGGTGGAGAACCGGTGCGTTCAAACGCATGCTTCAGAAGGTTCTGAGCATTCAGACCGTCCTCGTCGTTTGCGTTCTTTCGCTAATCGCCATGGCAGTTCCGCGCTCGATGGCAGATCCAGACATCTGGTGGCACCTAAGAAACGGGCAAAGGATGCTGTCAGAGCACGCCTTTGTGCGGAGTGATGCCATGTCGTTCACCGCGTACGGAGCACCGTGGATTGACCACGAGTGGTTTTCTGAACTGCCGTTTTATATCGTCTGGCGATACGCTGGGATCAACGGCGTGTACTTCCTCACGGTGGCTTTGATAGAAGCCATCTTCTGTGGTGTATTTATCCTTTGCCGGCGGGGTTCACGTTCCTGGAACACTGCAGCGGTGACGACACTGCTGGCGGCACTGCTGGCAACTGTATCGTTTGGTCCTCGGACGCTGTTGTTCGGCTGGCTTTGCCTGGTAGTGGAACTTCTTCTGCTTGACAGAAGCAAGACACGGCCAAACGCGGCGTTCGCGCTACCCAGTCTGTTTGCGCTGTGGATCAATCTCCATGGCTCGTGGGTGATCGGCTTGGTTGTTCTCTTTGTGCACGTGGTGCTTGATCGCGTGCCCGTCCGCGGTGAATGGATGGCCTACCATCCGCGTGAAGCAAACAGCGAACGCACGCTGCTCTTTGCGGCACTCGCCGTTGTGCCTAGCCTGCTCTTGAATCCGTGGGGATGGCGATTGGTAGCGTACCCGTTCGATCTGGCATTCCGGCAGACTTTGAACGTGGCCAACGTGGCCGAGTGGCAACCTCTTGATCTTCATTCTCTTCGAGGAAAGATAGTTGTCGCCGCAGTGGCCCTGCTGGCCGGCAGGCAACTCACCAGGCCCAGGAAGTGGTCGCTGGTGGAACTGGCGCTGCTTACCCTGGGGATTTGGTCGGCATTGAACTACTCACGGTTCTTGTTCCTGTTCGCAATTCTGGTCGCACCGGCGGTGGCCCGAAGTCTCCGACGCGGCAGCGCCAACGTGCATCCCGGCAATCGCTTGCTGAACGTCTGCGTTCTTGCCTTGGTCCCCGTCCTCCTGACGTTCTCGCTGAGCAAGTCTCTCCGGAGCAGGGATCAAGGCATGTCGCAGTTTCCCAAGGAAGCGTACGGGGCGTTGATGACGCTGAAGCCGAACAGCAGAATTTTAAGCGAATACCTGTGGGGTGGTTATCTTGAATGGTACTCGCCTGATACGAGAGTTTTTATCGATTCGCGTGTTGATATTTTTGAACACAATGGTACGTTTCGTGACTATCTTGAGATCGTCCGTTTGAAGAACAGTCTTGCTTTGTTGGACAGGTACGCCATAGACGCGGTGTTTTTCGAGAAAGACACTCCGCTGGTGTACTTGCTGACGCACTCTGGCATGTGGAAAGTGAGCTTCGACGATGGCAGTAAGGTTTTGCTGGAGCGTACAGGCAGGTCCGGCGGCTACGCGGAGCACTCAGGGCTGGTTGGCAAGCCTCAACTGCAGAAGTAAGATCAGCCAAGGCATGAACGGGAGCGCTGCCGACGTGTCTTTCCATCGTCAAGTTGAAGCCAGTGAGGCTGCCGGTCTTTGAGTAGGAATGTCGTAGGTCCGTGGTCGGAACGAGTGCACTTCAGCTTAGACGTTGCTTCTGAGAGACGCTCTAGCGCCGTGCCATCGCGGTCGTCCCACGGAACAGGCAGGAAGCCGCTTGTCTCAGTCATTATGCCGATCTACAACACGAGGCCGTATCTGCATGAGGCCATCCGCAGTGTCCTGGCCCAGGACTTTGCGGGCGGTTGGGAGCTGCTTCTCGTGGATGACGGATCCACAGATGGAAGCAAGGATGTCGCACAGGCATTTGCTGGCCGTCATCCGGAGCGTATCCAGCTTCTACAGCATCGGGATGGGCAGAACCTAGGCATCAGCACTTCGCGAAATCTTGCTCTAACGCATGCCCAAGGCGAATGTATCGCGTTCTTGGATTCGGATGACGTATGGCTTCCACACCATCTGTCTACCCTCTGCAGCGTCCTGCTGCAAGATGCGCATACCGCAGCTGTCTACGGCAGTGCTGAGCGATGGGTCAGGTTCGATGAGGAATGTGTGCCGGAAACTTCTGCCGCCGCGTGGTGGGGCCAGAATTATTTACCTCCGTTGGTTCCTGGCGGTGAGTCCGCGGGCCTGTTACAGCCCGGCAAGTTGTTGCAATGGATGCTTGAGGATGAAAGCATGGTGCCGTGCATCTGCTCCATGCTGGTTAGAACGCAAGCCGCTCGCGCCGTGGGTGGCTTTGTGAACAACTTCCGAGGCCTCTACGACGACCAGGCATTCCACGCGAAACTCTCCTTGCGGTTCCCTGTGCACGCTCTCGACGTCTGCGTAGCCCGGTACCGCATGCACCCAAACTCTTGCTGCGCTTCCGGACGCTCCAACAAGCCTGCTGCGGACCTGGAACGCAAGCGATTTCATCAATTCATCCAGTACTACACCGCTCGACTCACGGCTGAGACGCTGGGCAGCCTTGGAGCGAATCAGGCTGCTTCGCCCCTCTTCGCAGACGATTTGGAAACCTGTACTTTGTAAGCCAGCTAGCGGACGATGCTTCCACGCTTTTGCACAACGATGTAGCATGAATGCGTCGCTGGAGTAAGTCGTTCACGAGCTGAGTTCGACATCGGCCGGTTGTCCGCTCGAACGTGAACGCGCCTATCTGGTGGAGTCACTGAAGCTCACGAGATACCGTTACCCGAAGCCCAACGACAAAGTGTGCCCGAAGAGTTCTTATGCCCAGCAAAACCAAAGCCGTAATTGTTCTGATCATCCTGTTGTGCCGCGGCATGCTGGCGAACTCACAATCGACAGTTGATCAGCAGGCGCGCCGGCCGAATGAGGGCGCGCAGCCCATGTCCCAGGGAGGCGTCAACACGGGCCCGCCTCAGCACATCCAGCTTGATGAGAAACATCGGCCGATTACGGCTGGCGGTTTTGTCGCATCCGGTCCCGTCATTTTTAGGGACATGGCCGGCACCTCCGGGCTGAGCGGTTGGACTCACACCATAGGTGATGGCGGTCTTAAGTACATCGTGGAGACGCTTGGTTCTGGTGTGGGACTGATCGATTTCGACAACGATGGCTGGCTGGACATTTATCTTGTGAACGGTTCCACGTACGAAGCGGAGACAGGCAAGGCAGCACCCCCACATGCAGCTCTTTTCCGCAACAATCATGACGGTACATTCACGAATGTGGCAGCCGCCGCGGGTGTCCAAAACGATCGCTGGGGAACCGGTGTTGCAGTCGCCGATTTTGACAATGACGGTTGGCCCGATCTCTTTGTGTCCAACTTCGGCGCGAATCGCCTCTACCGCAACAATCATGATGGAACGTTCACGGATGTCGCGAAAAAGGCAGGAGTAGCGCTGGGGAACTGGTCGACCGGTGCAACCTGGGGGGACTACGACAATGACGGCCGGCTTGATCTTTTCGTACCGGGTTACGTTCACTACGATCCCCAGCATCCACTTTCACAAACGACGGATGACAAAGCGTCGGTAAGCTTTTGTCAGTTCCGAGGCGTACATGTCATGTGCGGTCCGAGAGGCTTACCCGGTGAGCCGGATCACCTTTTCCACAACAACGGAGACGGCACGTTTACAGATGTGAGTGAGAAGGCGGGCGTTTCCGACAAGAAGACACACTATTACGGTCTGGCATCGCTCTTTGTCGATGTCAACAACGATGGCAAGGTCGATTTATTAGTCGCAAACGATTCAACACCCAACTATCTCTACCTCAACAAGGGTGACGGAACGTTCGAAGACGCCAGCTTTGCGTCGGGTTACGCTTTCAACGAAAGCGGCCGCGAGACGGCCTCGATGGGCATAGCCGTTGGAGACACCACCCATCGCGGATTGCTGGATGTGTTTAACACGACCTTTTCTGACGACTACAAACCCTTCTATCGTAACGAGGGCGACGGCAATTTCACCGACGTCAGCTATCAAATGAAAATCGCAGAGCCAACGATCCCGTTTCTGGGTTGGGGCACCGCATTTTTTGATTACGACAACGACGGCTGGCTTGATCTTATGTTTGTGAACGGTCATGTTTACCCGCAAGCAGACCAGCATCCATGGGGCACAAGCTTTATGCAGCGACCGTTCCTCTTTCACAGTCAAGCTGGAAGGATGGTAGCCGCGCCGGCCGTTGAAGGTACCGGATTGGCTGAGTTGCACTCGGCTCGGGGCATGGCCTATGGGGATCTGTTCAATGACGGCAAACTCGACGTGGTCGTAAACAACCTCAATAGCCCACCGTCGTTGTTGCGTAATGTGAGTAGGGATACGAACCATTGGATCGCGCTCAAGCTTGTAGGCGGAGAGCGCAGTCCGAAAGACGCGACTGGCAGCGTGGTTTACCTGACAGTTGGTGCCGTCCGCCAGAGATCAGACGTCATCAGTGGAGGCAGCTTTGCGTCCTCTTCTGACAAGCGGATTCACTTCGGTTTAGGAAAGGCAACCAAGGTTGACGATGTGGAAGTGCACTGGCCGAGTGGCTTAGTAGAACACTTTACTGAACCTACCGTGGACGGCCTATTTGTAGCGACGGAGGGAACTGGTAAGGCGAACTCCGTCGCGAGAACTGCGAACGAGTAGAAGGCGTATATATGCGGCGGGTAGCTCCCCGGAGCATCTCCGCCGTCTTGAATCCTGCCGCAACGAGATGGAGAAGCCGCTTTGAAGCATAGGGTTCGATCTGCACTGATAACGCTATGCCTGCTGAGCTTGCCATACCTTGTAACAGTTTGTAGCGATGCGCAAGCAAGGCCTGTCGCCCGGGATGTCGAGCCGCCGTCATCCTACGTCTCGGGAAAAGTGGTGGATGCAGGCGGCAGGCCTGTTTCCGGAGCACTCGTCAAGCTCATGGAGGGGAACCGCATCATAGGGAGCGTTTCTTCTGATGGACAGGGTCTCTTCAAGCTTAGGACGGCGACTGCGGGAGAGCTTACCGTCAGAGCAGAGGCTCCTGGCCATCAAAGCAATAGCCTCACCTTAGACGGGAGCACAACACTGGGCACGGGTAAGCCCCTCGTGCTGACACTTCGGGCAGCGGACGCGGCATCCATGGACTACGCCGATGGCTCCAATTTTGTCATCTCTGGCGTGACCGACTGGACTGCGGTGGGCGGGCACGGATCCGATGCAACTCTGCGCACGAGCGAGGACCTTGCAAGAACGACCTCGATGCTGAAAGTCAGCGGTCCGAAGCCCGAAGCTGCCGAACCCGAGCTTGCGGCCAAGCTCAAGCAAAAGCTCGAAACCAATCCAGGCGGCAAGGAAGAAAATAGGCAACTCGGAGAGTATTACCTAAGAACCGGTGCGGCTGCTCAGGCGTTGAGATATTTGAAGATTGCGGTGGCAGGCGGTCCAGAAGATGCGGTGATCGAGCACGACTTAGCGGAAGGGTATCGCCAGGTGGGCGAACCTCGTGAAGCGCTAGACCACGCAATAGCAGCCTTAAAACAGGCTGCTACTGCCGAGAACTACGAGGTCTTAGGAGGACTGCAAGAATCTCTCGGAGAGTCGTTCGACGCGGTCCAGAATTTGCAGCGCGCCGCGCAACTCGGACCCACGGAGCAGCGCTTTTTTGCATGGGCTTCAGAACTGCTTTTGCACCGTGCAGTGTGGCAAGCCGCTGATGTTTTCCAAAGAGGAAGCAGGCTGTACCCGGCATCGTTACGCATGCGTGTGGGCTGGGCGAGCGCACTCTTCGGTGAAGCGCGGTACGTCGAAGCAGCGCAACAGCTTTGTAAGGCTTCTGATCTAGCACCCTTTGACGAAGAACCGTACCGCATCCTAGGACAAGTGGATCAAGCTTCGCCAACGAAGCTCGCTTGCGTTCAAGAGAAGCTCTTGCGCTATGTCCGATCAAGGGCGGGTAGCCCGACCGCAACTTACAACTATGCAATGACCCTGATCCGTTGGGGCACAGCCGCGGACCAACTGCAAGCCAGAGCCTTGCTCATGCAAACCATTCACCTTCAGCCACAGCATGCGGGGGCGCTGCTACAACTTGGAATCATGGCTCTAAACAGGCTGCAGTATCAACAGGCGATTGATTTTCTCGCGCGTTGCATCGCTGCAGATCCCGACGATCCAGAGTCCCACTTCCGCCTCGCGATGGCCTACGAGCATACCGGCCAGGCAGCAGCCGCTCAGAACGAACGAAACCGTTACGATGCGCTCAAAGGCATGCAAGCCGGAAGGGTCGAGGCGGAGCGTCGCGCGATCAAGCAATTTATCGTTCAGGCCACCGATCATCCGCCATCGAATTAGGAGACCACACCTTACCTGGATGGCGGTGGCTGAATGCCTTTGCCTTCCCGTATCAGAAGGATCTGGTTGGCAGGAACATTCCTGAACGTCTCAATCTTCTGCGTCGTGGGCCACACGACATCGATTCGGTCGATGTGTGTGGAAGAGCCTACGCCGAAATGAAGGCGCAGATCGTTCTGTGACATGACGCTCGTTCCACTGCGGACCTCGTCTATCTGCGAGTGCTTACCTGTTGTCACCTTCACCCGTGCTCCGATGGCTGTCCGGTTGCATTCAGTGCCTAGTAGCTTGACCTTAATCCAATTACCTCGGTGTCCCACGTTGCGAAGAAGAGAGGGAGGATCGTTCATGTTGAGAATGAGGACGTCCATGCCACCATCATTGTTGAAGTCTCCGAAGGCGGCACCCCTGCTTGAGTAGGCTTCTGCGACTCCGGAACCAGAGGTACGGGACACGTCCTGGAACTTTCCGTTACCAAGGTTGCGGTAGACAAGTCGTGGGTTCTTATAGCTTTGGCCAAAGTGGTACCGATCCACCTCCGGGTAGACATGCCCGTTCACCTGTACGACGTCCTGCCAGCCATTGTTGTCGATGTCGATAAAACCGCAGCCCCAAGCGACGTATTGCGTATTCGTCGCCAAGTCGGCTTGCGCTATCAAATCCGTAAACGTGCCGTCATGATTGTTGTGGTAAAGGTTTGACTTGTCATCCGCGAAATTTGTTTTGTAGATGTCGAACCAGCCATCACAGTCGTAATCGGCAACGGCAACACCCATACCGGCCTGCTCATGTCCTGCCTCGCTATACGCACATCCCGCTTGGATCGCCACGTCGGTAAATGTGCCGTCATGATTGTTGCGGAAGAGACAGCTTGGCTGCGAATCGACTGCAACGTAAATATCCGGCCAGCCGTCGTTTGAAAAATCACAGGCGACCGAGCTAATGGAGTAGCGCGGTCCTGACTTGAGTATCCCGGAACTTTCAGAGACGTTGGCAAAGGTCCCGTCGCCATTGTTGTGGAAGAGCTGATTGGTTCCTGGCGGGAAACCACGCGGTCCGCACAGGACCGGCACACCACGCCACTGGCAGAAGCTACCGCGCTGCGTCGCCGCGAACACCTCCTCAGGGCCGAGTTGAACGTAATTGCAAACGAAGAGGTCTAAGTGGCCATCGCGGTCGTAATCAACAAACGTACAACCTGAGCCCCATCGGAAATCCGGCTGCGCCAGACCGGCTTGTTCGGTCACATCAGTAAAGAAGCCGTTGCCGTTGTTCCGAAACAATCGATTGTGACCCCAGAAGCAGCAAAACAGATCGTCCCAACCGTCATTGTTGTAATCTCCAACACATACCCCTGTTTGCCAGCCGCTTATTCCTAACCCAGACCCAGCGGTAACGTCGCTAAAGGTACCATCGCGATTGTTCTTGTAGAGGTGCGATGTAGGTGCGTGGCCGGCCGGCCAATCCGGGTCCAATCTGCTCCCGTTTGTAAGATAGATGTCTAACCAGCCATCGTGATCGTAATCAAAGAACGCGACGCCGCTCCCCTTTGCTTCCAGAATAGAGCGCTTATGATCCACTCCGCCCCAAACGTTAACAGCCGTGATACCTGCCTCCGTGGCAACATCAACGAAATGGAAGCCCTTGTTAGAAGTGGGAACGATCGGTCCACGCGCCGTGTCTAGAAGTGCGCTATCCGACCAAAGCCATGTAGGGGTGGCTAAAGCTTCTCGAAGCGCCCCAGCGAGGGTGATCAGACCCGTGTGTAAAAAATTGCGACGGGAAATCAGCATGCAGTGATACCCCTAAGACCGGAAGCGCTATAGTACACAAGCTATTGCCGTTGTAGTTGGCGGATCGCATCCTGCGCAGCACTGCTGTTGGGATGCCTTGCAAGTAATTGCTGCAGAGCATCGCGAGCTTTTGCCGGGTCGTGCTGCATCGCATAGAGTCGCGCCAGATTCAAGTAGCTCAGCTCGTAATCGGGCCTCAGCTCGACACAACGTTTGAATTGCTGCTCAGCCTTGTTATAGTCCCCTCTCCGGACGAACAGCACACCCAAGTTCGTAAGCGCTTCCGCGTAGTCTGGTCGCAGCTCTACTGCGCGCGTCAGGTACGTCTCCGCCGGTTGTACATCCCCTTGCTGCGCGTAGTACAGGCCGAGACTGTAGTTTGTGTCCGGGTCATCAGCCTGGAGGTTAAGCGCAGAGAGAAGGGCCGATTTAGCAGCTACGGTATCGCCGACTTTGCGGTATGCGTTGCCCATGTTAAGGTATGCAGTGGCATAGGTTGGGCGAAGCTGAATGCAACGCTGGAACTCCGTAATCGCGTCCTGCAACTTTCCTTCCTGAGCATCCAGCAGGCCGAGATTGTTCCAGGCCTCCGGATAGTCCGGCTTTAGTCGAAGTGTCTCGCGGAGATAGTTCCGGGCCTCTGCAAAGTTGTTTTGTCGAAGGTTGAGCGTCCCCAGGTTGTAATGGCCTTCCGCATCATCTGGTTGCGAGGCGATCACCTGCTGAAATGAGGCTTCCGCTTCATTCAGATAGCCGTGCTGAAACAGCGCAACTCCGTAGGTGAAGTGATTTCTCATAAAGGCGGACTGATATAAAGAGCCTTTGAAAGGCAGACCCCGGCTGATGTTTTCCTCAGTGCTTCCAGAAAGACTCTTGACGTCTTGGAGCAACGTTTCAGGCGGCAGACGGCCCTGATAGAGCTTGACCAGCATGCCTTCCTTATCAATGAGAAAGGAGCAGGGAACGGGCAAATCACGTCGGCGATCAAACAAATACCGGTAAATTACGTTATAAACGCCGAGCATCGCGTCTGTGCAGCCGACAAAAGCGGTGGTTCCAGGCAGCCGTGCGGAACGCTGCGGCGGCATGTCAGAACGGCTGGCAGCCGGCTGGCCGTTTACAGAGGCTACTAAGAGATGGAATCCAGTTGCACCCGCAGCCTGCCTGTGACGAATGAGTGGCTCAAGCGTGCTGGCGCTGGTTGCCTGGTCATCCGCGGTAAAGTGAAGCAGAACGGCTGTGCCTCGCATTGATTCCAGGGTGAGAAATCGTCCCGCAGCGGTAGACAGGGCGAAGGCAGGCGCACGGAGCGGATTGATCAGCCACGTCTCGATATCCGCAGACGGCACCTGCTTTGCTGCCGGCTCTTGCAACGCATGAGCGGAGATCGTCGGCAAATCGCGAAAATGTGTGGATGTAAAACTGCTCACACCCTCAGTAAAGGTGACGGTGCTGTTGCGTGGCAGACCAACGAAATTCTGCTGCATGCCGCTGGGCCACTGTACGGTGGCGCGCACATCGCCCATCTCGCTGCCCAACCCAAAGATGAGCTGCTTCGAGTGCTGTGCCAAAAATCCGGACCCGGCCTGAAGGAACCTTTTCTGGCTTAGATGCCCTACGGAAATGCGAACAGAGGTTCCAATCGCATCGCGGTTGCTGCTCGTGCCGACTAGCCTGACACCAATGGATTCGCTTAGGTCGCGCATGTTGTTGTGAAGGATGCGAACCTGTGGCGCGTTCCTGTTCTTTACAATCACTTCGAGGCGGCCGTCGCCATCCACGTCACTGAGACAGAAAGCTCTGCCATCTTCAAGCAGATCCAAGCCCGTCACGCCGGAGACATCCGAAAAGGTTCCGTCTCGATTATTTGCAAACATGGTGTTTCGTTCGGATCCGCTCCAGGAATAATCGGAACGAATAAGTTCGTTGATCGCATTCCATCCACGCTCATAGGCGACAGAGGGTGTTGAATCCTCTGGGGAGCGGCCGACCACCTGCCGCCAGAAGAAACTACCAAGATCGACGGCATCCTTGCCGGTTTCTTTTCCGGTTTGTGCTGCAGTACGCGGCGGAGCCGTAATGTAACCATTGGTTACATACAGATCTGAGTAGCCGTCGTGATCGAAATCCCAGAAGTCCGAGCACCAGGCCCAACGGCCGGTATCCACTCCTGCACGTGATGAGGCGTTCTCAAAGACCCCGTTGCCCTGATTGACATAAAAGGCGTTCCCATTGGCATGGCGGCGATAGAGCGCCAGCGTCTCAGTACTCGCAGCTGGATGGAACTCAGGCTGTTCGGACACCCGCTGGCCTGCCGCCGACCACATGTCTGCAGCGTAAAGGTTGCACAGGCCATTGTTCGCTGTGTCAGCCCAGCACGCGCTCATGCCTGCGCCGACATCTTCCACTTTCGCGTCGTGGGAGGTGGTTGTGAATGTGCCGTCACCTTTATTCCGGTACAGCACGTTGCGCCCGAAATCGTTCACCACGTACAGGTCAGGCGCAGTAGCTGATGTGGTATTCCCCCAGGCGGCAGCAAAGGTGTAACGATTGTTGTCTACAGTCAGACCCGCACTTTCGGTGGTGTCCACGAACTTGCCGTCCCCCATGTTTCGAAGCAGGAAGTTAGGCGGTCCGTTCCGGGCGTCAAAATAGGGAACAGGATAGTGATATTGATCAAGGCCTAAGTAGTAGCTATAGGTGCAAAGGTAAAGGTCAAGGCGGCCATCCAGGTCGTAATCAGCGGCCGCAGCATGTGTAAACGTTCCCTGTGGCGTAGAAGCGAAGTGGAATGCATCGAGTTTCAGACGAAATGTTCCGTCGCCAGCATTGAGAAACAGCAGCGGCCCGCTACCGCAAACGACCAGCAGATCCTGGTATCCGGAATTACGGAAATCTGCAAAGAGGGCGCAGGAAGTGTTGTCGAGGACTGCTACGCCTGCTTTGTAGGTAACATCCTCAAAGGTGCCGTCTCCCCGGTTCTTATAGAGTCTGTTTGGCAGGCCGGCAGGCTGGCAGATGTACAGATCATCCATGCCGTCATTATCAAAATCTCCCGCAGCGATGCCGTTGTTACCGTAAATGTCAATGCCGCAGGCACCATCCAGAACGCTCCGCCAGTAATCCGATCCCGCGGAAAGTTGTTGGTGAAACGCGGCATCATCCCCAAAGGCGTGTGAAGTGACGTCGACGAAGACAGGCTCTGTAGACACACTCACCGTTTCGCTCGTCGCTTGCCAGCGCGACAGCTTCCAGGCATGCGGTTCGTTGCTCAGGGCTCTGCTTTGCCAGTCCATGGACCAATGCCCAATGTGCTGCTTCCGGTAAATGCCGGGGCTGCCGGTCAAAACGTCATAGCGAACCGTGACTGTAGCTGTAAGCGGACCTTGGCTTGACATATGGATTGAGGTGATCTCAAAGTCGGCGCGTTCCACCTTTGCTGCCGGACCCAGCCACTGCTGCAAGGTAGCTCTTATGGCAGAAACAGGTGCTGCAGGTTCCGCCAGGAACGCGTGAGTTTCAGTCCGCAGGGCACCGTGTTTTGTTTCGCGCGTCACGCGCCAGGTGAAGGGCGGCACTCGCAGGTCGGTACTCATCCACTCCCGGAGTTCTTCGTACCTCCCGCCCTGAAGATGCACGCCCCATTGCTTCAATACCCAAGCAGTTTCTGAAACGTACTTTTCCGTGACGTACTGATCCGAGCCGGCCGGCACCAGGCGCAGCACGTCCTCCAGTGGAGAGCGCGAAGGATACTTCGGACTAATACGAAAGTCATGGACCGGCGCGGTGCCGACGCTTGGTTGAGCACTGTCGTGACTGAGGGCAAGGGACGATCCCGCGCAAAGAGGCGCGGCTCTCAGAATGGCGGGCGCACACGCCAGTTGCTTCAGAAGTCGGCGGCGGCTTACCGTTGCGTCGCTCTTGTGAGCCCTCATACGGTTGGTGCGGCGGTGGCTGCCCCAAGGCAGAGCATCGGCCTGCCCAATTATGCCTTCTTTCGCAGCGATCTCAAACTTTGGGTTGACACGCACTCGTGCTCTGCTCTAGTGTTCTCCCGTTTTCCAGTCTTGTCTTTCGCCGTAAGTGCATAGAAATGTGTCGCGGACTGACACCGCGACCTTTGCAAGAGTTTCTGGAGGTTTCAAGATGGCCCGTGGGTGCCGCTTTTCGCGTTTCAGCACGTTTCAAGCTGTTCTTGTCCTGTTCTTCGTGCTTCTGTGTGCGTCGTTCGCTTCTGGTCAGGTGGATCAGGGCTCGATCAACGGCGTGGTCCTGGATCCCACGGGTGCCGTCGTTCCAAACGCCCAGGTAGTCCTGCTTAATACCGATCAGGGCATCTCTCTTCAGACGCAGTCGAACTCCAGTGGCGGCTACACCTTTTCTCCGGTAAGAATCGGCAACTACAACATCACTGTAACGGCGCCTGGTTTTGCGTCGACCACGCAGGAAAAGATCACAGTCAGTGTGGGGCAGGACGCGAAAGTCAACATTTCGCTGAAGCCGGGCAGCGCGTCTGAATCAGTTACCGTCTCTACCGCACCTCCCGTTCTGCAGTCAGACGAGTCGTCTGTCGGGCAGACCGTGAGTCGAGAAACGCTGAATGCTCTGCCGCTGAACGGGCGCAACTTCACCTTCCTCGCACAGCTCAGCGCAGGTGTGAACAGTTCGCAGGCAGATACCCGCGGTAATGCCAACTCCGGCGCGTTTACCGCCAACGGGCTGCAACCGGCGCAGAACAACTATCTGCTCGACGGCATTGACAACAACAGCAACGCCGCGGACTTCCTGAACGGCACCAACTTCGTCATTCTGCCGCCGGTCGACGCCATTCAGGAGTTCAAGGTGCAGACGGCGGACTTCAGCGCGGAACTGGGCCGCTCCGCTGGTGCCGTGCTCAACGCCACCATCCGGTCTGGAACCAATTCGCTGCACGGCACAGTGTGGGAGTTCTTCCGCAACGACAAGCTGGATGCCGCCGACTGGTTTGAGAATAACGCCGGACGCCCAAAGGGCCGCCTGCGCCAGAATCAGTTCGGTGCTTCCGCCGGTGGTCCCATCTGGAAGAACAAAGCGTTCTTTTTCGGTGACTACGAGGGCTTCCGCCGCGTGCAGGGTACCGTGCTTAGCGGCACTGTTCCCACGCTGCTGCAGCGAAACAGCGGTTACACCAATCTGTCTGAACTGATTACTGGCCAAACCGGTTCTAACCGGACGGATGGTGTAGGCCGCATCATTCCCTTTGGCACCGTGCTGGACCCAGCGACCACTCGCGCCGTGGCGGCGGGCGCAGTCGATCCGGTCTCCGGTTTTGCTAACAACTCAGGCGCGACTGTCTACCTACGTGATCCGTTTGGCACCTGCGGCCCCGGCACCAAGACCTACACCCTTGCCGGCTGCAATCTGAACCAGTTGCCCGCCAATCGCTACGACGCCAATGCCATTAAGCTGCTGAATCTGTTTCCCGCGCCCAGCACCAGCGCCTTTGCCAATAACTACACCAACAGTCCCAAGTTGTTTGAACATCGCAACGCCTTTGACGTGCGCCTGGACTACAACCCGGAGGACAAGGACCAGATCTTTGGCCGCTTCTCCTACGTGGACGATCCACAGTTCATCCCCGGCATCTTCGGTGGCATCGCTGACGGTGGCGGCTTCCAGCAGGGCATTCAGACTGCGAAATCGTCTCAGGCCGTGCTGGCTTACACCCACGTCTTCACGCCCAGCGTTATCAACGTGGCGCGCGTCGGCTTCAACCACCTGCACACCACCCGCTCTGGCCCTTCCAGTGGCGTGGATGGCATACCCGCGCAGTTCGGCATCCAGGGCGTGCCGCAAGGCAACCTGAACGGCGGCCTGCCGAACATCTTCATCGGCAGCCTTGGCAATCTTGGTACCAACGACTACCTGCCGTCGGATGAGGTGAGCCAGACGCTCCAGGTGGTAGACGACTTTACCCGGGTGCTGGGACGCCACAGCTTCAAGATGGGCTTTGAGTTCCAGAACGTCGGCTTCAACACTCTGCAGCCGCCACAAAGCCGTGGTGATTACAGCTTCAATGGCAACTACGCAGGTCTTCCTGCTCCGCAGGGCGGCGGAGACAACACGGGCATCGCGCAGTTCCTGCTGACGCCCACGGCCACCACTGTGCCGGGCGGCATTAGCTACGTGGGCGGTGCCAATGCGGTGAACGCATCCACCATCAGTAAGACCTATGACTTGCGCAAGTACTTCGCCGCTTATTTCCAGGACGACTTCAAAGTGACGCCGGAACTGACCCTGAACATGGGCCTGCGCTGGGACTACTTCAGCCCTATCAGCGAAACCAACGGTGCCCAGGCCAACTTCATCCAGGGCGGCCCGCCGAACGGCACACCCACCTACCTGATCCCGGCCACTGGCAAGGCACCGCGCCAGGTATCCTCCACGGTCAACAACCCTGCGCTCGGTGGCTCCGGCTTTGCTGACCTCCTGGCGAAGGACGGCATCGCCCTGCAGTACACGGACCAGTACGGCAAGGGTGTGCTGCAGGTGCAAAAGAGCAACTTTGCGCCACGCTTCGGTTTCGCCTACCAGGCCACGCCCAAGTTTGTCCTCCGCTCGGGCATCGGCCTCTTCTTCAACGCCTTTGAGAACGCGGGGTACGGGCCCAACATCGGCCGTAATTATCCATTCTCGTTCTCCTACAACCTAACCAACGACGGCACCGACCGGTCACCGTTCTCAAGCGGTGCCAACTCCTATGGAACCTGCGCCTCGGCAGGGCCTGGCGGCAGCGCACCCATTGGGGTCGGCCTCAGCTGCGTATCATTCTCACCATTGGCAGTACGCGCAAACGGCATCGGCCTTTCGGGCTTGCAGTTCGACTTCAAGACACCCAACACGATCAGCACCAACCTGAGCCTGCAGTACGCCATTACCAACAACATGTCGTTCACCGCGGCATATGTGTACACGCACGCGAGCCATATTCAGGCGGGCGTGGGTGCTAACCGCCCTTCACAGCTGTTGCCCACAACGACACCTTTGAAAGGTGCCATCAATTACGTTCCCTTCCCAGACTTTGCGGTGAACAGTAGCTACCAGAGAACCCTGGGTGCCAGCGTCTACAACGGCCTGCAAACCAAATTGGAGCAGCGCCTGAACCATGGTCTTTCCTACCT
>CAXTBQ010000022.1:21165-44695 GCA_964242065.1 uncultured Terriglobus sp. | reverse complement strand
CCTGCACCTTACGCTTTACATAGGAAGAACAATTTTTGCTGCACGCAGAAACGGCAAAGCCGCCCCGCTAAGGGCGGCTTTGCCGTTTGCGCGCGAAACTTAGAACTTATAGTTTGCGCTGAACTGCAGGTGGCGCTCGACAGAGCGAGTGTTGTTAATCAGGCCAAAGGTGCTGTTGCTCACGTTTGTATCTGGATTGCCGAGGCTGGTGATGTTGAAGGCGTTGAAGGCGTCGAAGCGGAAGCCCAGGCTCTGCTCCCGGAAGGTGCGAAAGTCCTTGAATGCAGACAGGTCGATGTTCTGAAATCCAGGTCCGCGCACGTTGCCATTACGTGAGTTGCCAAACGGTCCAGTGGGCGTCGCGAACGCGCCGGCGTAGCTGTTGCCGAACCACTGGTCCACCGTGCGGTTGCGCACCTGCAGCGGCGCAACGACGTTGGGCCGCAGGTTTCCAAACGAGTTCACGGAGTTGTTTCCGTTGACAATCACCGTCTGTGGCAAGCCGCTGTAAACCAGCGCCAGCATGGAGAGCTTCCATCCTCCCAGCGCTTCATCCACCAGGTAGTTGGAGTGAGAGAAGAATGCCTTGCCATGGCCCACCGGCAGAGCGTACACGGCCGTGGCGCTCACGTTGTGGCGCACGTCGTAGCCGGCTGGGCCGTACTCCGCGGCGCTGTCGTAATAGTTCTGGAAAGCCCCGCTAAAGCCACTCACGTTCAAAGCGTAATTGCCCAGGCTGTTGGTCATGGCTTTGGAGTAGGTGTAGTTGATCGTGTACTCCAGTCCGTAGGTGGAGCGCTGCCGCAGTGTCGCCTGCAGGGCGTTGTAGTTCATCATGGCCCGGGACTCCGTGATGAGCAGGCTGTTGGACCCGATCGCGTAGGAGGGATCGGTGTTCGCGCCAATGTACTTGTTGTTGTAGAAGGGCGCGGAGGTCTCGTCACCCGGCCGTGTCCACTGGTTTACATTGCCGTAGTCCTCGATGTGCTGACCCTGCTGGCCCAGGTAGCCCACCACCAGCGACGTGCTGCCATTCAGCGCGTACTCCGTGAACAGGTTCCACTGCTGCACGTACGCCGGCTGAATCTTCTGTGGGTACACGTTGTACGTTCCGCTGTATGCCACGTTCCCCGTAAAACCCTGTTCCACGGTGCGCGGAGTGCTTGGCGCGCCGGGCTGCGGCTGCTGCACGGTGATGTTGATGGCCTGGATGAACGGCGTAATGGAGGTAAGGCGCTGGTTGGAGGAATTGCCTTCGAAGAAGCTGGTGGCACCGTAGCCGCCACGCAGCACCAGCGCGTTGCTCACCTGGTAGGCAAAGCCTACGCGCGGCGTGAGCTGGCGAAAATTGTAGTCATAACAGGCGCGGTTGCTGCACAGGCCCGCACCGGCGGGTGCGCCCGCAGGCACCGCGTGCGCGTACTGAATCTGACCCGTGGCCAGGTTGATGTTGCCGGTCTTGTTGTTCGATTCGACCCAGGGCTGGTCGATTTCGTACCGGCCGCCCAGCGTCAGGGTCAGGCGCGGCGTGGGCTTGTAGGTGTCGCTCAGGTAGCCGGCAACGCGCCACTGCCGCTGCCCCACGTTCACAGTACCCAGCGTCACCTGGATGTTGCTGACGCGGTCCAGCACAAAGTCTGCCGGGGCGTAGCCGGGTTCCGCCGTCTGAGTGCCCGGGACGAACGCCGAGGAGTTGCTGGTGAAGTTGCCGTTGTAGTTGAACTGGCCCAGAAAGCCGCTGTTGTTGGCTGTGGGGTAGTTGTTCTGGTAACGCAAGGCCTGCACGCCGGCGTGGATGTTGTGCCGGCCACGCTGCCATGAGATGTCGTCGATGTAGCTGTAGGTGTTGTCCGTAAGGCCGCCGCCGAACGCCGCAGTACCAATGCTGGGCGTACCCATGTTCTGGTTTGAGAAGCCCTGGTATAGCTGCGTGCCGAACGGGATACCCACCACGGAATTACCCTTGTAGCCGAACGCGCCACTGCTGTCCTGCGGCTGCCCGCTTTGCCACACGGTACGCGTAAAGCCGATGCGCGCGGTGTTCACCAGGTTGGGCGTGAAGATGTGCACGTGCGTGATGCCGAAGAGCTTGGTGGGGTAGACCGTGGTGCCGGCGAACGAGACGATCAGCGGGCTGGTGTTGCCGTCGTAGCCGGTGCCCATGGAGTAGAAGCCGGTCAGCTTGTCGCTTGCACCCGGGTCGTACTCGATCTTCACGTCACCCTGGTTGTTCGCCTTGTAGTTACGGTAGGTGCCGCGGTAGTTGTTCTCCGTCAGGCCGTCAATGGGTGCTGCGTTGGGCAGCGGGTACAACTCCGGGTGGGCAAACAGGTACTTGGCCACCGGGTTATTGATCGGGACGCCCTTGTTGCCGGCGTACGGCCTGAAATTGTTCTGTGTGTCGTATAGCTGGATGGGCTCGTCTTGTGCCAGCAGGGCAGAGAAGTCGCCGTTGCGCATGGCCTGTGTGAGCACGCTGGCAAACTGCACGCCGCCGGAGTGGTAGCGTGAGCCAAGGTAGTCGACAAAGAAAAACAGCTAGTCACGCTTGATGGGTCCGCCAAACGTCGCGCCAAACTGATCCTGCGAGTAGGGCGCATTGCTCAGGGGAACAATGTCCGCGCGGTTCGGTGTGTGCTTGTTGGTCCAGGAGTTGGCGTTGACGCGCCAGTCCTGCAGATAGCCAAATAGCGAGCCGTGAAAGTTGTTGGTGCCGCTCTTTAGCGTGGACACCACCGCGGCGCCATTCACGTTGCCGTAGTCAGCGGGAGAGGCGGCGGTCAGCACTGTGATCTCCTGCAGCGCATCGGGCGAAGGGCTATACGAGATCAGGTTATTAAAGGTTTCGTTCGTGTCGATGCCGTCCAACGTGTAGTTGTTCGATTGGGCGCGGTTGCCGTTCAGGTTGATGGTGTCGGTGTAGTAGTTGCTGCGCTCGATCTGCGTCGTGCCGCTGGTGCCGGAGGTGTTCACGGCACCGGGCAGGTACAGCGTCAGCGCGGAAAAGTCACGGCCGTTCAGCGGCAGCGAAGAGATCGACTGCTCAGAGAACGTGGTGCTGAGCGTTGCATTTTCCGTGTTGAGAATGGGCGGCGCGGAGGACACATCCACGGAGGTGGCGGCACCCACGTTCAGCTTCACGTTGAAGGTGGCGGTCTGCACGGCCTGCAACTGGAACGCCGGAACGCTCTGCGGTGTAAAACCCTGCGCGCTGATGGTCAATTCATAGCGGCCGATGGGCAGGTTGGCAACCCGGAACTGCCCGGCTTTGTCCGTGGTGGAAGGCGAATCGACGTTGGTGTCCACATTGTGCGCAACCACGGTGGCACCAGGAACCAGGGCGCCGCTGGGATCGGTTACGGTTCCGACCACCGCGCCAGTCACGTTCTGCGCATGCGCTGCAAAGGGAGAAAAGAGCGCGCCGGATGCAGCACCCGCGCAGCCAAGCAAGGTAAACAGTGAGCGATTCATAGGACCTCCAAGAAACGTACACGCAACAGACCAGCGCCGGCCGATCGCACCAAAGCACTCTGGGCAGGCAAGCCGCGTGCACCGATTTCAGAATAAAGGAGCGCGACACACGGGAGCCGGGTAGCCGGGCAAAGGATCCGATCCGTGTGTGCCGGATGCACAAGGAGTGCAGCGTGCCCAGCATCAGCAAGACCTCGCACGCACCATGCCATAGTAGGTCTATGCAGAAAGACCTCCGTTTTGCTGTCCTCAGTCTCGCAGGCATGGCGTTGCTGCTGGGCACGCTCTGGGCGCAGCAGCCAGTGACTTCGCGCCTGCGGACGGGGTTTGAGGCCATACGCGAGAGCGAGTTGCGGGCGAACCTTAGCTTTTTCGCAGGCGACGGTTTGCAGGGGCGCATGTCCTTGCAGCCCGGCGACGATGCTGCAGCGGAGTGGGTTGCGGCAGAGTTCAGCAAGGCAGGCCTGCAGCCCGCGGCGAAAGACTCCGCTGGCAAGCCGTCGTTTCTGCAGGCAGTGCCATTGGTGGAGTACAAGCCGGACCCATCCGCCACGTTGCTCACGCTTACCCGCGCGAATGGTTCGCAGCAGGCGTGGCATGCGCAAGACATCAGCAGCAGCTTCCGCGAGAACGTGGACGTTCACGGCAGCCTGGCCTATGTGGGCTATGGCATCACCGCGCCCGAGCTCCACTACGACGACTACGCAGGCGTAGACGTGCGCGGCAAGATCGTGCTGCTGATGGAACATGAGCCGCAGGAAACCGATCCGAAGTCGATCTTCAACGGCACCGGCAACACTCGTTACGCAACGGCACGCGTGAAGCTGCTGAACGCGCAGCGGCATGGTGCCCTGGCGGTGCTGATGATGCCGGAGCCGAACGCTACGCACGTGACCACGGCGGCGCGGCTGGCAAATGTGTATGTGGGCGTCACGGCGAAGCGGCTCACGCCTATCCCGCTGCAGACGGTTGCAGATGACGAGTTGCACATTCCACTGGCGACCGTCCCACTTAGCGTGGGCGCGGAACTGCTGAAGGGTGCGCCGCCGCTCGGTGAGTTGCAGCGCGCCATTGACGCCGATCTCAAGCCACATTCGCTCGTAAGTGCCGGCACGGAGTTGCATCTCCAGACGAAGAACGCGGCCGCTCACACAGGGATCACGTACAACGTGGCGGGTCTGCTGCCGGGCAGCGATCTCACTCTCGCGCCAGAGACGGTAATGATCAGCGCCCACCACGATCACAATGGTGCCTCTGAAGTCGAGGAGCCGGACGGCCGGCGTCACCAAGACATCTGGCACGGGGCGGATGATAACGGCTCCGGCACCGTGGGCGTGGTGGAACTTGCGCACGCCTTTGCCGCCAACCCGGTCAAGCCGAAGCGGTCCATTCTGTTCGTGGTGTTCGCGGCAGAGGAGCGGGGTCCGCTCTCCGGTTCGTACTACATGTCGCAGCATCCCTTGCGGCCCTTGGCGACGACGCGCGCCATGGTGAACTTCGACATGATCGGCCGCGATGAAAAGCCGAGCGCGCAGACCGACGGCATTGTTGACGTGCCCGCCGATACGTCGAACCGGCTGAACCTGGTGGGCACGCTGTACTCGCCGGACTTCCTGCGGAGCATCGAGCGCGAAAACAAGTACGTCGGCCTAACGCTGGACGACCGATTCGAGCATGAGGCGGCGCTCGGCATTTTCTTCCGCTCGGATCAGTTCCCGTTCATCCTGCACGATGTGCCTGCGGTGTGGTTCTTTACCGGCTTCCACCCGGATTATCACCATGTCACAGACACGGTCGAGAAGATTGATTTCGCCAAGATGACGAAGATCGTGCGGCTGGCGTACCTGACCCTGTTCGACCTGGCAGACAGCGCGCACACCCCGCAGTTCCTCGCGAATCCGGCGTTGGGCCGGTAGGTTCTTGACGAGGGGACCGTTCCATCGGAGATACTGCGGACCATGCCGTCAAAGCTGCCCGTACCGCACCTGAAGCTCGCAAACTTCCTCTCGGAGGCGGAGCATGCCGCACTGCTCGACTGGACGCTGCGCAACGAAGCGCGGTTCACCGCGTCCGGTGTAGGAGCAGAAGGCAAGGTGGACACGGCGGTTCGCAAGTCGCAGACGCTGCTGGACCTGGGGCCGTCGCGCGAGGTGTTTGAGCAGACGGTTCGGGCGGGGTACAAGGACTGGGTGCGCGCGCTGCGTGCGTCGGATTTCCAGCTTTCCGAGATTGAACTGCAACTGGCCGCACACAACGACGGCGCGCACTTCAAGCGTCACGTGGACACGCAGGTACACGCGCCCACCGGAACGTCGGTGCGTGCGCTCAGCGCGGTGTACTACTACTTTCGCGAGCCCAAGGCATTCACCGGCGGCGAGCTGCGCATGTTTCCCTTTGCGCCACGCGAGGACGAGGAGAACTTTGCTTCGGTAGAGCCGGAGCAGAACACGCTGGTCTTGTTTCCTGCTTGGGCCACGCATGAGGTCGCGATGGTGCGCTGTCCGTCACAGCAGTTTGCGGATTCACGCTTTGCTGTGAACTGCTGGCTGCACATGGGCCGATGAAAGAATAGCCGAACCCTACACCGCCGCCGCTACCAGGCATCACAGGAGATGGATGAACATGGCTAACCTTTGCAAAATCGTTCTGTGTCTCACGACCTCGGGTGTGTTCTCCGTCTGCTACCCGCAGAAGCACATGGCTGCGACCGATGCGCAGACCGGGCAGAACACCACCGGCTACACGCCGGCCAACTCTGCCGGTTGCCAGGTGTGGGTGCCTCTGCAACTGCACGCGCCGGATTATGTGCCGCGTTACACCGGTGCCTGCAAAGACGGCAAGGGAAATGGCAAGGGCAGCCTGCAGTGGCTGTACGCCTACGCTGAGATGAGGCCAAAGACCACCTGGCAGGGCTTCTTCCAGGATGGCGTGTACGTGGGCGACAACGCGCTGAACCATCCGGTAGAGCCGCAGCCGCGCTCGAATGACTACTGGATTCGCCTTGGCGCGATTGGCGCGGGAGAGGTAGTACTGGTTGCGCAGAACGACAGCGACGGAAGGCTCGACCTGTGCGCGCCGTCGCTCATCGCGCTGTCATTGAACAGCAGGACGCAGCCTTCCGACGACACCGCGGTGCGGCAAGCCATCAAGGACGCCGCCGCGCGCGTGCAGGTGGCATGCCCGCAACCAAAGCACAATGGCACGCAGGTCAACGTCTACACCGTGCCCTACCGGCTGGACGCAAGCAACCACAGGCCGCAGCCTGTGGCCGACGCGAACATGAACTGGTCGGATGGCTCCATCTCCGGCTACAGCAATCGCGCTGCCAACGAAGCCAAAAGCCGCGAGATGACGAACACGCGCAATGCCAACTCGGCTGCGTCACGCGCACGTTTCGATGAGTTCACGCGCCGCAATGGCATCACCTACTGGGTCACGGTCGATCAGTTGGACAAGAACCCGTTCAAGTACGAGGGCAAGACAGTGGGTGTCATCGTTCAGTTAGATCGCATGTTGACGGCGAACGCCGCACTGGTGGAGGGTGGCATGGAGGATGACGGTGGTTCCGCGCAGTTGCACGGCATCACGCCTGACTTTCCGGGTGACCGCAAGTCTGTGCTGCTGGCAGCCCGCGTGGGCAAGCGTGAAGCGCCAGCGGACGGTTCCTCCGGCTCCTTGACATACACCGGCCTGAGCCGCGTGGCCATGGAGCCATGCACCCGCAGCGGCTGCTTCGACTGGCTGCAGTGGACCGCGCGCGAGGAAGACATCCACTGGGGCCAGCCGTACACGCCGGGACGTTAGACCGGAGCGCGCGCGGTTGTCCTACTGCTGCGGCGCAGATGCGGCGAGCAGTTCCAGGAGGTACCGCTCCCAGAGTGCGGCCTGCGTGTGGGTGCCGTGTCCTCGTGTGGCGTCGGAGATGGGCAACAGGATGAACCTGGCATGCGGCATCTTCGGGGTGAGCCTTTCTGCAATGCCGAGTTCCGGCGGGTTGATGAAGTCGTCGGCAGAGTTGATGTACATCACCGGCACGGTGATCTTCGCCAGCTTGGGTTCGGGGTTGTAGTTGCGCGATGCGTCGAAGTAGTAGATCAGGTCGTTGGCGTCGCTGTTTGCCAGCACGCGTGGAATGTAGCTGTCCACAAATGCTTCGGCAGCTTTGCGGGTAGGCGCGGCCTTTTGCTGCACAAGCGGCGCGGTACCCATGACAAAGGTGAGTTCGGTGGCCGCGCGAAGTCCCTCGATCGGCTCCGTGGTGTAGTCACCGTTCTTCCAGGCTGGGTCAAGCTTGATGTCCTGGATGGCCATGTAGCGCATCATGCGGTTGCGCCCGGCGAGCTCCGTGGGCAGGCAGGCCAGCGGCATCAGCGCATCTGCAAAGCCGGGGTACGTCTCGCCCCAGACAAAGGCCTGCATGCAGCCCATGGACGTGCCGATAATGAGCCGAAGATGATCCACATGGAGACCTTCCAGCAGCATCTGGTACTGCGAGCGGACCATGTCGTCATAGTCGTACCGGGGAAAGTGCATGTGGAGGCCGTCGGACGGCTTTGAGCTATCGCCCTGGCCGATGTCATCCGGCAAAATCAGGAAGTATTTCGCGGCGTCGAGTGGCTGACCGGCGGCGAACAACTCCCCTGCGAACACAGGCACGGTCAGCGTGAAGCGGTTGCCACCGGTGCCGTGCAGGATGAGCACGGCATTGTCCACCTTGCCGGCAGCGTTATGGTGCGGTGTGCCGAGTGTCAGGTAATGCAGCTTCAGCTCAGGAAGCGTGCCGCCATCGCCAAAGTGAAAGTTCTTCGCGACGTAGAGCTTGTCTTGATAGGGGTAGTTCGTTTGGGCCGAAGGGTGCTCCGCTGGTTTGGGGGCCATCAGTTGAGCAGAGGCGGTGAGGGATGCCGCCAGCAACGCAAGAGGGAGAGGAAAGCGCATGGCAGCAGAGTACAACGATGTCACAGCTCTGCGCGGCCATCGCAGCCGCACTTCAGAGACATCGACCCAGGCGCGTTGGCGTAAGCTGCTTGTGTTAGTAAGTTTCCCTTCCTTGGAGTGCCTAACATGTCGATGACGAGACGCACCTTTGTTCAAACCGGCATGGCAGCCGCCGCGGTCCTTACCGGTCTGCGCGACCTGCATGCCGATCCGCTCGGCCTGCCCATCGGCTTCCAGAGCTATGTGGTGCGCAAGTCCATTGCGACGGACTTTGCCGGGACCATGAAGGGGCTTGCCGCAGCGGGATTCAAGACGGTCGAGTTGTGCTCGCCCTACGGCTACACGGACTTTGCCAGCCTGCAGCAGTACAAGCCCGCGGAACTGCGCAAGATGCTGAATGACTTCGGCCTGCAATGCATTTCGTCACACTTCGGCGCGAAGGAGCTGTTTGGCAAGCCCGATGAAACCATCGCCTGGGCGAAAGAATTCGGCATGACGCAGATGGCCATTGCCGCGCTGGGCTCCTCGAGAGCCGGTGCCACCGGTACGGTGGACGATGTCAAGCGCGCCGTGGATCCGTTCAACACGTTTGCGGAAAAGGCGGAGGCTGCGGGCATCACTCCCCTGGTGCACAACGAAGGCTTCGTCTCGGCTTACATTGACGGCAAGCCGGTGTACGACATGATGATTGCGCAGCTCCGGCCCAACGTGAAGCTGCAGTTTCAGGTGTCCACCCTGCAGCAGGGCTACGATCCGCTGGTTTATCTGCCCAAGTACTCGGGCCGCTTCCTATCCATGCATTGCCAGGACTGGGTCAAAGACCCGTCCACCAAGCTGGGCACGCGGCAGGTGGCGCTGGGCAAGGGCGTGGTGGACTGGAAAGCAGTATTCGCGGCAGCGGGGAAGGCAGGCGTGAAGAACTACTTTGTGGAACTGGAAGAAGACCCGGCGCTGCTGCCGCCCAGCGTGCCGTACCTGAAAACGCTGCATGTCTAACGAAGCAGTCGAGGCGGGGCATTTCTTCGATATCGCGGCGCTGGCCGCCACGCTGCCGGAGACCTCAGACACCATGCTGCGCGATCTGCGGCTGGTGGACAGGGAAGCGGCAAGCTGCCGCATCTTCCGCGTCTACCGGCCCGCGCCGCTGCACTTCCACACCTCGTGCGACGAGTACCTGTACGTACTACAGGGCCGCGCGCGTATGGAGGTTGCGGGCGAAGGCCGTTCAGTGGGCCCGGGCGAACTGGTCCACTTTCAGCGAAACGCGGTGCATGGCACGCCGGAAATCCTGGAGCACCCGTTCGTCGTGCTGGCGCTGGACACACCGCGGCGACCGCCCGACGACGTTCACTTTGTGAACCCCGCGGAGGGCACCCCGGAAACTTTCATCCGGACAGAGCGCGGCTGAAGATTTCATGAACAAGTGGCCGCGGCTTTGCGTAGTCTGCAGGTGAGGAACACGCCCATGCGCCACGCCGTCTCGCTTGCCGTACTGTCCACCGTTGTTTGCGCCGCTGCCGCGTCTGCCCAGTCCGCCTGGGACAAGAGCTACAACGTCAGCAGCCGGCCCTCGCTGCAGATCGATGTGGATGATCCGTCGGTACGCGTGCACAGTTGTGGCGGCTGCCGTACGGTCCATGTCCACGTGGACCCGCGCGGTGGTGATCTCTCGCGCTGGCGCATTACTGACCTGCAGGGCGGCAACGGGATCCGAGTGTCTGTGCGGCACCTGGAGAACCGCAACTTTCTGGGCTGGAGCGGCCGCTCGCCGGAAGTGACGGTCGAAACCCCCACAGAGTCGGACCTGCAGGTTCGCGCAGGCGACGGCAGCGTCGCCGTGGCCGGGCTGCGCGGCTCCGTGGACGTGAAGACGGGCGACGGATCCGTGCAAGCGGAAGAGACCGCAGGGCCACTGCGCGTCGCAACCGGTGACGGCTCGGTGCAGGTGCACCGCGCGGAAGGCACGCTGACGGCCTCCACCGGCGACGGCTCCATGCAGATCGAGGGGCGGTTCACTCAGGTCGACGCGCACACGGGCGACGGCAGCATCCGCATGAACCTGTTGCCCGGCTCCGTGCTGCAGAGCGGCTCGCGCATCCGCACGGGCGACGGCTCCATTGCGCTGACCGTGCCGCGTGATCTGCGCGCCGATGTGCAGGCCAGCGCGGGTGACGGCAGTATCGCGAACGGCCTGCCCTTGCAGAGTGCTGTGAGCAACGAGCGGCACAGCGTGCGCGGCCTGATGAATGGCGGCGGGCCCACGCTGCGCATCGAGTCCGGCGATGGCAGCATTGCCATGAACACGCGCTAGTTCTGTCTCTACACGTAGCGATGACGCGGGGCTCTGCTTCGGGCTGCAGTTGAGTGGCTTTAGCCACCGGGATAGCAGACGCCGCTCACCGGAAGCGTGGCTTTAGACACCGGGATGACGATCTCGGCGGCTAAAGCCGCTCTCTCTCTACTTGATTGCTATCTCAGCGGCTGAAGCCGTTCTTACCCCGGGGCTTCATGTACTAACCCGGCTGCTAAAGCTCTATTAGCCTTGAGAGTGGAGAAACCCGCTGTTTGAGCCAGGCCGCAGAGCAGCAGGTCCCTCCACTCCGCTTCGCTCCGGTCGGGATGACAAGGTAAATGCTTTGCTCCGGTCGGGATCACAAGGTAAATGCCTCGCTCCGGTCGGGATGACAAGGTAAATGCTTTGCTCCGGTCGGTATGACAAGGAAGCGCTTCGCTCCGTCCAAGCCGAAGTGATCGGACAGATGGCGGCCCAGCTATCCTAGTAAGTGTGAGTTTTAGCCGTATCCGAAGTGTCCTTGTCCTAACTCTGGCAGTCATACTTGGCGCGGCGGGCAGGTCGTTTGCGCAAGCCGTTGTGGCAGCACCAGGCGGGCCTGCCGGCCTGCGCCCCCGCGTGATCGTGTTTGTGCACGGGCTGCATGGCGATCATGAGTCCTGGCGTGCGGCAAACGGTGCCTACTGGCCTGACCTGGTCAAGACCGATCCGCGCTTCGCCTACTCCGATGTGGAGATCGCGGAGTATCCCTCGCCTGCTTCCAACGGCAAGATGTCGAGCGTGCAACTCGCAGAGATGCTGTGGACCAACCTGCGGCGGGACCACGTGTGGGATCACCACGAAGTGGTGTTCGTGGCGCACAGCCTGGGCGGCATTCTGGTGGAGCAGATGCTTTTGCGGCACCCAGTGGAGGCGCAACGCGTCAAGTTCATCGTGAGTTACGGCACGCCGCACGAAGGCTCCACGCTGGCTCGCATTGCGGCGTTCTATGACAAGGATCCACTGCTCAACGATCTGAGCGATGCCAGCAGCAACAACTTTCTCACGCAGCTGGAGGAAAGCTGGCGCGGAACGGCCAGTGTGAACGCCATCCATCGCTTTTGCGCGTACGAAACGGAGGACACCCGGCCCGATGCCGGTCTGGCGCGCTACCTGCGCACGCACACTCGGGTGGTCAGCTACTTTAGCGCAACGTATGGCTGCGACGTGACCACACCGCCGCAGGCCATCCATGAAGATCACATCCGCATGATCAAGCCGCTGAACCGCACCGCTCCGGCTTATGACTTCTTTCGCCGCGTGTACCACGACAACCCGGTCTTGCAGGACAACGTGATCACGCGCGAGAACATCATCGGCGGCCTGACCGCGACCTGCAACCAGACCAACGAAAACTCTGACCTGCAGGTGCCCGTGGCGCTCGATTACAGCTTGCATGAGAAAGTGGTGGCGGCTGCCGCATCTCTGATCAACACGGTGGATGTAAAAGAGGTCAGTCCGGACCTGCCCGCGGTGACCGGGGTGGACGCCACGGGTGTGGCGCATGTCCGCTACGGCTTCAAGGGTCCGGGCAAGAAGCTGCTGGTGTGTACCAACACCGCGCGCGCATCGCTCAAGGTGGTGTTCACCATCAATCAGCAACTGCCTCTGCGCGAACCCGGCAGCAGCCGCTGATCCGGTGCCCGGCGTCTCACTTGCGGTGAATGCTCCCGCACAGAATCTGTTGTTCGCAGAAGCTTCCCAAGCGGGAGCGCGGCCGCTGCTGTTTCACGATCTCGAGGACATTCAGCAGCGGCTCATCGCGTGGGCAGGGCCGCCGCCTCCGCGCGAAGTGTGGGACCCGCTCACGCAATTGATCTATTCGTTAAGCTCGTCGCGCACCAAAGACGCGGAGAGCGTGGCCACCATGCAGGCGCTACGTGAGCGCTACGGCGGCCAGCCCACCGGCCCCAACTCCTGGGACGAAGTGCGTTGGGAGCGGCTGCGGGATGCGCCGGTCGCTGAGATCGAAAACGCGCTGCGGCTAGTCACCTTTCCTGAGCGCAAGGCGTCGCAGCTCAAGCAGACGTTGCAGCGCATTACACAGCGCACCGGCGCGCTGTCCCTGCAGTTTCTCGAGCGCTACCGGACAGAAAAGATTCGCACCTGGATCGAGCAACTGCCGGGAGCGGGCGTCAAAGCGAGCGCTGCGGTGGTCAACTTTTCGTCGCTTCGCCGGCCCGCCATTGCCATTGACGGCCACCACCAGCGCGTCGCGATCCGGCTGGGCGTGGTGCCGGAGAAGGCGACCACGCGAGAGGTGGAGCAGGCGCTGATGTCTCTGGCGCCTGCCACGTGGACGCCCGTCACCATGGACGAACATCACACGCTGGTCAAGCGCCTGGGTCAGTTGGTTTGCCCCTTACGCGCGCCGCAGTGCCGCCGCTGCCCCCTGCATGACATCTGCGTCACCGGCCAGCGGGATACGCCCGGGGCAGCCGGTCTGCCGATTGCCGCGCCTGCGGGGCAGCCGGAGCGTACCTTCACCGACTAATCGTCGTCGTCATCCATGTACTTCTTGGCGGCTCGAACCAGCGGCTCAGGCGGCAGGATGCTGTCCTCGCCCGGGTAAGGCCGGTTCCATCCGGTGGTCACGTACCACGTCACATGGTTGAGAAAGTTCGGGTCCACGGCGTCCGCCTTGCTGTACTTGTTCTTCATTACCTTGGCCGTGGCCTTAAGCCAGGCCTTCTCCACGGGGGTGTACGCCACCGCCTTGCCCACGGGCAGGTCGGGCCCCTGATCCAGCGGAATGGTGGCAGGCAGAAAGTTGTAGGGCCGTAGGTCCGGCGTGTTCTGGAAGGCGTCGAACATGGGCGAGGCCACCAGGTCAAACTGCGTGAGCGGTTCGGTGCCCAGAATGTTCTCGATCGTCCGATTGATGTTTTCAGCGGTGTACGTGGTGTGGATCGTCTTGCCCTTGCCGGGTGCCTGCGGCGCGGCGGTGTACGGGCTGATCACGTAGATGGGCTGCCGGTGGCCGTCCACATGATCGGCACCGCCCTGTGAATCATCTTCTTCCACAAAAATCGCAGACTGTCCCCATACCTTGCTGTGGCTGATGGCGTCTACCATGCGGCCCAGCGCCAGGTCATTGTCAGCTTGGTAGTTCAAGGGGTACGGGTGGCCCTTGGAGGTACCCGCTGTGTGATCGTCGGGCAGCCAGAGAATGGTCAGGTTCGGCACCTGATTGTGTGCGTCCATCCGCTGGAACTCCTTCAACCAGTAGTCCACACGGTACTGATCCGGTATGTCCAGGTCGAACGGTGGAAAGTGCGGATCCATGATCCTGGCGGCAGATGGAATGGCGGAGCCGACATGGATGGCGTCATCCGGCACAACGCAGTCTGACGCGGGTGCCTTGCCCTCCTTGCAACGCGACGTCCGGTAGAAGTCCGTCCAGGTGTAGGCGGAACCATCCGGCTTGCGGGCCACCGTGGTCCCGCTGCTCCATTCGCCGTACAGGCGCGCAGTGAGGCCTTTTGCCGGAAGCGCCGTCCACAGAAAGCCCTGCGGCGTATTGGTCAGTGCATCCTCCGCCTGTCCGCCCGGGTAGGAGCGGATCCAATCCGGCGAAAGGATGTCGTTGGAATAGAAGGAGCCGGACATGCCGATCCACGGGTGCCCGTCCGCGGACTGGCGACTGGGCGCGTATACGTTGTCCAGCAGGGGAAAGCGCTGCACAAACGCATGCTGGTTTGGCACGGCGGAGGCAAACACCGCCAGCTCCGGCGCACCGTCACCCCACGACACATCGCCCAGCATCTGGTCGTAGGTGCGGTTCTCCTTGATGATGAGGAACACGTTCTTGATGAGCGACGGCTCACCAATGTGCTTCGGTACGGCGACCGGCAGGGCGTTGGGATCGATAAACTGTTTGCCCACCTCAATGTTGGTGGACAGGTCCCAGTGGTTGTTGGCGAACACCTGCTTGCTGAAGCGGGCCAGCGCCGCCGCGTTCGGCTCCGGAATCAGGTTCACCACGCCCATGTCGGCATGCGTGTTATAACCCGTGACGCCTTTGGTGATGGTTGTGCTGCCGCGGGAGCCCAGACCCTTATCGTCCGCGATCACCAGCTGCCTGCGAGCCTTGTCGTATGTGATCGAGGTGGGAAAGTACGCAGTCGGAATATAGCCAACGACAGGGTTCGCATCGCGGCCTTGCAGGTTTACGGCCGCAACAGCGTTGGCCTGCCCCAGCGACACGTATGCCCTGCCCTCATTGGTGACGGCGACGCCATTGGGCCCGGAACCGAAAACGCCTTTTGCAATGGGCACGCTCAGATTCACCGTGCGCGTGACCTGGTTCCTGTTCAGGTCGATGACAGAGAGGCTGTCGCTGTATGCGTTGGCCACAAACAGCCTGTCGTCCACGATCGTCATGCCGGCCGGGTGCAGGCCCACAGCGATGGACTTGATCTCCTTTCCCGCGAGGAGATCGACGACAGACACGGTGCCGGTGATGGTGTACGCTTCCTGCCGGTCCACAACGATCGCGGTACCGTCCGACTCGTTGGTAAAGTCGCCCGGTACGGCGACGCGGCCTCCCTCATTGCTCACATAGGCATAGTTGCCGCGCACCAGCACGCTGTTGGGCACGTTGCCCACAGGTATTTGCCCGGCCAGCCGCGCAGGCGATGTAGTCAGGTCAATGACACCCAGCGTGTTGGCCGCGTTCAGCGCAACGTAGGCATGCTTGTTATCGCTTGAGAGCGCGATGCCGCCCGGATTGATGGAGTTCGGGTTGTGGTACTTGCGGCCGTCCACCGGGGGCGGCGGCAGGCGGACGCGCTCCCCGTCGCTTAGGAGGCCGGTCCTGCGATCGACACGTGCGATCGACACGTAGTTGTTGTCCTGGCTAAACAGGAGCTTGGCACCATCAGAAGAGTACACAAGGCCGGCAAACGAACCGGCGCTTCGGTCCTTCGCGGATGCAGCCCCGTCGGCCGGCAAGAATCGCTGCAGAACCGTGCCGGTCACCGTGTCGATGATGAGGACGGGCTCGGGCGATCCCATCAGCAGCACTGCCGCTGTGTGCGCCCCCTTGCCCGGGTTCAGCGCAATGGCTTTCGCGCGGACCGGCGTTCCCAGATCGATCAGCCTGCCCGCGGGCGTGAGCACCTGGTCGTCCGAGACAACAATCGATCCATCCACTTGCGGTCCAACCGTACGTTCCGGGCTGTCCACCCGCGATTTCTGCCCGGTTTGCCCGCTGCTCTTCTTTTGACCGGGTAATTCGTCCTTGGGCGCAGCCACGTTGAAGTCCGTGCTGCCAGGCTGCGGGCGCGGCGTCTGGCTGTGTGTAAGGCAGGTTCCGGTAAACACGGCGAGCAAGGCTGCGGTGGATGTGCGTTTTAGGCGGGGCGGCAGATGCATCCTGAAATCTCCAACTCAGGTTTATACCAGCCGCGCGGGAAACCCCTGTTACGAGGAGCAAACTCCCAACCGGCGGTGTGCAGCCTGCGGCGAAAGCGCGGGCCACACACCAACCCGGTCAGTAGTTCATGTTCGAGAGGTCCTCGATAAGACCCGGCCCAGCCGGGTTCCAGTTCAGCGCCCGGCGTGTTTGCTCGCTGGATGCAGGCATGTCGAACGCAGCGAAGTGGTTCAGCCAGCCGAAATATCCAGCGGCCTCCTCCGCCGTGATGGACCTCACCGGTATTTGCAGACCCTTGCCCACGGCTTCGGCAATCTGCCGCGCAGAAACGCCCTCTTCCTGCACCGCGTGGTACACCGTTACCCCCGGTCCGGCCTGCTCCACGGCGCGATGGTACAGCTGCGCTACGTCGGCCAGCGGAGCCGCTGCCCAGCGATTGGAGCCTTCGCCCACATAAGCAGCCACGCCTTTGTCACGCGCAATCTGGATGAACGATGTCACCAGACCCTGCTTGCGCGTGTCATGCACCTGCGGCAGGCGCACAATGCCCACGCGCAAACCGCGATCTGCCAGTGCGCGCGCCGTATCCTCCGGGTTGCGCGGCATGTGCTGGTTTGGCGGATCGCTTTCCAGCCGCACGTGGCCCGGTCCACCGCTTGCCAGGCCGGTTCCGCTGGTCACGATCAGCAGCTTGCCGGGCTCCAGCACTTCGCCCATCGCCTGGATCGCTGCGCGCTCCTCCGCTCCGCTTTCCACGAACTTGCTCATGTCGTCATGGTTGAAGGCCAGGTTGACGACGGCGTCCATGCCACGCGCGCCTTCGCGCAGACCGTCGAGATCTTTGATGTCGCCCCGCTGCACTTCTGCCCCCGCTGCCTTCAGCTGCTCCGCGCCGGCATCGCTGCGCGACAGTCCGCGTACCTGGTGGCCCGCGGCGATCAGCTCCTTGACTAACGCCGACCCGATAAACCCTGTTGCTCCTGTGGCGAAAACCTTCATTGTCTGCTCCTGTGTTTTCCGCGGCAGGCAAGACCTGCGACGGGATCGCGTTCTCCTGAAACGGAGACGCTCTCCGCATATGATAAGTGGAGACGCTCTCCGGTTGCTACGCTTCTGCGAAACTTGAAGCATGGCGAAAGAGCCGTCTTCCGCAGCACCGGTCAACCGCACGCCACGCGCCGACGCGCAGCGGAACCGCGACCGCATTCTCCAGGTGGCACAGCGAGCCTTTACGGAGTACGGCGCAGAAGCTTCGCTCGATGACATTGCCCGCAAGGCAGGCATCGGTCCGGGAACGCTGTACCGCCACTTTCCCACGCGAGATGCGCTCATCCAGGGCGTGTACCACAGCAGCGTAGAGAACCTGACCGCGGCAGGCGAACGGTATCTGCGAACGCTGCCACCGCTCGACGCTCTTCGCCAGTGGATGCTCCTGTTCGTCGACTATGTGGCGGAGAAACTGCTGATCCTGCCCGCGCTTGACGCTCTGCCCGGCGGCTCCGGAAAACTGATGGAAGGTTCCCGCAGTGCGATCTACGGCACCTTCACAAACCTGATTGAACGCGCCATCCACAGCGGTGATTTACACCCCGGTACGGACCCGAACGACATTGCACGCGCGCTGATCGGCACCTTCTACACCACGGCGCTACCCGGCTGGGAGGCGAGTGCCCGCCGAATCGTGGACATGCTGCTCGAGGGTGCCCGCCGACGCTAGCTCGTCCGTGCGCTGTTCGCGTTAGAACCTACCCGGCCAGTCCTGTGCGCTGTGCAGAATGCGAAGGATCAGGACGCGGTCGTCTTCGACGCGGTAGCGGATGAGCAACGCCGTGTGCTGAACGCTGAACTCCCTGGTTCCTTCGGGGTGGCTCGTTCTGCCGATTTGCGGAAACCGACCAACAAATGAGACATGCTGCTCGATGCGCTCTTCCAGGCGGTCTGCCGCAGCATAGCTGAACTGCTCCACATATTCGATCTGCCGGAGCCGGTCTCGCTGTGCGGCTTGCGAGTAAACGATCCTCAACTAGCCTTCTTCAGCAGGCCGGCATCCCGCTGCTTTCGGCGTTGTTCCATAAAAGTGTTCACTTCAGCTTCTGTGTAGAACACCGCGCCGGGCTGTTCACACTCGCGGATGGCTTCCTCCACCTGCGCCTGTGCCCATTCGGCATAGCCCTCAGGTTCCGGCGTCTTCGCGGCTGCGGCCCAGTAGGCGTCCTGCTCGGCTTTCAGATCCTCGAAGCTGCGGGTCTCGTCCTGCATGGCAGTGCGTCCTCCAAGCGTGAGAATACTCCTCCACCCTTAAAAAGACGACGGAGAGTTCACCCCAGGGTTGACCATCGTAGGTCGCAGTCACTAAGATTTGCGCCATGAAGAGGCGGAATTTCATCAAAGGTTTGGCCGTGGCCTCTGCCGCGGCCGGTACGGCGATCGGGCAGCAGAAGGCTCCCCCCAAAGCAACCAACCCGGCCGATACGCCGGTGGTGGACCAGGGAGCGCAGGCGACCGCGCCCAACACCGCATCGAGCCCCACTGCGGCTCAGCGACTGCAGCGCATTTCCGAGTTCCACACGCCCAATATTCCGGTCACGCAGCCGGATGCGGTGGCCACCACGGACACGCGTTACTTCACCCCAACCCGCTATGCCACGCTGGTCGCGTTCAGCAAGGTGCTGATGCCCGGCGGCAACGGCTATCCCGGTGCCATTGATTCCGGCACACCGGAGTTCCTGGACTTTCTCATCGGCGGATCGCCCGCGGACCGGCAGGCCATGTACAACAACGGTCTGGACCGCCTGAACGCCGATGCGCTGAAAGGCTGCAAGAAGCCGTTTGCCGAGGTCAGCGAAAAGGATGCAGACACGGTGATCCGGCCGCACCTGCGCACCTGGATCAACGACCATCCGCCCACGGAGCCCCATCTTCTGTTCGTTGCGCAGGCGCATCGCGATATCCGTCAGGCGACGCTGAACTCTCCAGCGTACGCGAAGGCTGCCGAAGCGGCGGGCGAGCGCACGCCCGGCGTTGGCCTATTCGTGGCGCAACTTGACCCGGGCATCGAGACGTGGGTCAGCAACGGTTCCCCAAAGAATTCCGCGCCGCTCTCAAAGCACGCGCACGCGTAAACAGGATCAGAGAAGGAAACAATGGCAAACAAAAAGGTTGACGTCCTGATCATCGGATCGGGTCACACCGGCGGCATGGCCGCAAAGATTCTTACGGAAAAGGGCATCGCGGTCACCATGCTGGACGCGGGTCCCATGATCAACTGGGAGCGCGACCGCACGCTCAAGCCGGCATCCACGCTGCCCTACCGCGGCTTTGACGCACCAGGCCGCCATCCGCATATCTTTCAGGCGTCGGAGTTCAGCGCGAATCAGTGGGTCGACGAGAAGGTAATCCCCTACAACTACCCCGCCGGGCAGCAGTACAACTGGGTGCGCGTGCGCAGCGTGGGCGGCCGCTCACCTTACTGGGGCCGCCAGTCGTTCCGGCACAGCGATTACGAGTTCAAGTGCAAGGACCACGACGGTTTCGGCGAAAACTGGCCCATCTCCTACAAGGACCTGGAGCCGTATTACCCGCGCGTGGAGGCGATCTTCCGCGTGCAGGGCGCTTATGACAAGCTGCCGCAGTACCCAGACGGCAAGTTCGTGGAAGACAAGTCACCCTGGTCCGGCGCTATGCAGCGGTTTGTGGACGCGGGCAAGAAGATGGGCGTTCCAGTGACCAAGCCGCGCTCGGCACTGGGGACCGGCGGCATGGCAGCATCCATCAACCTCTTGCTGCCGGACGCCGTGGCGACCGGAAAGCTCACGATGATTCCGAACAGCATCGTGCGGCAGATCACGCTGGACAAAGCGACCGGCAAAGCGGACGGTGCCATCTTCATCGATCGCCACTCGCACCGCGAGATGACCATCAAGGCGCGGGTGGTGATTGTGGCGGCGGGCACGCTGGAAACGACGCGTCTCCTGATGATTTCCGATATCTGCAATGGCAGCGGCGTACTGGGCCACCACCTGACAGACCAGATTTATGGTGCCGGCATCTCTGCTTCCGTTCCGGAGGCGCGCAACGGCAAGGCCACCCGCAACATTATTGGCGGCGGTGCGCTGATCCCGCGGTTCCGCAATCTCGACACCAAGACGCCCGGCTTCCTGCGCGGCTATGCCGTGAACGTGTCTAGCAGCAACGGCCCCGTGGACGCCCGCTGGTTTACGGAGTACGGTCCGGCGCTCGACAAGAAGCTGGAAGAGTACAACGGCAGCGGCTTCACCACGAACATCATGGGTGAAACGCTGGGACATTATGAGAACCACGTCGAACTGAACCGGCAGGTCGTGGACGCCTGGGGCATGCCGACGCTCACCATCAAAACCAGGTACACCGATAATGAAGTCAACATGGCAAAGGACATGGTCGATACCACGGCTGCCATGGCAGAAGCTGCCGGCTTCGAGGTCCTGGCGAAGAACTACCAGTTCAACCCGCCGGGCTACAGCATCCACGAGCAGGGCACGGCGCGTATGAACGACGACCCCAAGAAGGGTGTTGTGAACAAGTACAACCAGAGCCACGACGTGAAAAACCTGTTCATCACCGATGCCAGCGTGTTTCCAAGCGCAGGCTGGCAGAACCCCACCATCACCATGTGTACGCTGGCCATGCGTGCGTCAGAGTACCTGGCGGATGAGATGAAAAAGGGCAACGTGTAGTCCTGCGACACACAGCTTCTAAGCAGGACTTTGCTGCCACCGAAGCGTAAACTTGGAGAGTCAAACAAGTGCCGTTTTCCCTTAGGAGGAGACGGCACTTGTTGCGTGGGAGAGTTCCACTTGAAGCTGCGGCACTGGATGGTTGCGCTGATCGTGAGTTTGGGGTGCGCTGCCGGCGTGCACGCGCAGGAGGAGCCGGGCGCTGCGCCGGACGCTCCCAAGGTGAAATCGACAGCACCCGGCCCGGCTGCGGCAACGGCCGCGGCGCCCGATCAGCCCATTCCGTTCAACCACAAACTGCACGTGCAGACGGCCAAGCTGGGCTGCAACGACTGCCATGCACCGGTAAAAACGGGTGCGCTGCTGACCATGCCGCAGCCGGACAAGTGCATGGCCTGCCACGTGGCCGTTGCCACGGACAAGCCGGATATCAAGCGCCTTGCCGCTGCGTACACGGCGAAGGAGAACATCGCCTGGAACCGGGTCTACCGTGTGCCCTCGTTTGTGACCTTTAGCCACAAAACGCATACCGACGCGGGCAACAAGTGCGAGGACTGCCATGGCGATGTGTCCAACGCGGTGGCAATCGCACCCGTGAAGGACATGAGCATGGGTGGATGCATCGCCTGCCACCAGGCGAAAAACGCCTCCGCAACCTGCGACACATGCCATGAGACGCAGGCAAAGAACGGCCGCTCACCCTTTGGCGCGGACGCGGTGGTGCTGGCGCGCCTGCACCTTGCCCCACCCACACCGCAGGGCAGTGTCGCTATGAGTAGTCTTCATGCAGCGTTTGCTAGCCGGACCGTAGGCTCGGTGCTGCCGGGTTCGCTTTCCAGTTTTCTCAGGGCACCCGCTCTCTAGCGGGCGGTCTCCAGCAATGCCGTGCGCCTTCTAACGGCGACCAGCGGACGCTTGCAGGTACGCTTGCGCCACGCGTGTGAGCTCGGTCTGCATGGCAGCCATGCTTTGCCGGTCAGGACCGGCTTCCAGCATGCCGCGGCTCACGCCGGCCATAGTGTACAGCAGCACCTCCGCGACTGTTTCCGGCGCGGGCAGGCTGGCGTCGCCGGCTGTTCGCAGCATGGCTGCCGCCGCCCGGATCACCCGTGCATGCATTTCCTTTGCAATGCGTTTCCCTTCGAGATCGTCACTGATGGCATACAGCGCCGCGCTGGCATCCAGGTGCTGGAATTTGGCCCTCACGAAGGCTGCGATCATGGACGCTGCCATGTCCTGCAACGGTCTGCCATGCGCAGCCTTGCAGGCGCTTTCAACCGCTACCGCGACGTTGTCGAGGTGTTCCTTGAGGATGCTTTGCAACAAAGAACTCTTGTTTGGAAAGTACTGGTACAGCGTACCCACTGAAACACCCGCGCGCGCGGCCACGCGGGTCGTCGTCAACAGCTTGCCTTCCTTCAGCAAAACCTGAACAGCAGCCTGCCGAATAGCTTCCACCGTGGTTGTGGACCTGGCCTGAAGGGGCGCTTTTCTTGGCTGAAACAGGGGTGCGGCAGTGCCCGGCAAATGCGAACTCCAAACCTGAAGCTTTCTTCATCCAATGGTAGAAGGACGAGAGGAATCAGGCAATGAGCACAACAGGCAGTTTGGGCGGTACGTTCACGTTTCCAGGTACATCCACCACGGTCAACCGGATGGGTTATGGCGCCATGCAGCTTGCGGGACCGCATGTCTTTGGTCCACCAAAGGATCGCAACGCTGCGTTGGCTGTCTTGCGGGAGGTGGTGGAGTCCGGTATCAACCACATCGACACCAGCGACTTCTACGGGCCGCACGTGACCAACCAGATCATCCGCGAGGCGCTGCACCCGTATCGCGATGACCTGACGATCGTGACCAAGGTGGGTGCCAAGCGCGGCTCTGATGGGTCCTGGATCCTGGATGTGTCGCCAGAATTGCTGCGGCAGTCCGTCGAGGACAACCTGCGCAACCTTGGGCTGGAGACGCTGTCGGTGGTCAACCTGCGCGTCGGGAGCACCACCGGTCCGAACGAGGCTTCCATTGCAGAACCGCTGACCGTGTTGGTCCAGATGCAGCAGGAGGGCCTGATCCAGCACCTGGGCCTGAGCAACATTACGCGCACGCAGTACGACGAAGTACGGTCCATCGCGAACATAGTCTGCGTGCAGAACATGTACAACGTGGCGCAGCGCAAGGACGATGCCCTTATCGATCTCCTGGCGGGTGACGGCGTGGCGTACGTGCCGTTCTTTCCGCTGGGCGGCTTCAATCCGCTGCAGTCCACGGTGCTGAACGATACAGCAGCCTCGCTCAACGTCACGCCCATTGTGCTGGCACTGGCATGGCTGCTGCACCGCTCGCCCAACATTCTGCTCATTCCGGGCACGTCGTCGGTGGGGCACTTGCGCGAGAATCTCTCGGCGGCTTCGCTGGAGTTGTCGCCGGAGGTGTTGCAGACGCTGGATGGGATTGCGGCAAAGGCATAGGTTCGCTACTACTGCGGCTGAATGTGCTACGAAGGCAGCCCTTGGGTGTCTCAGATAGGCAAGTCGCAGCGCAGAGCACTCCAGGCTGCGACAGCCTGGAGTTTTGGACTGCGGTCCGTTACGGGCTGCGAAGGGCAGAAACTACGGACGTGTTCGCGCTGAAGGCGCGAGTTGTAAGAGCCTGGGGCGAAGCCCCAGGTTTAAGTAGCCTGGCGGTTGCCGGGGGGAA
>CAXTBQ010000022.1:454-21155 GCA_964242065.1 uncultured Terriglobus sp. | reverse complement strand
GGCCCGCGCTACGAAGCGTCCGTGGCGCCTGTACATCGGGTTCGTTTACGCGCATAACGCGGGCCTTCAGCCCGCATCTGTTGGCCACCGCAACCTGGGGCTTCGCCCCAGGCTATTACAACGCGGGCCTTCAGCCCGCACCCTCGTCTTCGCCTCAGCCCTGTCGTTCAGCCGCGCCCGAGCCTTTAGCTGAATGCTCAGTCTCGCCTGCACCAGGGCGAACGTTTCACGCCACCTACATGCGCTTTGTATTGTTCGCGCGGTTGTCGTCCGGCAGCTTGTGGTCGGGGTCGGCGGTGACGCTGGCGATGGGTGTTTTGTTGTCCAGCGTCCAGGTGTGGGTGCCCTTGGTTAGCCACGTTTCAACAGGCAGGGTTACCCTTTGTTTGGTTCCATCGGTAAACGTGACCTCCACCGGCGTGGGCAGCACCAGTTGGCCGTGGTTCGTAATCGTGACAGTACCGCCCTCGATCTTGTCGACGGACACATCGTACTTCCAGTTGTGCAGGTACCAGCCGTTCCAGAACCAGCTCAGGTCCTCGCCCGCCTCGCTGCTCATCGCGCGGAAGAAGTCGGAGGGTGACGGGTGCTTGTAGGCCCAGTCACGGATGTAGTGGCGGAACGCCCAATCGAAACGCGCTGGTCCCAGGATCTGTTCGCGCAGCAGCACCATGCCATAGGCACCCTTGAAGTAGCTCATGGGGTGGCCGAGCTGGCCCGTGTAGCCGTCCGCCGTCGCCATCAGCGTCGGCGCATCCGGGTTGTCGAGCACCTTCAGGATCGTGTCCGCGGGCTCGCCACCGGCGGAGTATTCGCTGTCGCGCTTGGGACCATACTTGCCGCCCGCGTACAGGTCGCTTTCCTCGATGTCGATGAAGGTATTGAAGCCCTCGTCCATGAAGGCGTGCCGCCGCTCGTTGGAGCCCACGATCATGGGGAACCAGTCGTGCCCGATCTCGTGCGCCGTCACCCAGAACAGGAAGGCGTCCTTGTCGTCGATGCCGTCGAACACCATGCCCGGGTATTCCATGCCGGTAGAGAAGCCGGCGACGGAAATGGCCGTGGGCCACTCATACGGGTACCAGTGTTTGCTGAAGTTTTCGACGGAGTTCTTCACATACTCGGTCGATTTGTCCCACTGGTTGGGGCCGACACTTTCCGGCGGATAGACGCTCATCGCAAGTGAGGTCTTGCCGTCGGGCAGGTTCATGCGCGCAGCATCCCAGACGAAGACGGGCGAGGCGCTCCACGCCACATCGCGCGTGTGGTCCATGTGAAAGTGCCACGTCAGGTCGCCGCTTCCTTTCGGGCGTGACGCGGGATCCTTCACTTCTTCCGGCTTGCGGATGTAGACGGTGGCGTCGCTTCTGCGCGCCTGATCAAGCCGCTCGATCTCGGTCTTTGTGAGCACGTCTTTGGGATTGACCAGCTCACCCGATCCGGCCACGATCATGTTCGCGGGCACCGTCAGGTAGTAGTCGAAGTGGCCGTACTCCAGGTAGAACTCCGCGCCGATATAAGGCAGCGTGTCCCAGCCGCGCAGGTCGTCGTACACTGCCATGCGCGGGTACCACTGCGCCATGTCGTAGATTTCACCCTGCTTCGACATGCCCCAGCTGGTGCGTCCGCCCCACACGCCGGGTATGGTGTAGTGGTACTTGATGTGGATCTTGAGCTGGCCGCCTTTTGCGCGCAGCGGCTCAGCCAGGCGGATTTGCATGCGGGTGTCGTCCACCACGTAGTCGGCCTTGGTGGTTTGTTTGCCTGCCTCGATCTCGACCGAGTCGAACACGAAACCATCCGTGGTGGTCACAGGCGGCGTGGCAGGCTCAGGCGTGCCGGGGCGACGTCGCCGCCGCTCGCCACCGCTGGCCAAGCGTGAGCGCGAATCTTTCTTGTAGATATTCTGGTCCAACTGCACCCACAGGCTGGGCAGCGCGTCCGGGCTGTTGTTGGTGTAGGTGATGGTCTCATCGTTGCTCAACTGCTTTTCCGCCGTGTGCAGCGTGGCGTGCATCTCGTAACTGGCCTCGTTCTGCCAGAAGGCCGGGCCGGGCGCGCCGTTGCTGCCGCGGTAGCTGTTCACCGGGTCCGGCAGCATCGGCTGCGCAAACGTCAGGCGCGGATCGTACGTGGTGGGTGAGCTTTGCGCTTCCACGGATAGAGTTGCGAAAAGCAGCGCCAGGGCAGCGGAACAGATGCGAGCAAAGAAAAAGCGACGGTGCACGGAGCAAGCCCTCCCAGGTACCAGCAATGCGGCCAAGCCGATGCGCTCAGCCGCGGGTGTTCATAAGCTTGTGAAGCAGGTGCTGCACCCCTCAACTGGAGTGCCGTGCGCGTGTACACAGCGAAGCTTCCATGCGCAGCCTAACGGCAGTCCGCGCACGTGCCGTACAGAAAGAACTCGTGTCCGGTCATGCGGAAGCCGCGCGGCAGGCTGGGCTTAATGGGCAGTTCGCAGCCAGCAAGTTCATAGACCTTTTCGCAGTCGTTGCAGCGGAAGTGATGGTGGTGCTCCTTGCCCGCTACCTCGTACCGTGCCGCAGCGCCGGGCAGATCGACGGTGGCGAGCCAGTGCTCGTCCACCAGCATGCCGATGTTGCGGTACACCGTGGCAATGCTCATGCCTGGTACCTGCTGCTTGGCGATCTGCAGGACCTCATCTGGGGACAGGGGCCGGTCGGCTTGCACGAACGCGTCGCGCAGCGCCTGTTTTTGCCGGGTTTGCCGAATCGCAGCAGGCATCGCGGACACTCCTGCTAGAACTATGCCTGAAATGCGCGTCCGTTCGCAATAGTGACGTGGCCGAGACTCCGCGCGAAGCAGGGCGCAGTTCGATAGAATCAACGGGAGCGCATCCCACCATGTCTGAGCATTTCATCGATCTCCCCGAAGTCGACCTCTCCAAGCCGCCCGCGGAAAACATCGTTCGCGTGACCTTTCAGCCGGAAGGCAAGACGGTCGAGTTCCCGTTCGACACGCTGCCCTACGACGGCCACGGCCAGCCCATGAGCTTTCTGGACGTTGCCGAAAACTACGGCATCTTCCTGGATCACGCCTGCGGCGGCGTGTGCGCCTGCACCACCTGCCACGTGTACGTGAAAGCTGGCGACAAAGGCCTGAGCGATCCGGAGGATGACGAGCTGGACCGCATCGACTTGGCTGCGGGTCCGCAGACCAACTCGCGGCTGGGCTGCCAGGCTGTCATCCAGCAGCCGGGCGCGTACCTGGTGGAGATCCCCGCCTGGAATCGCAACTACGTGCAGGAAGGCAAGCCCGCCGCCGTGCTTGCCGGCGGAAAGGAATAGCCGTGCCCAGAGAGATCGAGTGGACCGACGCCGAAGAAATCGGCATTCAGTTGCAGGAAGCGCACCCGGAGCTGGACCCGCTGACCGTACGCTTTACCGATCTGCACAAGCTGGTCACCGCAATCCCAGGTTTCACCGGCGATCCGGCGAAGTCGAACGAAGGCATCCTGGAAGCCATTCAGATGGCTTGGCTTGAGGAATATAACGACGCGAAGTAAAGCAGGGCCGGTGACCCGACTCAGACGCGCAGGCTAACCCTGCCGGGTCTCTACTGTGGCCACGCGCTCATGCAGCGCAATCATGTCATGATGAATGCTGTCGCGAAGCGTGATATTGTCGCGGTGGGTGCTATCGCGAAATGCGATGTTCTCGGCACGCATACTGTCGATCAGAGATTCAATACGCGCGAGACGTTTGTCCTGTTGCATCCACGACAGCACTACAAGGATGCTTGGGATAGCAATGACGATGTAGAACTGCATGTTGTTCGTGCACTGCCTCTTGCGTGGATAATACCGCAGAATACGAATCAGCTTCGTAGCAGCTTATAGTACGGGTGCATGGTCCCGTGCGGCCCCCACGGCTCATGATGCGTGTAGTGGAAGCCGAGCCGCTCGATGAGCGCTTTGGAATGCACGTTGTCCGGGCCGTGGCCGGCCACAAGCGCCTCCACCGGCGTGTTCTGCCAGGCGTAGTCGATCACGGCACGCGCTGCTTCTTCGCCCATGCGACCGCTCCAGAACGGACGCGCCAGGTGCACGCCCACTTCCAGCACGCCTTCCTGATCATGGAACGGACGAAGCCCGGCACACCCGGCATGCCGACCGTCTTCCAGGGTGAACATGGGCCAATACTGAAATCCGGCCTTTTCCTGTCGAGTGATTTCAAGCTTGAGCCGTTCTTCTGCAGCTTGCGGACTCATCGCGCCACCCATGTGGCCCATCACCTCCGGGTCTGTCCACAGCGCTTGTGCGAGCGGCAGGTCGGCGGCTGTCCACTGGCGAAAGCCAAGCCGCGGCGAGGCCATGAAGTATGTCATGCGGCTGCGCTCCGCCTACGAAGAACCGCCTTGGGCAGCGCCGAGCCTGAGCCGACCAGCACGGCAAGCGCAGCTGCCAGCCACAGCACTGACCCGGCCACGATCCGCACGAGATTTGCCGCATGGCTCGCGTCGGCAGGCAGCAGCCGCAGCATCAGCGCGACGGCAACGCCGCTTACCACCGCAGCCGCCAGCGCCTTGCCCAGCTCCGGCCAGTCCAGCTCCGCCACGCTCACCATGCGCTTGCGGTGCAGCAGCACAGCCAGTGCCAGCATGTGCGCGGCAATCGCCAGGTCTGACGCAATCACCAGCCCGGCGATACCGTCCGCGCGAAAGAGCAGTGCGTACACGGGCAGCGACAACACCGTGACCACCGTGCCGCTGAGCATGGGTGTAAGCGTGTTGCCCGCGGCATAAAAGGCGCGCGCGTATAGGTTTTGCGACGTCCAGAAGGCAAGTGAAAGACAGAACAGGATGAACAGGTGTACCGCGGCTGCGGTGTCGTGCCCTTGAAACCGTCCGCCGCTCAACGCCAGGTTGATTACTGGCCCGGCCATGGCCACCATCCACGCCGTGAGCAGCAGGCTGACTGCAAGCAGCCGCGAGACGGACCGGTTTACCGAACTGCTAAAGCGGGCAATGTTATGCTCTGCCCACAGGGAGGCAAAAAAGGGCAGGGAGGCCAACCCAGCCGCCGGCCCCACGATGCCCATGGGCGCGGCGAACAGGTCGCGCGAGTACTTCATCAGCGAGATGCCGCCGACTACATCCGAAGCAAAGTAGCTGCGAATGATCGGGTCCAGCGTGACAATGGACTGTCCCAGGATGAGCGGCAGGCTTAGCCGTAGCCACTCGCGCAGCGAGGGATGTCGCAGGTTGAACGAGGGCGACCAGCGCATGCCGATCCGCCGCGCGCCCATTAGGTTGATCAGGAAGAAGCCGAACAGCGCACCCGCGGCGGCACCCATCGCCAGGGAATAGATGCCCAGCCACCGTCCAAGCAGCAGCGCACCCGCGATGATGCCGCCGTTGTAGAGCAGCGGCTGCATGGCCTGGTAGATAAAGATCTTGCGAGAAAGCAGGCGCGACCCAAAGACCCCGCCCGCCAGCAGCAGCAACTGATTGGGCAAGAGGATGCGCGTCATGCGCACGCACAGCGCCGCTGTCTCACGCGAGCCGTTGAAGTCGTGAAACTTGTAGTGGACGTACAGCGGAGCCAGCAACTCGCCCGCCAGGATTGCCAGCAGCAAGCCCGCGCCCACCACGTTCAGAATGTTGGAGAGCGCGCGATCACCCTCGTCCAGCGTGCCGGCGCTCTCATAGGCGGAGAGCAGCTTTACAAACGTGGTGGACGCCACGCCGCCGATCAGCAGGTAATAGATCACATCCGGCAGTTCAAACGCGGCGTTGTATGCATCCACCGCGGGTCCCGCGCCGAACACCTGCGCAATCAGCTTGTTGCGCAACAGACCCAAGACGCCGGAGAGCAGGGCAGACCCCATCAGGAGCAGCGACGCCGAATATGCGGACTGTGCGCTGCCGGTGCCCAGCCGCGCGGGCAGACCGTGCTTAGAAAGTGTGGGCAAGCTCTTTCATTCTAGGTGCCGGCGTGACCTGCAGCTACTCTCCGCGGTCTGGGAATGGGGCGAACAACGGCGGTGGTGCATCGCTTGTGACGCGCTTTCTCGGCAACAGGTGCGGCCCGCGCGACGTTGCGGATGTCCGTGTCGCACCCGTTGCAACCGGGCGATCCAGGAGCGTTGCGATCTCAAGCAGTTGCCGACGCACTTCATTCAGCCTGGTTCCAGCATCCGCCGGCTTGGCAGGTGCCGGCTCTTTGCCGGGCTCTTCGGCACGCTGAACCGTGCGTGCTCTGTCTTTCAGGTACTGGCGCGCGCCGGGAATGGTGTAGCCCTCGTCATAGAGCAGGTGCCGCACTTCCAGCAGGGCGTCCACATCGCGCCGCCGGTACAGCCGCTGGCCCGTGCCGCCCTTGTTCGGCTTCAGGTGGGGAAACTCGGTCTCCCAGAAGCGCAAGACATACGCGGGCAAGTTCAGCATCTTGCTGACCTCGCCGATGCGGAAGTAGAGCTTGTCCGGGATCTCCGGCAGGGGACTTCCGTGCCTTGCTTTCCGTTCCTGTCCGCCTCGGACCACAGCCGGTCTCCGTCCGTGTAGAAGTTAGCGCCAGCTTACCGCTTCGTCATCGTGCCGCGGCGGGCAAATGCAGCGAAAGACACTGAAAAAAAGGCCCCGCAGTATTCGCGGGGCCTCGCTCATGGACAGGAACAGCGAGCCTGGCGTCCCGCTTGTTGAGTTGACGTGCCTCCAGAGGTCTACTCCCTGAAGAAGACCTGTATCTACGTCGTCAACGCCACAAGTGGGATACCACATTGCCAGCCACCCTAGATATTGGGCCTGGGTAGCAGGTTTGTCAACAGGTTTTCCTCACAATCGCGAAACTTTCTCTCACACACGTGCTCTCTCCGGAACCGGACGGTCGTCTTTGCCGTAACCTTCTCAGAGCCGCTCCTGGCTCGTGAGGGCATGGTCATGAAGCAAACGTTGGGTCCCGTGGTCACGGTTCTGGCACTTTCGCTGGCGCTCTCCGGGTGTATGGTGCGCAGCCGCGATGGTGAAAAAGGCGGCAAGGACGTGGATATCGCCACGCCCCTGGGCGGCATGTCCGTCAAGACAGACAGCCCCGCAGTACAGAAGAAGCTGGGTCTCCCGCTCTACCCGGGCGCGGTACCGGAGGAAAAGAAGAAGAACGACAGTTCCTCCGCCGATGTGGACATGAACTTCGGCGCATTCCACCTGCGCGTGCTGGCCATGGGCTTTACGTCCGCTGACAGCCCGGACAAGGTGCGCGAGTTCTACAGGAAGTCGCTGGCCCAGTACAGCGACGTGATCGAGTGCCGCAACAACCAGCCGATCGGCAAGCCTGAGCGCACCGGCCTGGGATTGACCTGCTCGGATGATAACCACGTGCATACACGCGCACACGTGGATCGCGATGCAGACGAGATTGAGCTCAAAGCCGGTTCCGCTTCGCGCCAGCACATTGTCACCTTCCAGCCGAACGGCAGCGGCACGCGCTTTGGTCTGGTCTCGTTGGAATTGCCGCGTAGCGACGATGCGGCATAGGCCCGCCTGCTCGGTCTGCGATAGCCTTTGAGTGGCATGTCTGAAAGTTGTCCACGCTGCGGCTCCGCGCTGCCCGATACGCCTGACGGACCGGCAGTTTTTTGTTGGCATTGCGGCCTGCAGCAGTTGCGGGTCTCGAGCGATGCCGTGGCGGATCCTGCCGGTCACGAGGACGGAGGGCAGCCGCAGGCCTGGCCGGCATCGGCGCTGGACATGCCCCGGGCCCTGCGTGTGATTGCCGTCACCGGATTGCTGGGTGCAGGCGTGTCTTGCCTGTTACCGGGCGCCCTGGTTGCCGGCGAGTCCGGAGGCCTGGCACTGCTCATGCTGCCATTGCTGACGCTGGGTTCGCTGTATGCTTACCGGCGATTTCGTCCCCCACTCCTAGTGTCCGTTCCGGGTGGCACGCGGTTTGGTGCGTTGCTCGGCCTGTGGATGGGTTCGCTGATTGGGGCTGCTACCGGCATTGCCGGCTTTGTGCTGCGGTATGCCCGCCATTCCCGTGCCATGGACGATCGAATCTCGCAGGCTGTTGCCCAGGTGCCAATGCAGATACGCGCAGCCGGACCGGTGCCGCCGGAGGTGCTCCAACTTCTGCAGACGCCTGAGTTCCGCGCAGGCACCTTTATCTTTGGCCACGTTTTCTCGCTACTGCTGCTGGTGATCACGGGTGCGGCATGCGGTTGGATGGCCGCCACCCTGCTGCACGCCCGGCGGCAACGTTCCATCGAGTAGCGGGCCGGTACTGCATCGCGCATCCCCGCGCGAGTCAGCGGGCAGCTTCGCCGTTCAATCCGGCACGACTCAGGACGAGCGCCGCCTTTTCTTCCGGTGCAAGGGCGTGCCGCCATGTCATGCTGTGCTGGCTGAAGGTGGCCGCTCATCCCGCCGTTGTACCCCTTTCCTCGCCTGGATCACGCTAAGCCGCGTAGTCGTACGCAGCCGTGGGCGCGTGACCTCCGCGTCGCAATGCGTCTTGCGCTGGCAACTGCACTGCCAAACCTCCCGATCCTGGTGGTCCGCGGTGTTCTGCACCTGAAGGGGAGCGTGCTGGACGTTGACTTCTTTCTGCTTGCCTTGCTGCTGTGCGGCAGCCCTGTGCTCGCGTCTGTGCTGTTCCTGCTGACGTATGCGCTGGAGCTGGTGCGGCTGCTGGATGCGCTGTACTACTTTTCGCGGAACGATCCGCTGTTTGCCGCGCGCTTCGTGGTGGAACTGCGTCCCACGCTGGTTGCGGCATGGGCGGCCGCGTTTGTTGCCGTGGCCGGGCTGGCGCTATGGGCGTGGCGAGCGGTGCTGCCGAGGGTGCGGGGCCGCCGGCTCTGGCGTGCCGCGCTGCCGGTAGCGCTTGTGCTGCTGGCGCTTACCGCGGTGGACCAGGTCCGTGGCTTCATGCTGCTGGGTGAGAACCGGCACGCCCGCGCAGGATATCGCGCAGTGGACGAAGTGCTGCTGCGAGTGCCTGCCCTTGCGCTGCATCCCGTGCCGGTAGTGCCAGTGGCCGCCGCGGACAGCAGCGCCAGTGCGCCGCTGTGGAATGCCGCAGCGTTCGCCCAACGCCGTGAAAACGTGCTGCTGGTCAACGTGGAATCCATGGGGCAACTGCTCGACCGGCAGGGCGCTCAGCGGGAGTTTGCGTTGTTCCACGATGCCGCGCTAGAGCAGCGGTATGCCGTACACAGCGGCACGGTGCGGTTTACCGGATCCACCGTGGCCGGTGAAATGCGGGAACTGTGCCGTCTGCGCACCGGCATGTTCATCTCATCCGCAACACTGGCGGGACGCTCGCCCTGCCTGCCCGCGCAATACCGTGACGCGGGATATGACACGGCGGCCTTCCATGGCTTCCGATCCACCATGTTCCAGCGAGCGCAATGGTACCCGCTGCTGGGCTTTACCCGCACAACCTTCCTGGCGGACATGGCAGACCTGCCGGCGTGTGACGGTGCCTTCTACGGTGCCTGCGACCGTGCCGTGGCCCACACGCTGCAGCAGCGGCTGCAGGCGCACGCCGCCGGCGCGTTCCGGCCGCAATTCCTCTACTGGATGACGCTCAACAGCCACCTGCCGGTAAACCAGGCACAAGCCCCGGCGGGAGAGTGCCCCATCACAGCCGGCAGCGCGGTGTGCGCACAGCTGCTGTACGTGCAAGACGTACTGCGGTCCGTCCGCGCCATCGCCCTGGACCCGAAGATCGGCCGCACCGCTATTGTGATCGTGGGCGATCATGCGCCACCGTTTTTACGTCCGGAGGATCGGAGCCGCTTCGATCCGGGCAACGTGCCGTTCGTCTACTTGGAACCCCGATGACCCTAGCCTTCTTTCACCGGAAGCACCTGTTCGCTCTGCTCACGGAACCGCAGTTGCCGTGACGACCGGGCTTGTAGGAACCCACAAAAGGCGAGAAGATGACGGCATGGACAGGGAAAACATCCTGGCTTGTTTGCGCGAACACTCTGCAGAGATCAAGGATGCCGGAGTGTCGCACCTCCGACTGTTTGGATCGGCCGCTCGGAACGAGATGCGCCCAGATTCCGATATTGATTTGCTGGTCGAATTCGACGAAAAGGCCCGCGTTACGCTGCTGACTTTGGCTGGCTTGCAGCAGCAACTCACAAAATTGCTTGGTGTAGAGGTAGACATCTCCTCACTCAAATGGATGCACGAGGCTGTTCGTAGAGAAGCGCTGAAGGATGTTCACCTTGCCTTCTAGAACTCATGCCACGCACTTGCAAGACATTCTAAGAAGTATCCACCTCATCGAAGGCTTCATCGGCGGAGCTTCGTTCCTGGAATATACCGCGGATGCGAAAACCCGTGCTGCTGTCGAGCGTCATCTTCAGATTGTTACGGAAGCTGCATACAGACTAGGAGACGATGCGGAAATTGTCTGCCCAGGACCCAATTGGAGCCGGTACCGGGGCATGGGCAATCTGCTTCGGCACGCATACCATCGCATAGAAGATGAGGTTGTTTGGGAGACGGTGAAGGACGATTTGCCGGCATTGAAGCGGGATGTTGAACTCGCACTCAGCCGGCTACAAAGCGGCACCAGCTAAACTCACCAAATGGCCCAAATCATCAAGGCGATCCGCGGCACGCGCGATCTGTTACCGCCCGAGACCGCACTTTGGAATCGCGTGGAACGCACCGCACGCGAAGTCTTCGCCCGGTACAACTTCGGCGAAATCCGGACGCCCGTGCTGGAAGCGACGGAGTTGTTCGCCCGGGGCGTGGGCGAAGAGACCGACATCGTCAGCAAGGAGATGTTCACCTGGGAGGACCGTGCCCGCGCCGCCAGCGAGAAGGCGCAGAGCCTGACCTTGCGACCGGAGAACACGGCGGGTGTCGTCCGCGCCTATATCGAGCACAAACTGCACGACACCGGCCAGTTGCAGAAGCTCTACTACATTGGCCCGCAGTTTCGCCGGGAACGCCCGCAGAAGGGCCGCTATCGCCAGTTCTTCCAGATCGGCGCGGAGGTGATCGGCCCTGCCTCGTCGGGCAGCGAGTCGCCCCTGCGGGACGCGGAGGTGCTGGAGATGCTGGCCGCGCTGCTGGACGAACTCGGCATCCCGCGCGCGAGTGCGGCGAACGAGTACAAGGGTTGGCGGCTGCTGCTGAACTCTGTGGGCAGCAGCACGGACCGCCCGCGCTACGTGGCCGCGCTGCGCGAGGCGCTTGCCCCCGTGAAAGACCGGATGTGCCCCGACAACCAGCGCCGGGCGGAGACCAATCCGCTGCGCGTGCTGGACAGCAAGGACGAGGCAGACCAGGAGATCATCGACGCGCTACCAAAGATCGCCGACTACCTCGACGACGACTCCAAGCAGCACTTCGCCGCGGTGCTGGCCGCGCTGGACGCCTGCGAGGTGCCCTACACCGTGAACCCGCGCCTGGTCCGCGGGCTGGATTACTACACCCGCACTACGTTCGAGTTCACCGTGGACCTGGGCCTAGGCACGCAAAACGCGCTGCTGGGCGGCGGCCGCTACGACGGTCTGAGCGAAATGCTGGGCGGCCCGCGCGCCCCGGGCATCGGTTTCGCTATTGGCGAAGACCGGCTCATTCTCACGCTGCAGGCACTTGCAGAATCCAAGGCCGCAGACGAGGGCGAACCCGAGCCGCACAAGATCGACGCCTACATTGCCCCGCTTAGCCCTGCGCAGAACGCCGCAGCCCTTGCGCTGGCGCGCACACTACGCGGCAGCGGCCTGCAGGTGAAGGTGGGCGACGGCAGCTTTCGCCTGAAGAAGAGCTTTGATGCGGCAGATCGCGTGGCCCGGCACATCGTCATCCTGGGTGAGGATGAAGTCGCGCAGCAACAGGCGACCGTGAAGACGTTCGCCACAGGGGGACAGCGCAAGGTGGCGTTCGGTGAACTAGCATCGGCGCTACGCACCTGACCTAATCCAAAAACTCCGTCATCCTGAGCGAAGCACGGATTGCTGCGTCGAAGGACCTGCTTTTTACCAGCGCCAACGGCGCTCATGCGTGTGCTTCGCACACGCAAACAGCAGGTCCCTTCGACTACGCTCAGGGCAGGCTTTCGACTCCGCTGCGCTCCGCTCAGAATCAGGGAATCTTAGCTGGAAATCGGTCACAAACTTGCAGAGGCTGCCCCATGTCTCGAAGAAACATGGGATCTTCTGGCATCTACCCGAACTTTGCAGACCCACGTCTCAAAATCGAGACGTGGGGCACCCTCAATGTTGTTTGCATCTAGCTCTTCGCGGTCAGCGCAAACGCGGCACCTTGCGGGTCAACACCTTGCAGTATCCACGAACCGCCGGGTACTTCGGCTGGCCCATGCGTGATCTTTCCGCCACCATCCAGTACGCGCTGCTTTGCCGCTTGAATGCTGTCGACCGTGATGTAGTACAGCCAGCCCGGCTTGTGTCCTGCGTCTGTAAGGAAGGGCGGCAGGTTCATCATGCCACCGCCTTGTGTTGCTGTCGTCATAAAGGTCTGGTAGGTGCCCATTGGCCCCATGTCCACGGCCATGTGCTTGGTCCAGCCGTACAGGCCGCTATAGAAGTCCCATGCCTGCTCCCAATCGGTGGTGCCTAATTCGTGCCAGCCGATGTTGCCTACCGCGTCCGGTGGGAGCATGGGCGGCATACCGGTTCCACCTGGCTGGAACAGCAGAAACGCCGCACCCTGCGGATCGCTGGCCACCGCAAAACGGCCGACGTTCGGGATGTCCGTAGGCGGCCGGAGAATGGACCCGCCGCGCTCGGTCACTGCCTTCACACCGGCGTCCACGTCTTCCGTGTAGATGTGCGCCATCCACCCGGGCTTCATGCCGGGGCCCGGCATGCTCATCATGCCGCCCACGTCCTTGCCGTCTATGCCGAACAGCTCGTACTGCATGCCCGGCATACCGCTGTCGTGTGTCTTCCAGCCTACGACCTTGCTGTAGAACGTCTTGGCTGCGTCCATGTCCGTGGTCATCAGTTCGTACCAAACAAAGCCCTTGCCTGCGTGGTCTGCCATACCCTGAAAACTCCTCCGGCCCAATGTACGCCCGCTCCGGCCCTCTTCACAGAAAATTGCAGCGCGATGATGCATTTGCCTTTCTAATGTCGCCTGTACTGTCAGCCCCGCTTCGTCAGCCTGGAGCTGAACGTTGTGGGTGCAACTGTGTCTTTGCTGTTCTTCACCCGGTCTATGGTTCTCCACTCGGGCAGGGGTCTGCGCGTCAGGCCCCTGTTCGCCTCGTGGACGCGCAACCGTAGCGCTGCTTACAATGCCGCGGTATGCGGACCCTCTGTCTTGTGTTGCTCTCACTGGTTGCTGCGGTCATGGCAGTGCCCGCGCGTGCTCAGGCCACTGTTACCAGCAACATCGCCTACGTGACGCGGCCCACCGGCCCGGTGTTTCTGGATGCTTCGATTCCTACCGGTCCTGGACCGCACGCGGCGGTCATCCTCATCCATGGTGGAGGATTCGCCCGCGGCAACAAGGTCACGTACCTGGACCCCATGTTCCAGCCGCTAACGCAGGCCGGCTTCGCGTGGTTCACCATCGACTACCGCATGGGCCCGAACGTCCGCATCGAAGACATGATCGCGGACACGCAGGCCGCGCTGGACTGGATCTACGCGCACGCGGCGGAGTACCACGTGGACCGCAACCGTATCGCGCTGCTGGGCGAGTCCGCCGGTGCCTACCTGGCCGACTATGTCGCGCTCAAGAACACCGGCCCCGCAAAGATTGCGGCGCTGGTTTCGTTCTACTCGCCCACCGACCTTACCTTCCACAAGCCCATCGGCGACGCACGCCCCGGCACGCCGTCCGCGCCGTCCTCCACGGACACCTTCGGACTGCAGGGCCTGAGCCCGGAAGCCGCGAAGCAGCGCCAGCACGACCTGTCGCCCTATTCCATGATCCATGCCGGGCTGCCGCCCACGCTCGCCCTGGGCGGCACCGCGGACGAGCAGGTGGCTTACGAGCAGAACCCGCGCTTTTGCGACGCCCTGAAGCGGGCCGGGAACAAGTGCGAAATGTTCCCCGTGCCCGGAGGACGCCACGGCATGGGCCAGTGGGAAGAACACGCCGACCAGGTGCAATACAAGGCAAAGGTGGTGAGCTGGCTACGCGAAACGCTGCACTAAATAGACCCATCCGGACCCGTCTGCGGGTGAATCATGCTTCTCGCCCCGTTTCGGTCGTACTTCCAGTTGCTGGGCAGCACCCATCCATGCACATGCAAGCGCTCATTGCGAGAGATCTGCCGGGGTTCTTGGAAGTGCTCACCAGGCGAGAGTTCGTAAAAGCGGCAACGGTAGCAACCGCCACAGCGGTGCGCTGCCTCCACGCCGAAAATGTGCCAGAAGTCTCGCTTGAGATTGCGCCATTCCTGCTGGAGCCGTCTCCGAAGCATCGGATTCAGACGGTAGCCTACAACGGCCAAGTGCCAGGACCACTCCTCCGCTTGCGGCAGGGACGCACGGTACGTGTCCAAATCTGCAACCGCTCACCTGCCCCGGAAGTCGTCCACTGGCACGGGCTGGCTCTCCCTTCCGCGATTGATGGCGCCATGGAAGAAGGAACGCCGATGATCGCTCCCGGTGCGACCACGCGCTTCAGCCTGACGCCCAGTCCTGCAGGGTTCCGCTGGTTCCACACGCACACCTTTGCGGGTAACGATCTGCGCAAAGCGCAGTACGGCGGCCAGCATGGCTTCCTGATGGTAGAGGCGGCAGACTCTCCAGGCCGCTTTGACCAGGAAGTCTTTCTCGCGCTTCACGACTGGGCGGGCCGGGACATGGGCAGCGACGACGGCTCCATGAATCCGGTCTACGACATCACCACCGTGAACGGCAAGATGCTCGGCTTTGGTGAGCCGGTCCGTGTCCGGCAGGGCCAGCGCGTCCTGATGCATATTCTCAACTCCAGCCCGACGGAGGTGCACTGGGTCGCGCTCGCCGGCCATCGTTTTCAGGTGGTCGCGCTGGACGGCAACGCCGTGCCTACACCGCAGACGGTGGACATGCTTCGCCTTGCGCCAGCGGAACGGGTGTCGGCCATGGTGGAGATGAACGCCCCAGGCGTGTGGGTCTTTGGCGAGGTACGCAAACACATCCAGGCCACCGGCATGGGGTGCGTCGTTGAGTATGCAGGCGCATCCGGCAAACCCGTATGGCAACAGCCAGCCGACCTACAATGGAGCTACAGCCCATTCGCGGCACAAACAGGGGCGCAGCCCACGCCAGGTGTTCAGCACATGGACCTGGTCTTCACCTCCAAGTTTCAAGGACACGGCAAGGAAGAGCTCTGGCGCATCAACGGCAAATCATACCCGCAGACGGACGAGCCAGTTCTGACCGCAGGCCAGCGGTACCGCCTCTTGCTCAAGAACGACAGCATGGACGACCATCCCATGCACCTGCACCGGCACCGCTTCGAGTTGAAGCGCGTGGCGGGCAGTCCTGAGATGAGCGGCCTGCTGAAGGACGTGGTGCTTGTACCCAGCAAGACAACCGCTGAAATCGAGTTCACCGCAGACAACCCGGGTCGCACGCTCTTCCACTGCCACCAGCAGAACCACATGGATCGCGGCTTCATGATGGTCTTCCGCTATGCCTGAGTGGACCGTGGTGAGGCTTTTCATTGCGGTGTCGCTCTGCATGGGCTTGGTGGGCACGCGTGCGCACGCGCAAGGCAACTATGAAATCCAGGTCTACGGTTCAGAGACGGTGCCGCCCCGCAGCCTCATGGTGGAGGTGCACTCCAACTTCACGCCGAAGGGGCAAAAGTACCCCATCGAAGGTGTGCTACCCACCAACCACCAGGAGCACGAAACGCTGGAGTTAACCGAAGGTCTCACGAGCTGGTCCGAGGTCGGCTTCTACGTCTTTACCAGCGAACAGGCCGGCTACGGCACGCAGTGGGTCGGCGACCACATCCGTCCTCGCGTTCGCGCGCCCGACAGTTGGCACCTGCCGGTCGGCCTCAGCCTGTCCACCGAGATCGGCTACCAGCGCGCCGTGTACTCGCCGGACACGTGGACGTGGGAGATCCGGCCCATCATCGACAAGACCCTGGGCCGCTGGTACTTTGCCGTGAATCCGGCGTTGGAGCGTACCTGGCACGGGCCCGGCATCCGGCAGGGCGTCGGCTTTGCGCCTGGCGCAAAGATCGGCTATGACTTTACCCGTAAAGTCAGCGGTGGCCTCGAGTACTACGCGGACTACGGCCGCCTGGGCGCGTTCGATGCCTTGCATGACCAGCAACAGCAATTCTTTGTGGTGACGGACTTGAACGTCTCGCCCAAGTGGGAGATCAACATGGGCGTCGGCCTCGGCCCCACTGCCGGCACCGACCACCTCATCGTGAAAGGCATCCTGGGCCGCCGATTTGACTGGGGCAGGCACTCGCCCGTGGAGTAACGCCGCGAAGAGCGCTTCATCTGCTAACTACGATCTTTGTGCGTGTGAATGGTCGCAAGGCACCGCCGTACACTGGTGGTCGGCGGGCTACGCGACACGCTTCGTGAGTTCACCATCGCCGGCACCACATATACTCACAGCCATATGGATTACGTGATCGAGTTTGAGCAGGAAGACGATGGCCGCTGGATCGCCGAGATACCCTCCCTGCCTGGAGTCATGGTCTATGGCGCAACCCGCTCGGAAGCAGAGTGGAAGGTCCAGGCGCTGGCATTGCGTGTTACCGCGGACAGGTTGGAGCAGCAGAAGGCTGCAACCGACCACGTTGCCTTCGCTGCCGCGTGAGTACGTGGCCAAGCTCAAAAGCCAAGCGCGTTCTACGTGCACTGCACTCCATCGTCTGGCGGGAAGGCTCACGGTCCGCAAACGGATCACACCTGCAGCTTGTCCGTGACGGTCATCCGCCGTTCACGTGGGCATTCCACGAGAATGAGGAGATCGGGCCAAAAATGCTGGCCCGCATTGCCAAGCAGACAGGCTTGAAACCGTCTAACCTGTAACCCTCCGTACAATAGAAGTCACCGTGACACTCGACTTTTTAGGCCAGCACCAGCGCACGCACATGTGCGGAGAGCTTCGCAGTACCGACGCAGGTCAGACCGTGACCCTGATGGGCTGGGTCAACCGCCGCCGCGACCATGGCGACCTCGTCTTCCTCGACGTGCGCGACCGCAGCGGCATCACCCAGGTCGTCGTCGACAAGTCCGAGTCGGGCGCATCGCTCGAAAAGGCAGAAGCTGCACGGCCGGAGTTCGTCGTCGCCACCATCGGCACCGTGCGCGTGCGTGGTGAGGGGCTAAGCAACCCCAACATGCCCACCGGCGACGTTGAAGTCGTCTGCCGCGATCTGCTGCTGCTGAACGACGCCAAGACACCACCGTTCTCCCCCGCGGAAGACGCCATCGGCAACGAGGAATTGCGCCTGCAATATCGCTACATCGACCTGCGCCGCCCGGAGATGCAGGCCAATTTCCTGACGCGCCACAAGGTTGCGCAGGCCGTGCGCGCGCAGCTTTCGAGCGAGGGCTTTCTCGAAATTGAAACGCCGTTCATGACGCGCTCCACGCCCGAGGGCGCGCGCGATTACCTGGTCCCCAGCCGCGTGCACCCCGGCAACTTCTACGCGCTACCGCAGTCGCCGCAGATCTTCAAGCAGATCCTGATGGTGGGCGGCTTCGACCGCTACTTCCAGATCGCCCGCTGCTTCCGCGACGAGGACCTGCGCGCCGACCGCCAGCCCGAGTTCACCCAGATCGATCTCGAAGTCACCTTCCCCACGCAGGAAACCATCTTCGGCGTGGCCGAGCGCTTCCTGAAGGCCGCCTTCGAGGCCGCTGGCCAGCAAATCCACACGCCCTTCCCGCGCATGACCTACGACCAGGCCATCACGCGCTACGGCATCGACAAGCCCGACATGCGCCTGCCGCACATGGCCGACCTGAGCACCGTGTTGACGCCGGAGCTCCGCTCCACGCTGAAGATCGAGCAGGAACTGCCGGTCTACGGCTTCGTCATCCCCAAGGTCGGCGAACTGAGCGGCACCGCCCGCAAGGCGCTCTTGGGCGAAATCCGCGCGTTCTTCGGCGAAAGCGGCCTCGACATCCTCGACCTCGCACGCCTGCGCACGGCAGACCAGTTCCGCCCGCTCGCCGAGGAGATTGCTGCGCACCTCAACGCGATCCAGGTCGCCTTCAGCGGCGATACCCTCACGGCGGACGACCTTGCCGTGGTCATCACGCCCAAGCTGGGTACGCCCGCGCTGTGGAACTTTGATCGGCAGTGGATTCCCAAGCGCGTGGGCGCGCTGCGGCTGGAACTGGCAAAGAAGTACGCCGACAAGCACGGCCTGTTCGTGAAGAAGGGCACGCCGGACGATTACAAGTTCCTGTGGGTCACCGACTTTCCCATGTACGAGTTCAACGAGGAGCGCAAGACCTGGGACGCGGCGCACCACCCCTTCACCGCGCCGCACGAGGAAGACATCCAGAGCGGCGCGCTCTACAACGACAAGGGAGCCGTGCGCGCGCTGGCCTATGACGTGGTGCTCAACGGCCTCGAACTCGGCTCCGGCTCCATCCGTATCCACCGCAAAGACGTGCAGGCAGAAATCTTTCGATCGCTCGGCATGAGCGACGAAGAAGCGCGCGAACGCTTCGGCTTCTTCCTGGAAGCACTCGAGTACGGCACACCACCGCACGGCGGCATCGCCCTCGGCCTCGACCGCATCGTCATGCTGCTGGCCGGCGCCACCAGCCTGCGCGAAGTCATCGCCTTCCCCAAAACCGCCAAGGCCGTAGACCTGATGGTCGACGCCCCCAGCCTGCCCACGGAACAGCAGATGCGGGAGTTGCACCTGCGCACTGCGGCGCGGAGTTAATCGTGCCGTCTCAAGCAGCCGAACCACTCGTTCGCGAGTTGTTAACTATCTGTCGTTTCAGCGAGAAGAGTCCTCCTGACAAACCATACAGGCGAGTAATTCGGCGTGAAGGAGGTGCTCTAGCAATTGACACCTTTGCCGACAATCGACGCTTTGATGATCTAGTTCATCGCATTTGGCGTGCATACCCTGATCTCGCAGATTCTTTGCAGTTTAAGACATTCTTCGAATCGCTAATAAGCGCCCTCATCACACTCAAGCAAGACGACTCCCCGCGCCCCAGCAAAGTCCTAGAAGAGACTTTAGGTCCTCTTGAAGATCTGCCAAAAGAATTGCACAGGGTAGTAGTAAGAGAGATAGCCGGTGCAATCTTGAGGAACGGTCCGCCCTTAACTCTGGGCGATGTGACGATCTATAATCCAGCCCTACACAAAGACTCCATTTGGAGTACGACCACCTTTTTTCGGAAAAGCGGGAGTCCCCAAAGAGAGAAATCATGTCGGCCGACGTGAACGTTTTAGCGCGTGACTACGAAACTGCGGTCGCAAAAGCCGACACGCAGTTTAGCCTATTTGAGTCATGCATTTCGCTTCTTGTGGGCAGAGATGAGCATCGACAGATCGCGATAGTTCGCAACTCACCAGCTTGGATACAAGAGCACTTTGTGCAAAGCAAATCGGTGCAACGAAAATCCTCTGCCTGGCGAGGCAACATCATTCCGGTTAATTTCGACAACCATGAAGTTTTTGACAGCTCTTTCGCAAGAGCGCTTTTCAAAGTAGCTTCTGCTCCCAGTTGCGCCTGGGATCATCAATTGCAACGTGCCATAGACTGGTTAGGCCAATCGTACAGCGATCCCTTCGCTGCTTCAGCCTTCATCAAGGCATGTATAGCACTCGAGGCTTTCTTCACCGGTGTTGAGCAGACTCCTATCTCAGCTTCAATCGTTGCCAAGATCGCAGAAAGCTGCGCCTTTATAGTGGCGAAGTCTGCTGATGACCGTATCTACATAGAAAAGACGGTCAAAGGGCTTTACGGAACACGGTCTGCGATTATGCATTCTGGCCATTCCGGCATTTACGAGCTTGATTTGAAAAGATTGCTCGATATCTGTCGCGGTCTTCTCCTTAGGTTCACCTTGGAGCCAGAGTTCAAAGATGTAAAGACAAAGAGTGATCTACAAGAGGTCCTTCAAGGATTAAAGTACGGGAAGAAGCAGACAAAGATTAGAACCTGAGGGCCGGGTTCCTCAGTCATCCGGCAGGACAGGCTATCTAACTCTGGGTGCATTTCCGCGGCGGCTTGCTGAATGGCCTGCCTCCAAAACGCCTTCGGTGGCGAGCAGCCAGCTAAACTCTTTCCTTCGGACTACATAGCTGCTCGGGGGAGAAAGCAGGTCCCTCCACTCCGCTTCGCTCCGGTCGGGATGACAAGTGTAGCGGTAGGTGGCTTACGTGGATTGTAGGGTGCCCCATGTTTCGCAGAGACGTGGGATTCCTACTCAGCACCATCCTCACGTCTCAGAAGCGAGACGTGGGGCACCCAACGCCTCTCGCTTTGATTGTTTTCGGAAGGGCACAGCTTAGCTGTGCCGTCTCGCCTGCCTACGAATTCTGGCTTTAGCCCCTGAGGTCAGCTTAGAAGCGTACCTTGGCTGCTAAAGCTATCTTTCATCGTAGCTTTTGTGGCATGGCTAAAGACATGCCCTTCCGAAAAGCGTTACGTATTCAGCACAGGTCATACCTGAGTCGTCGTCGTGAGCGGAGCACGCGGTGCGGAGTCGAAAGCCTGCCCCAGACTGCCGAAGGGGACCTGCTTTCCTTCGGACTGCGATGCTGCTCCGAGAGAAAGCAGGTCCCTTCAACAGGCTCAGGGC
>CAXTBQ010000022.1:0-444 GCA_964242065.1 uncultured Terriglobus sp. | reverse complement strand
AGCTCCTCCACTCCGCTTCGCTTCGGTCGGGATGACGAAGGTAGGCTTGCTGCCCTGAGTAAGGCCTGCCTTGAATCAGACGTGCTGCGAGAGCGCCAACGGCGTGATGCATAACAGCCTAGGCCGCAGGCCTAGGTCAGCGGAGCAGTAGAACACCTGAGGGCCAAAGGCCCGACGCATACGCGGCTCATTGTGTCGGGCCTTCAGCCCTCTCACTGTCGTGTGTCCGCTACCTAGGCCTGCGGCCTAGGCTGTTATATATCGCGCCGTTGGCGCTGTCGCGGTCTGTTCAATGCTCATACCTTGCATCGCTCGCGCTGTTGATGCGGTCGATCTTCGCGCATTGCGCCATTTGCGCTGTTGATGCGGTCGATCTTCACGCATCGCGCCGTTGCGCTGTTGATGCAGTCGAGCTTCACGCATCGAGCCGTTGCGCTGTTCCAT
>CAXTBQ010000021.1:40980-44862 GCA_964242065.1 uncultured Terriglobus sp. | reverse complement strand
ATTGCTGCGAGTCGGCCAGCCTATGGTGGCGAGTACGCCTTTCTGCGCGAGGCGTACGGCGACCTGATCGGCTTCCTGCACATGTGGACCTGGTGGACTATCGCAAAGCCGGCGTCCATCGCGTCCGTTGTGTCCGGCCTGGTACGCACTCTTGCGACCTTTGCCATGTTTGCCTTCTTCGGCAACCCCGCATTCCTCCACATGAACTGGGGTCAGGTTGCGGCGCTGGTGGCGCTGTGGCTGGTTACGTTGCTGGATATTGTTGGAACGCGGAAAGCCGCGGATGTGCAGCTCGGACTCACGGTGCTCAAAGTTGCGCTCATCGCGGCGATTGCTGTCACCTGCTTCCTCTTCGCCGGGCCGCTGGGAGGCGCGAGTCACTTCCTGTCAACGTACGCCGGCGCTCGGGGAGGTCTGGGCGGCTTCATGGTCGCGCTGATCGCCGCGCTGTGGGCCTACGACGGATGGTCTGACGTTGCGGCTGTTGCCGGTGAAATCAAGCAGCCGCAGCGTAACCTTCCCATCGCTTTCATCGGCGGCGTTCTGCTGGTGGGCGGCCTTTACATGCTGACAAACGCAGCCATCCAGTTCGTTTTGCCGGCACCCGCGCTGGCAGCGGCAGACAGACCTGCGGCGGACGCTTTGCGGCTGGTCCTGCAATCGCATGGCGTGGGCTGGGGCGCGGCACTGGTCTCGGTCGGCATGGCCATCAGCATTTCTGCGACGTTGGTAGGCACCACCTTATCGGGATCGCGAATCGGCTTTGCGGCAGCTCGCGATGGTCTCTTCTTTCAGGCGATCGCGCGCGTTCACCCGCGCTTCGAAACGCCCGCAGTCGCGCTAATTGCGCAATCCACCATCGCCTCGTTGCTTATCTTCGCCGTGGGCAAATTTCAGGCTCTGTTTTCGCTGGCGATCTTTGCCGAGTGGATCACATACGGGTTAGCCGTCAGCACCATTTTCGTGTTTCGGAAGCGCGATGCGGCGAGCGGAAGAGTTCGTGCGTTCTCGACCCCGGGCTACCCGCTGATCCCTATACTCTTCATCCTTGCGGCCATGGCTCTCACCGTCTTTCAGCTCGCAGACGATCCCGTGAACACACTGCTCGGTTGCGTAGTGATCCTGCTGGGCGTGCCGGTGTTTCTCTACTTTCAACGGCAGCGACGAATCACCACTTCAGGTGAGTGACCGCGCGGCGATGGCCCGCTCGTACACGGACACATACTGCTTGGCCGGCTCCGTCCATGAGAAGTCCTGCTCCATGCCTCGCCGCATCAGCGCCTGCCAGCGGTCCTTGTCCTGGAAGTCGCCGAGCGCGCGACTGATGGCTCCAAGGAACTGCTGGCCCTTGTACTCGTGGAACTTGTAACCGGTGCCCTGCGCGTCGGGCAGCTCCGTAATCGTGTCCTCAAGGCCCCCTGTAGACCGCACGACGGGCACCGTTCCGTACCGCAGGCTATAGAGCTGGTTCAGACCGCCGGGTTCGTAGCGTGAAGGCATCAGAAAGATGTCGCTGCCCGCCTCCACCTTGTGCGCCATTAGGTCGTCGTATTCCGTGATGACGCGTACCTTGTCTGGGTAGCGTGCGCCGATTTGTGCGAGCAGGCGTTCGCAGTACTCCTCACCGGACCCGCATGCCACGAGGACGACGTCTTCCTCCAGGAGTTCATCCGCGATCTCCGCCAGCAAATCGAACCCCTTCTGCAGCGCCAGTCGCGACACAATGCCTAGCACAGCCATGCCCTCTCCCGCGTGATCCAGGCCGACTGCGTGCAGAAGATCACGCCGACACTCGCGCTTGCCCGCCAGGTTGTCCGCACAATAGTGCGCAGCAATGCGTCCGTCGCGCAGCGGATCCCACTCGCTGTAATCCACACCGTTCAGGATGCCCTGCAGATGTGCGCTTCGCGCGCGCAGGATGCCATCGAGGCTCGCTCCGTATTCAGCCGTTTGTAATTCCGCGGCATAGGTCGGGCTCACCGTGGTGAGCAGGTCCGCATAGACGATGCCACTCTTCAGCAGATTGAGGTAGCCATAGGCCTCGATACCGTCAGGGGTGTACATGTCCCACGGCAGCATGAGCCTCGGTGTGGTCTCAGCCGGAAAGCGCCCCTGGTACTCGGCGTTGTGGATCGTCAGCACGGACGGCACCCGCCGCAGTACCGGATCGAAGTAGTACAGCGAACGCAGGTACACCGGCAACAGCGAAGCTTCCCAGTCATGAACGTGAAACACGTCCGGTACACCAAGAATCTTTGAAGCTTCGATGATGGCCCTGCTGAACAGCGAAAATCGCTCCCAGTTGTCTGGGTAATCACCGCCCGGGGTGCCGTAGAAGCCTTCGCGGTCGAACATCTCCGGACAGTCGACAAAGTAGACCTGCACTCCATTGTGAACGCCGCCGTCCAACACACGGACAAAGCGCTGATAGGTGGGGAACGGAATCGTGACGCTCTGCAGCACGGTTGTGAGTGCCGGCAGTTCTCTGGCAACGGATCGGTAATAGGGCACGAAGGTGGTGACGCGATGGCCCATCGTAGCCAGTACCGCCGGTAGCGAACCGATAACATCGGCCAGTCCGCCGGTTCGTGCCCAGGGCTTACACTCCGACGCTGCGAAAACAATATGCATCCACACCTCAGCCTCAGGCGAGACCGCAAAGACCGCTGCCGTCAGCGCGGTACCCTGAAGGTCTACCCCGTATCGGATGCAAAGACACAAGCCAAAGCTCGGACAGAATTTTCTGGTGGACGACGCCGCCCGGCATCGCATCGCGGACGCCCTTGGAGACATCTCGACCCGTACCGTGATCGAGATCGGTCCGGGGCACGGCGCCATCACCAACATCCTTGCGGAGCGCGCCCGTCGCCTGGTCTGCATCGAGTTGGATCGCGCACTGGCTGCGGAACTGCGCTTTCGCTTTCGCAACCACACCAACGTGGAGATTGTGGAAGGCGATGTTCTGCAAACACCCATGACGCCGCTCGCGACTCGGGATGGCGGAAAAGCTCTGGTTGTCGGGAACCTGCCGTACTACATCACCAGTGACATTCTGCTACACCTGTTCGCCGACAGCGAAAGCCTGGAACTGGCAGTCGTGATGATGCAACGCGAAGTGGCCGAACGCGTGGCAGCGGAACCGGGAACACGCGACTTCGGCCTGCTCTCAGCCACCGCCCAGATGCACGCGCAGGCGCAAAGTCTGTTCGACCTGCCACCCGCAGCGTTCCAGCCCCCGCCGGATGTTTACTCCAGCGTACTGCGGCTCCGTTTCCAGCCCAGGTTCGAGGAGCTTGGTATAGGGGACCGCATCGCGTTCGACCGGTTCCTGAAGGTCTGCTTCCAGCAGAAACGAAAGACGCTGAACAACAACCTGCGCGCCGCGGGCTACACCCTGACACAGATCAATGATGCGCTTGCATCCGCGCAGGTAGAACCCGGTGTCCGGGCGGAGGCTCTGCCCCTCTCGAGCTTTGCAGCGGTTTTCCGGGGGCTCGCAGCCTAGCTGAAGATGTCCTTGACGCGATCCACGATGCCGCTTGAATGCGGCGTGTTCTCCACCTGCATGGTCTCAGCAAGCTGCTTCAGCAGGTCCTTCTGCTGACGCGTCAGCTTGTTGGGAGTCTGGATGCGGACCTCCACCACCAGATCGCCCTTACCGTGACTGTTCAGGTGAGGCACTCCCCTGCCTTTCACGCGGAAGCTCTTGCCACTCTGCGTACCCTCCGGCACCTTCACCACGGCAATACCCTCAAGCGTTTCGATCTCGAGTTCATCGCCCATCGCGGCCTGCGGAAATGAGATCGGCACCGTGCAGTGCAGATCGTCGCCATCGCGCTCAAAGAACTTGTGCGGCTTTACACTGAGCACAACGTAGCGGTC
>CAXTBQ010000021.1:31283-40970 GCA_964242065.1 uncultured Terriglobus sp. | reverse complement strand
GCGCCCGACGGTCCACCCAGCTTACCGGCTTCGCCGTCGCCCTGGTACCGGATGCGTGTGCCGTCTTCCACGCCGGCCGGCACCTTGACGAGGATTGTGTGCTCCCGCTGGACGCGCGACTCGCCCTTGCAGGTGGGGCACGGATCTGTCACCAGAACGCCTGCTCCCTCACACTTGGGGCAGGCCCGTGACACGGAGAAGAATCCCTGCTGAAAGCGCACCTGGCCAACGCCTCGGCACTGCGGGCACGTGGCAGCCTGCTTGCCGTTGGCGGAGCCAGTTCCCTTGCAGTCGGTGCAGGCTTCCGCGCGCTTGACCTTAATTTCCTGCTCTTTGCCGAACACCGCTTCTTCAAACTGCAGCGTCATGTCGTACCGCAGGTCGCGGCCACGCTGCGCGCGCGACTGCTTGCGACCGCCACCAGCGTTGAACATCTCGCCGAAAATGTCGCCGAAGAGATCGCCCAGGTCCTGCGGGTCTCCGTTGAAGCCGCCGAAGCCGCCAGGAAATCCTCCGCCTGCCGCAGCCGGACCACCCACGCCCGCATGACCGTAGCGGTCATAAGCAGCGCGCTTCTGCGGGTCGCTCAGGACACCGTATGCCTCGGAGCACTCCTTGAATTTCTCTTCTGCGGTCTTGTCGCCCGGATTGCGGTCCGGGTGGAACTGCATCGCAAGCTTGCGATATGCGGTCTTGATTTCGCCATCGGAGGCGGTCTTCGAGACCGACAAAACCTCGTAGTAATCGACTTTCACAGCTGCTCCTGCCAAAGCTCTCTCCTGCTCTCACCGCGTTTGCGGTTTTCCTTACGCCTCGTGCGCTGCGTTGTTCCTGGCTACACGCACCAGAGCGGGCCTCAGCAAGCGCTCCTTGATGCGGTACCCGCGACGAACCTCGTCGACCACAGCGCCGTCGGGAAACTCAACCGTCTCGACCGAGCCCAAGGCCTCGTGTACCCGAGGATCGAACTGCTGGCCAACCGTTTCTACGGGCACGACGCCCAAGTTACGGACCGCTTCGTCGAGTTGCTTTGCGATAAGCTCGATACCGGAGCGGAACTGCTCCGCCGAACCCTGCGACTTAAGCGCAAGCTGGAAATTGTCGAGCACCCCGAGAAAGGACTCGGCGGCATTTCCTACGGCGTAATCGCGAAAGTCCGCGCGTTCCTTCGCCTCGCGCTTGCGGGCGTTGTCGAACTCCGCCTGCAGACGTGCCATGCGGTCGATTGCCTGGTCACGCTCCGCTTTTACGCTGTCGTACTCGGCCTGCGAGACACTCGCTGCGGCGCTCGCGCTTCCGGCGTTCTCTTCCGCCTGCACCGCTCCCGGCAGTTCCGCGTCTGTTGCAGGTGATTCCATCACTTCGTCGGTTCCGTTCATGCCCATCCACTTCCTGTATCTATCTGAGATCATCACTTCTCTTTCGGGGAAAGGGTCAGGCGGTCTGCCCGTCCGCAACCCCACTGCCGCCCAGGGACAGCGCAAACAACTGCGCCACATATCCGACGGCATTGATCGTGTTTTCGTAGTGCATACGCTGCGTGCCGATCACGCCCACGGTCCCACGCTGCGCACCGTCCAGCAGAGCCGGCGCAGCAACCAACACAAGGCCCTGCATTTTCGGCGCGCGTTCTTCCATGTTGAACACCACACGCACCGACTGATCCCGTGGTGAGTCCACGTAAGCCGTCAGTAACGCCACCAGTTGCTCTTTCGCCTCAAGCGCGGCCAGCATCTCGCGCAGCCGGGAACGATCCGCGTCCGCGTCGGCCAGCAGGTTCGAGACGCCCTCAACGAACAAGGTTTGTTCGCGCCCCTGATCCGCCGGAACTGCACCGGCCCACAACTCTTCCGCCGAGCGCAACAGTTGCAGGTACTCCGTGCGCTCCCGTTCGGCACGTGTCGCAATCTCGGAACGAACGCTCTCCACGCTCCAGCCACGAAAGTTCTCATTCAGGTACCGGGCCGCACTTTCCAAATCACTGGTCCGCAGATCATCTCGCAGTAACAGAACACGGTCGCGAACGGCGCCCGAACGCGTGACCACCACGGCGAGGATCTTGCGATGCGCAAGCCGCTGAAAATGAACATGCTCCAGCAAATCGCCCGCCTGCACGGACGCCAGCGCAACGCCCACGCCACGAGAGAGCGTCGCCAACACCTGCGGTGTGCGCTCAAGAAACGCCTCTGCACCCGCAATGCCATGAAGCTGCGAATCAATCTGCGTCCGTGAGCTTTCCGGCAGCAGTCCCGGAGCCAGGCGATTGCTTCCGCGAATCTGCTCGACGTGCATGCGAAACGCCCGAGCGGTGGGGATGCGTCCGGCGGAGGTGTGCGGCTGCTCTAACATACCAACTTCCGCCAGTTCCACCATCGTGTTCCGCACTGTTGCTGAACTCAGACCGCTGAGTGTAGCAATGGCCTGCGACGCGACCGGCTCACCTGTTTGCACGTACAACTCGACCGCCGCGGACAAGATGGCCCGCTGCCTCGCGTGCAGTTCCCAGCCCGGCTGTCGCGATTCGGTCATAAACCTATTCTAGCTTGCCTCTGCCTGAGATATGAGTGCAGGAGACGCAGGTTTGCACGTCAACTATGTAATTTCGAATACTTCTCCAGCTTCGCTCGCTGCTTCGGTTGCGTAATCCACCAATTCCCTGGCGATGGCATAGTAGGGTGCGGCGCGCGGGTCATCCGGACCACCCAGCGCCACCGGCATGCCGCGGTCACCGCCGGCCCGTATCTGCGGATCCAGGTCCACGGAACCAAGAAAGTTCAGGTTGTACTGCCGCGCCGTGCCTTCCGTGCCGCCCGCGCCGAACACATCAATGACTTCGCCGTTCGGCAGGGTCATCTTCGACATGTTCTCGACCAGGCCGAGGACCTGCACGTTGACCTGGTGGAACATCTCCAAGGCCTTGCGCGCATCCTGCAGCGCCACGCCAGAACCGGTAGACACAACCACGGCTCCCGTAAGAGGCACCGTCTGGACCAGCGAGATCACCACATCGCCAGTGCCCGGCGGCAGATCGACGAGCAGGTAATCCAGCGGCCCCCACGCGACCTGCTGCAGAAACTGCCGAATGATCTGGTGCAGCATGGGCCCACGCATCACCAGTGGCTTGTCACCCGGCGAAATAAGGCCCACCGAAATGAACTTGACCCCGAAGCTCTCCAGCGGCTCCATCATGCTGTTTTCGGTCACAGAGGGAGCGCGTGACACACCCATCATCAATGGCACGTTTGGGCCGTAAATATCCGCGTCAATAAGGCCGACGCGGTGCCCGAGCTTCGCCAGCGCCACCGCGAGATTCACACTTAGAGTGGTCTTGCCCACACCGCCCTTGCCGCTGCCAATCGCAACCACAGCGCCGATGCCCGGCAGAGTCTGCGGCCCCTGAGGAGCCTTGCCGGTTTGCCCTGTCTGTTCCATAAACCTGTCTTTCCTGATGAAGCTGTGTGCCAAGCGGATTCAAGTGGTCAGATGTGCCAACCTGAGGTAAGCGTCTTGCGCATTTCACGTTTGCGTGCGGTTTCGTCCCCGCGGCTTTCGCGGCGACGCTGTGCGTCTTCGTAGCGCCGCTTCTGGTGCTCAGTTTCCGGCATCACGGGGTACACCGGTACCGGCGTTCCCGTTGCGTCCACCGCTACATAGGTGACGTAAGCTGTCGAGACGTGCCTCAGGGCACGCGTGTTCGGGTCTTCCACCATGGCCTTCACGCCTACTTCCATGCTCGTCTTGAAGGCGCGATTTACGCTGGCTTTCAAGATGAGCAGGTCGCCAATGTGAACCGGCGCGACAAAGTCGAGGTGATCCATGGACGCCGTGACCACCGCCGTGGACCGTGCGTGGCGATAGGCAGACACCGCGCCAACGAGATCGATGAATTGCATAAGCCGTCCGCCGAACAGGTTTCCGAGCGAATTGGAGTCGCCGGGGAAAATGATCTCGCTGCGTTCCGCCTGCGAATCTGCCACCGGCCTGCCGCTGCTCTCCATGTTCTTGAGTGTACCGTTACGGAGGTCAGTCCCTTGAACGATGGTAGCCTTGCGTCATCGGCCCAACTTACATGAGAACTTTTCCCAAGCGTGCAGTACGCCTGATCTTCTTTGCACTGCTCTGCGCCATTTGCTTTCTCGATTACTGGAGCTACAGCGTCGAGTTTCACAAGAATCCTGGTGGAAACCTGGACCTGATTGCCGGTACCGCGGCCGCGCCTCAACAATATCGGGTACTTGTCGTTCGCGCTGCCTGGATGCTGCAGCAGCATACGCCCATCGTTTTTCGCTACAGCTTCACGCTGTTCGACTTTGTTTCGGGAGCCGCGGCAGGGCTCCTCCTGCTAAAGCTGCTGGAGCGTTCCGCGGCGTTTCGCCGCGTCGGCAGTACAGGGCGTTGGCTGGGATACGCTGCGTTCCTGTTCCTTTTCGCGTACTACCTGCTCTGGTTAGATTGGTATCAGCGACCGGAAACTCTGCCAACGACCTGCTTGCTGTCTTTCATGCTAGCCCTGCTCAGTTGGCGTACCAGCAGACGCACCAGCATGGTTTTGATTGCGATCCTCACCTTTTTTGTCAGTTTTCTTCAGGGACTCACCCGGGCCGACGTGGCGGTATGTTTCTATGCTGGGGCCTTCCTGTATGCGGCTTTAAGCCGGAAAGGATTGTTGCCCGCAGCCCGGCTGTTCCTTCTAACCTTATCGGCCGCGGCAGCAGCAGTTGCACTGGCTGTGCAGTGGTTCCTGATGCACCGGGTTTACCCGCACGCCAGCTACGGCAGTTCGCCCGTCTTCCAACTGCGAATGAACGTACTGGAGCCACTTCGCATGGGTCCGTTCCTTATCTTCATGGCTCCGGTTCTTTGGACGCTATGGGGTGCTTTGCGCCGCCAACAGTGGAATGAACCGGCTCCGGCTGCGCTTGCCATCGCCACGGTTCTGTTTCTGCCGCTTTGGCTCGTGCTGGGCAAGATAGACGAGGTGCGAATTTTCCTCCCATTCGCTGTGGCCCTGATCCCGCTTTCTGTCTCGCATCTGCTTGGTTCGGTCGCTGTGGACGAAGTCGCTCCGCCAACCTCCTGATGCAGATTGCTCTCCTGGCGAGTCCGTGCCAACAATAGGGGATGGACAAGATCGCCATCCTTTCGGAAATCCTGGCTGCCAATCCTGCGGACAGCTTCGCACGCTATGGTTTGGGTATGGAGTTTCTGGGCAGAGGCGACACCGGCCGCGCCCTGGCAGAGTTTGAGGAGACCACACGACAGAATGCTGACTACGTGCCCGCATACCAGATGAGCGGCCAGACTCTCGCAAAGTTGCAGCGGACACAGGAGGCGAAGGCGCGCTTACAGGCCGGACTGCAGGCGGCCCAACGCACGCGCAACCAGCACGCGGCTTCAGAAATGCAGGCCTTGCTGGATGAACTAGATCGCGGGTACTAGCGATCGCTTCGGCCGTTGCGGACGCGCCAGAACGCATCAAGGTGTACCTGCCTGACAAGCCAAGCCATTCGCATTCATGTACTGAACTGCACGACCGCCCGGCAGCATGGATGGCGCGAATACGCCCGTATACTCGGAAGTAATGGCCACCACTCATCCGCTCTTGTCGAAGACCCTGTCGCAAGCCCTGCCACAGACCCTAGGTGAACTGAGGACGAGCGAGTGGACAGCGGACCGCGTCTCGCGCTCGGTCAAGGATGAATTACGCGACAACCTCATCTGCAAGTTGCGCGAGAAAGCGACCATCTTCCCCGGCATCGTGGGCTACGAGGACACGGTGGTGCCGCAGATTGTGAATGCGGTGCTGTCGCGCCATAACTTCATCCTGCTGGGGCTGCGCGGGCAAGCTAAGAGTCGCATTCTACGCGGGTTAACCACGCTGCTGGATCCTGTCGTTCCCTATGTTGCCGGGTCCGAGATCCGCGATAACCCATACAAGCCGCTGTCGCAGTATGCGCGCGACCTGATTGCTGCGAAGGGCGACGACACGCCGATCGCGTGGCTGACGCCGGACGAGCGCTATGTGGAGAAGCTGGCCACGCCGGACGTGACCGTGGCCGACCTGATCGGCGACGTGGACCCCATCAAGGCGGCACGCAGCGGTGAGCAGCTTTCGAGCGAGTTGACCATGCACTACGGCCTCTTGCCCCGCGCCAACCGCGGCATCTTCGCCATCAATGAGGCACCCGATCTCGCGGGCAAGATCCAGGTGGCGTTGTTCAACATCATGCAGGAGGGCGACGTGCAGATTAAGGGTTACCCCGTCCGTCTGCAGCTGGATGTGGCGATCACCTTTTCTGCCAACCCCGAGGACTACACCGCGCGCGGCAAGATCGTGACGCCGCTGAAGGATCGCATTGGCTCTGAGATCCGTACGCACTACCTCGATTCGCTGGAGCAGGCTGTCGCCGTCACCGAGCAGGAGGCTTGGTCTACCCGGACCGCGCTCGACATCCAGGTGCCTCGCTACATCCGCGAAACCGTTGAGCAGATTGCATTTGCCGCCCGTGAAGACAAGCGCGTCGATAAACGTAGCGGCGTCTCGCAGCGCCTGCCCATCTCCACGATGGAGCTCGTCATCTCTAACGCCGAGCGCCGCGCCCTGGCCCATGGCGAGAGCGTGGTGGTGCCCCGCGTTGGCGACATCTACACTGCCCTGCCCGGTATCACCGGCAAGATCGAGCTTGAGTACGAGGGCGAGATGCGCGGTGCCGACACCGTTGTGCGCGACATCATCAGGACCGCCGTGCAGCGCAGCTTTGACGGCTACTTCGCCGAGACGAATACGCAGCAGATCGAGCAGTGGTTCAACCTGGGCGGTACCGTTCAGCTCTCGGATGCTGTCTCCGCAGAGCAATCCCTGAGCGAACTGCAGCAAATACAGGGGTTATTCGACAAGCTGAAGCCGCTCGGCCTGGAGAAGCGGGCCGGTGCCGAGGTCCTGGTTTCAGCCGCTGAGTTTCTGCTGGAGGGCATGACCGCGCACAAGCGTCTGTCCCGTACAGAGGAGCGCGCCTTTGCCGCGGGTGAGAAGCAGACCCGCCGCGACCGTGCCCAAACCGTCTACGACGAGACGCGGGATCGGGAACGCGAGATGGGCGACTGGCAGAGCCGCAGCCGGTCGAAAAAGGGCTTTAATTAGCGGGAAAAGGGTGTATTTAGCGTGCAAAAACATGCTTCGTGGCGACACGAAGTTGCATGTTCCAGTACCAAGTAGTAAACAAGCAAGCGAACCTGCTCGACCCAGCCGGCGGGGCTGCCTATGAAACGCACACGGTACACCAAGTACAACGGCGACCTGGCCAGCGAGATGAACCTGGACGACCTGATGGAGGCGCTCAGCGACTTCCTGCTGGACAGCGGCTTCCAGGACCCGTTCTCCCAGTTCCAGGAGCTGAATGGTGAGCACACGCTCGAAAACCTGCGCGAAGCGTTGCGGCAGGTGATGGAAGCCGGTAACTTCCTGAGCGAAGAGGACCAGGCCCGCTACGAAGACATGAACGATGAGCAGCGCGAGCAGATGCTGAACGATCTGGTCGAGCGCATGCAGCAGGGCGACTACATTCAGCAGCAGCCCGGCGAGGTGAGTGAGCCGAGCCAGGGTGGCAAGATACCACCGGGCGAGATTGCGCAGCCTGCACCGCCGCAGGGCGAGCCGCGCTTCAACGTCACCGACAAGAGCATGGACTTCCTGAGCTACAAGTCTCTCCGCGACCTGCTGGGCGGCATGGGCCGGGCCATGAGCGGCCGGCACGACACGCGCTACGAGGCCAGCGGCATCGAGAGCAGCGGTTCGTCCAAGCCGTACGAGTTCGGTGATGTGATGAACCTGGACGTGAACGCCACGCTATCCTCTGCCATCGGACGCGAGGGGCTGGGCCTGCCGCTCAACGTGGAGTACAGCGACCTCACCATCCGGCAGTCGGAGTACCAGTCCTCGTGCGCAACGGTCGTCATGCTGGACTGTTCGCACTCCATGATTCTGTACGGCGAGGACCGCTTTACGCCCGCCAAGCGCGTGGCCATGGCGCTGAGCCACCTGATCCGCACACAGTTCCCCGGCGATTCCCTGCACCTGGTGCTCTTCCACGATTCAGCAGAGGAGCTGCCCATCCAGCAGGTGGCGCGCGTGAAGGTCGGTCCATACTACACCAACACGCGCGAGGGACTGCGCATGGCGCGCCGCATTCTGGCCCGGTCCAACAAGGACATGAAGCAGATCGTCATGATTACGGACGGCAAGCCCAGCGCGCTCACGCTGGACGACGGCCGCATCTACCGCAATGCCTACGGCCTCGATCCCATGGTCATCTCGGAGACGCTGGAAGAGGTCGCCCGCTGCAAGCGCAGCAACATCGTCATCAACACCTTTATGCTGGCGCAGGACTTCGCGCTGATGCAGTTTGTGCAGAAGGTCAGCGCCATGTGCAAGGGCAAGGCCTACTTCACCAGCCCGGACAAGCTGGGCAGCTACGTGCTGCAGGATTTTATGAACCGGCGCATGAAGACGATCCACTAGGATGTGCGTGTCATCTCAGCTTGTTCCGCAGCGACTTGTCATCTCGACCGGAGCGAAGCGCAGTGGAGAGACCTGCTGTCCAGCACCTCGAGTAATTCGCCCGTTGCAAGCCAATTTGTGACATGAGTTCGGCTCTGCCGGATACCGCTCATCTCACTTGTCGAGAACAGGCATGGACGGGATCAAGGTTTCAGCAGAAGAAGTCATTGCAATGGACGCAATCGCGCCGGGCCTGTCTGGCCTGCGCATTGCGTTCGTGAATGTGTTCGGCGTCTCGCACCCGGACGGCACATGGACGTTGATCGATGCGGGTCTGCCGGGCTCGGCACCGCTCATTACCAACTGGGCTGAGAAGCAGTTCGGTAAGGCGCCTGCGGCCATCGTGCTAACGCACGGGCACTTCGATCACGTGGGTGCCGCGAAGGTGCTGGCCGAGCGTTGGGATATCCCGGTCTACGCTCCTCTGCTTGAGTTTCCTTACCTGACCGGCGAGCAGGCCTACCCGGCACCGGATGTGAGTGCCGGAGGCGGCTTGATGACCCTACTATCGCCGCTCTACCCGAAAGACCCGATCAACCTTGGAATGCGCTTGCATGCTTTGCTGGACTTCGCCTCAGACAAGCTCACGGACGTGAAGGAGATGCCGGGTTGGCAGGTTCTCGCCACGCCTGGACACACGCCGGGGCATGTCTCGTTCTTCCGTCCCGCGGACCGGACCTTGCTGGTGGGCGATGCGTTCTGCTCCACAAAGCCGGAGTCGTTCTTTGAGGCAGCGCTTCTGCAGCAGCCGGAGCTGCATGGGCCTCCGGCTTACTTCACCTCGGACTGGGCAACAGCGAAGAGGTCGGTGGGGCAGCTTGCTGCCTTGCACCCGGCGACCGTGGCTCCGGGCCACGGCAAACCGCTGAGTGGGCCGGACGTGGCGCAGCAGTTAGAAGAACTGGCCGCGCGCTTTACGGAAGCCGCTCTGCCAAAGGACAAGCTTTAGCGGGTTGACTCGCTGCAAGCCGTGGAGGGCCGCTTTGCGGCATAACGCGGGCCTTCAGCCCGCAGATCTCATTCAACAAGCTACCTGGGGCTACGCCCCAGGCTATTACAGCGCGGGCCTGCAGCCCGCAATCGAACATAGGCAGCATCCCAAGCTATTACAGCGCGGGCCTTCAGCCCGC
>CAXTBQ010000021.1:29273-31183 GCA_964242065.1 uncultured Terriglobus sp. | reverse complement strand
CGAACATAGGCAGCATCCCAAGCTATTACAGCGCGGGCCTTCAGCCCGCCAACGAACATAGGCAGCACCACAAGCTACTACAGCGCAGGCATTCAGCCTGCAACGAACATAGGCAGCGACGCAGGCTCTTACAGCGCGACCCTTCAGCCTGCAAACGACACAGGCAGCCACCGTTGGGCGCGGGAACGCAGAGGACGCAGAGGAAATGCACGCAGAGGCCGCAGTGTGATCCTCTGCGCATTCTGCGTGCTTGTCCTCTGCGCCGTCTGGCGTTCTACCTGTGTTTCCTCGCCAGGTGCCTAGAACTCGTACTTGACTGCGAACTGGATGAGGCGCGGCTGATACGAGAGGATGGTGGAAGTCAATGCGCCGAACGTCGATGGTGTGGTGACGCCGGTGGCCGGGTTGGCGAAATTGGTTTGGTTGGCTACGTTGAACGCTTCCGCGCGGAACTGAAAGTGGGTCTCGCGCCAGGCAGGGAAGTCTTTGAAAGCCGACATATCCCAGTGGCGGAAATGCGGGCCGTGGTAGGGGTTGCGGCGTTCGTTGCCGAACGTACCCGCAGCCTGCGGCGCAAAGGCAACGGGTCCACGTGTGGGGTCGGTGTTGCCGTTGAAAAACTGCAGCGCCCCACTGGTGTTGCCGGTACCCGGCTGAATGTTGCTGAATGGATCGCTCAGAATGTTGAGCCGGTCCGCTGACCCGTTCGGACTTGTGCCGCTGATGTTGGAGGCGTTCAACACGGTGAATGGCAGGCCGGTAGACCAAAGATTGAGCACGTTCAGATGCCAGCCGGATTCGACTGCGGCGCGCAGGCCATGCGAGCCCCTGCCGAACGGTAGTACATAGTTGCCGGTCACGACGACACGGTTGCGCGTGTCCAGGTCACCATTGCCATAGTCGTCATAGTTCTGCGTTTGCAGCACCTGACCCACGCCGTTGCCGCTCTGGCCGTTGATATTTGGAGCGTTATCCAGCAGATGCGCCCAGGTGGTGTTGACGCTAAAGCCAAGCCCATTGGAGAAGCGGCGCTCAAAGCTGGCTTGCAACGAATGGTAGGAAGAGGCACCCGTGCTGAACGTCTGCTGAATGGTGGTGACGTTCGGCAATTGCGCATAAAATCGGCGCAATGTCTGCGAACCGGTAGCGTTGGCAGGCGCGCGGTTGATGTCGAATCCGGTGGACAGCTTGCGGCCAAGCGCGCCCACGTAGGAGGCTGTGAGCGTGTTGCCGTGAAAATCCTTTTGCACGGTCAGGTTGAACTGCTGGAGATAGCCGGAACCGAAGTTCTTGTCGATCGTGGCAGGGATTGATCCAACGATGGCAGCTCCCGCTGTTCCCGGATTCTGATTCGGCAGCGGCAAGCCCTGACGGAACCGGGTGAAGTTCGGGCTGCAACCGCTGGTGCCGGCTGCCGACTGCACTGAGGAGCAGTTGCCGTAGATCGAGATGTTCGGCGTGTTCTTCAGGTTGGTGGGCGACTGATAGTTGCTGGCGAAGAAGGCCAGGCCGAAGCCGCCACGAATGACGAGGCTGGGCTGCGGGTTGTAAGAGAAGCCGAAGCGTGGAGCCAGGTTGCTGTAGTCGGTCTTGACGCCCGCGGTGCGGCTTACGCCGTTGACGCCTGCCTGCAGGATGGTTGCGGTTGCCGGGTCGAAGTTCGAGATGTGGTTGTACTTCTCAGTGAAGGGCGTGTACACGTCGTAGCGAAGACCCAGGTTCAGCGTCAGGTTGCTGGCCACGTGCCAATCGTCCTGCAGGTACACGCTGGGTTCCCACGTCTGGTAGTAAGGCGTGAACAGGTTCACGTTGCGCGTGGCAGCCGAGAAGATGCCCTCCAGCAGGCCGGGGCCACCGGTGCGGAAAGTCCATGCGCCCTCGCCGTTATTGTCCTGCTGGTTACGCGCAAT
>CAXTBQ010000021.1:0-29263 GCA_964242065.1 uncultured Terriglobus sp. | reverse complement strand
CCGTTGAGCTGGTAAGTGTTGTCTTTGTTGAACAGTGGGACAAAGTTGCCGCCGTTCCCCAGGCCGGTGAGGCCGGTGGGCAGCGCCAACGCCAGGCCAGAGGTCGAATCACTCACATTCAGGTTAGGCTGGCCCAACTTGTTATTCGGGTTCACCTGGTAATTCAGCGGATTCGATCCGCCGTTGATGAACGTATAAGACGCTCCGATGTTCGCCAGTAGGTTGGGCGTAAAAGTCCGCGTGTAGATAAGGGCGGCATTGCGCGCGATCTGCGGAGAAGTACCGAATCCATTGCCCGTTTGCGGATCGATCGGAAAACCATCGGCATTGGAGATGGGCAGCGCGCCGGGTGACACCGTGTACACGTCGTTGACAATGTACTTGGCGAAGATGGTGTTGTTCGGGTTGAAGTGGTAATCCACCCGCACGTCGTACACGGTGGAGTACTGCTCGTTGTTCCGCACGTTCACAAAGCCATTGCTGCCAACGTTGGGCGCGGGGTAGAGCTTGAAGTACGCCAGGCCGATGGGATCGATGAATCCGGTGGGAATGATGTTGCTGGGAACCGGCGTCCTGAGATACTGCGACGCTCCAGCATAGCCGTTCACACCCGCGACATGGGTCGGGTCCGGATCATAGACGCAGCCGGTGGTTTGGCTTTGCGTAGGGTCGGCAACCGTGGCCGCTACCATCGCGCAACCACTCTTGCTGCCGTCAAGCTGGATGACGGAGCCGGTGGGTATGCTCTTCGAGAAGTCACCGGGGTTCTGCTGCTGGTACAGCGTGGGCACGGTGAGTTGCGTGGGGAGGCTGCCGCGAATCTGGCGGAAGAACTCGGCATCGCCATAGAAGAAGGCCTTGTCCTTGAAGATGGGTCCACCAAGACTGCCGCCAAATTGGTTTTGGCGAAGGCGGGGCTTGGCGCGGCCAGCACCGTACTGGTAGGCAAACGCGTTCAACTTGTCGTTGCGGAAGAACTCGTACAGCGTGCCGTGAAAGTTGTTGGTGCCGCTCTTGGTGATGACGTTAATGAGCGCGCCACCCGCACGTCCTCCATCCGCCTCGAAGGAATTTGTGAGGATGCGGACTTCCTGGATGGAATCGATGGCCGGACGCACGCCGATGGTGCCAATCACGCGCTCATTGTTGTCCAGGCCGTCTACTAGCTGATCATTCAGCACCTCAGACTGTCCATTGATGGAAACCGAAGAGGTGGGCCGCCGGTCGTCCGGACGGGTGCCGGAACTGATGCTGTTGGGTGCGCCCTCCGTCGCACCGGGGATGATCTGCACCAGATTGATGAAGTTGCGCCCGTTCAGCGGCAAGTCCTGCACGGCACGCTGGCCAACCGTGCTGCCGATGCTGGATGCGTCTGTCTGAAGGACAGGTGCTGCCGCGGTGATTTCGACCGTTTCGTTGCCGCCTCCAACGACCAGCGCCGCATCGGCACGGCGGCGGTCACCGGCAGACACGTTCACATCCTGGATGAGCGCGGTCTGGAAGCCAGGCATCTTGATGCTGATGCGGTACGTGCCCGGCAGCAGCTGCGGCACAGTGTAGGCTCCGCTGTCACTCGTCTCAACCGTGGACGAGATGTTGGTCTGGGTGTTGGTGATGGTGACCTGCGCCTTGGGAACCGCTGCCCCGCTCGGGTCTGTGACCGTGCCTAGGATGGTGGCGTTGGTATCCTGCGCGTGCATGGCATGGCCGGCCGCCAGACCGGCGAGCAGGATGGACGCGGCCGGACGGGTAAGCGCTACGCGGAGGACGGCGGTGCACCAGCTTGCGGCTGGGGAATGGTGCTTCTTCATGGGGCCTCGAAGTGCGTTCAGATTCACTGCCGTCGGCCGCGTGCGTACAACGGCCTTATAAGCAGCCGAATAGTAGCTGCGCTGCGCAACAACACGCAAGCGGGTCCTAGAAGTGGACGATGTTTGTGGTTACCCTTGCTGCTTACGCCCCACCAGATACGTTCCCCAGGCGGCGATCGTGCAGTTGTCCATCACGCGGCCGTCACGGATCATGGCTTCAAACTCCTCAACGGGAACGCGGTGCACCGTGAGACCTTCTTCTTCCGGCTCCAGGTCCATCTTTCCTTGCGTAAGGTCTTCCGCCAGCCAGACGTGGTGCCTCTGCCGCATCGCGCCATATGCGATCCAATTGCGCCCGATCTCCGTCATCTTGCCCGCGCTCAGGCCGGTTTCCTCACGCAGCTCGCCGCGGGCAAGCTCCGCGATGTCAGGATCCGGCACCTCCCATCCACCCTGCGGGAACTCGTAATAGCTGCCCTGCACCGTGTAGCGAAATTGGTGCACCAGCGTGAGGAAGTCACCCTGAGCGGTGCGCTCGAGCGGGATGATGATGCAGGCGGGTTCCTTATCGAGAACACCGTAAATGCCGCGTTCGCCACTCGCGCGCTCGATGATGTCTTCGCGCATGTGTGACCACTTGTTCCGGTAAACCGTGCGGGTGTCTATGGTCTTGATGGGTGGCATCTCGACTGATTGTAGAAGCTCAGGCGCTGATCTCTCCCTCTCTCGGCTGCCCTAATCGGCGTTTGCGCTGAGTACAAGGCGGAGGATGCGATGAGTCGCGCAGCAGTGTGCGTGGTCGCTGCTCACCAGAACAGAGGGCCCGGTCTTCGTTCTTTTCTGGTTCTTGGCGTCCTGCTGTTCGGTGCAAGGGTGCGGTAGACTCAGCCGGATGGCCGTCGACCCGCAGCGCAGGACGATCTCGGTTGCGATGATCGCCACCGATGAGGAGAAGAACCTTCCGCGCACACTGGCCGCGGTGCATGGCTGGGTGGACGAGATCGTCATTGTTGATTCCGGTTCAAAGGACCGTTCGCCGGAGATTGCGAAGAGCTTCGGTGCGAAACACAGCTTCAATCGCGACTTCCGTGGGCACGCCGAACAGAAAAACGTCGCGCTTGCGCAGTGCACGTCAGACTGGATCCTGCTGCTGGACGCAGATGAAGTAGTGACACCGGAGTTGCGTGCGGAGATGGAAGCTGTGCTGGAGCATGCCGATTACGACGCATACTACATGCCCCGCCTGAACATCTTTATGACACGCTGGATGCGGCACGGTGGGCTGTTCCCGGATGAGAAGCTGCGGCTGTTTCGCCGCGGTAGCGCAGTGGTGGATGAGAGCATCGGACCACACGGCACACCACAGTACGACGAAAGCAAAGGTCGCCTGAGCAACCATCTGCTGCACTACGGCTATCCGGATTTCACCAACTACCTGGACCACATGAACGAGTACAGCAGCGGCACAGTGGTTGCGCTCGGCCGCAGAAAAGCAGGGACTGCGGACGCGCTGATCCTGCTGCAATCGTTCGTCAACCCGTTTTTCGGCTTTCTGAAGAACTACATCCTGCGGGCAGGTTTTCTCGATGGCGCGGAAGGTTTGATCTTCCACCTGAACCATGCGGTATATGCGCACTGGAAGTACGTCAAGGTGTGGGAGGCCCGGCGGCGAGCGGATCGGCCACTGCCCTAGTTGCTGCAGCCGTCATCCTGAGCGAACACAAAGGATCCCGATGCTGTCGAACGAGGCGCAGCACTGGCAGAGTTCCCAGCGAGAAAGCCTCAAGCGGTATCGCAGTGCGCAATGCCTTGGGATCCTTCGCTTCGCTCAGGATGACAGCTTAGGTGAACAGGTTCTTCAGCAGAAAGAGCACGTTCGCCGGCCGCTCTGCCAGCCTTCGCATAAAGTACGGGTACCAGTCCGTACCAAAGGGCAAGTACACGCGTACGCCGTAGCCGCGGCGCAGCAGGTCGCGTTGCAGCTCGCGCTGTACGCCATACAGCATCTGGAACTCAAAGCGGTCGCGTGCGATGCCCTGCTGTGATGCAAATCGCTCCGTCGCTTCGATCATGGCCGGGTCGTGCGTTGCGATGCCGCAGAACACGCCGGACAGCAGCATGGCCTGCATCAGCTTAACGTAGTTCCCATCAACATCGGCCTTCTGCGGGAAGGCAATGGCTGCCGCCTCCTTGTACGCGCCCTTGCACAGCCGGATGCGGATACCCTGCTCCAGCAGCCGCTCTGTATCGTATTTCGTGCGGTACAGGTAGGCCTGCAGCACGGTACCCACAGCGCCCGGGAACTGCGCGTGAAGGTGCTCCGTCAGTGCCATGGTGGGTTCGGTGTACTGCGAGCCTTCCATGTCGATGCGCACAAAGTTGCCCTGCTCTGCTGCGTGCGCGACAATGCCGCCTACTGTGCTCTCCGCTAATGCATGCGACACATCCATGCCGACGCCGGTCAGCTTGACCGACACGTTCGCGTTCAGCTTGCTTGCGGCAATCGCATCCAGCAGGCGGTGGTACACATCCGCAGCAGACCGTGCCTGCGCCTCTGTCCGAACGCTTTCGCCCAGGCTATCCAACGACACGGCAAAGCCGTCGCGGTTCAGATCGGCCGTCACGCGCAATGCGTCCTGAACGGACAGGCCCGCGACAAAGCGGCTTGAAATCTTGCGGCCCGGCGACGAGCGTTCCATGATGCGGCGCATGGTGGTGTTTTGCGAAAGGGCGATGAGCAGGGATCGAAGCATGTCTGAAATGCAGTGTTCGCGTGTTCCGTTGGCCTGTCAAACCTGGGTTGTTTTTGCATGAACACCGGCTCGCCGCGGTGTAAACTCAAGCAACTCCCGCCGTCAGAAAAGAGAACGCATGACGAAAGCCGAACTCGTCGATCAGGTGACTGCCCTTGGAGACCTCACCCGCCGCGACAGCGAGGTGATTGTCGAAACGTTCTTTGCGGGCATTGTGGAAGCCCTGCACGCGGACGACAAGGTGGAGATTCGCGGCTTTGGATCGTTCCGCACACGCCAGCGGAACCCACGCACCGGCCGCAACCCAAAGACAGGGGACAAGGTCTCTGTTCCCGCCAAGCGAGTTCCCTACTTCAAGCCTTCGAAGGAACTGCGCGACCTGATCAACCAGTCCAACAAGATCGACGACGCTGCCCTGGAGCAGGCTGAGAGATAGGCAGCCCCTCAGCGTTGCAGCAGTTCCTGGAAGGCGCGCTGGTACGGCTCGGGCAATGCTCGCTTGCTCATGTCCTTGCCAACGACCACGTGCGTGGTCTGGCCTTTGCAAAGCAGCTTGCTGTCTGCAACACGTGTCACCTCGTAGCCGATCTTCATCACCGGGCCGCGCATGGTGAGCAGCCGCGTCTGCACGGCGATTTCGTCATCGTAGCGGGCGGGTGAACGGTACCGCGCCTCGACCCCTACGACGGCGATCATGCATCCGAACTCTTCTTCCAGTTGCTTGTATGGGATGGCGAGTGAGCGCAGCAACTCCACGCGACCTACCTCAAACCAGACCAGGTAGTTGGCGTGATACACAACACCCATCTGATCCGTTTCGGCATAGCGCACGCGCAGCCGCGCTTCGGCGTGGAAGGTCTGTGGCATGCGCTCAAGTGTAGCGGCTCTGCTTCCGCCGGCACAGCGGCAGCATCCTAAGCGCTGCAGGTTGTAGGGGGCAGAATGGCGAACGGCGAAGCGTTGCTGGTGATCGATATGCAGGTAGACTTCATGCCGGGCGGCAGCCTGGCCGTGCCAGATGGCGACGCCGTGGTCCCGCTCATCAACCAGCTTGGCGAACGATTTGAGGAAGTGATCCTCACGCAGGACTGGCACCCGCAGGGACATATCTCCTTTGGCAGCACGCACGGCAAACAGCCGTTCGTGGAGACAGTGGAAGCGCCTTATGGCACGCAGTCACTGTGGCCGGACCACACCGTACAGCAGTCTGCAGGGGCGGCCCTGCACGCCGGCCTGCTCCTGCCGCACGCCGGGCTGATTCTGCGCAAGGGCTTCCGGAAGGATGTGGACTCCTACTCTGCTTTTCTCGAGAATGACCACACCACGTCCACAGGGCTGGCCGGATACCTGCGCGACCGTGGCCTACGGGAGCTTTATCTCTGCGGGCTTGCGTGGGATTACTGCGTGGGCTACTCCGCGCTGGACGGCGTCGCGCTGGGCTTTGAGGTTACAGTACTGACGGATGCAGTCCGCGGAATTGCGCGGAACACCATGGATGCCATGTCAAATCGCTGGGCCGCGGCGGGCGTGCGCGTGACACAGATTGACTCCATATTGCGGGCTTGAGTGGAACGCATGGGTAACTACCTTGGTTCTTTCCGCTGATTCTTCTGCAGCTTGCTAATAATCAGCACGATTCCTCTTGACGAAGCGAGTACCCCGTATCAGAGTAGGGACATCGCGGTTGTTCTTTATCGGACACCCGCGCTATGGGGCCCTGCTCTGGCACCCATCCGCTACAGAACATATGGCAACCATGATGGCGCCCGTGGAACAACGGGAGGTCCTGCGCTGCGATCACTGCGGCCTGGTTCAATTTCGCGCCGGCAACGCCCAGTGCCGGAAGTGCCGCAAACCCCTGGACGTAGAAGAACCCGAGCCAGTGGCAGCCCCAACGCTGTCCATCGTTCCCCCTGCTGCCTCGGCAAGCAACGAGGGTATCCAGGTGGCTACGGCGGTTCGCGATCTGCGCCGCCTCAAGAACCTGAGCCAGCGCCAGCTTGCAACGCGCATGAACGTTCCGCGCACCTACATCTCCAAGATCGAGAATGGTAAGGCCATGCCGACACTGTCCTCGCTGGAGCGGCTGGCGCGCGCGCTGCAGGTGGATATCAGTGCCCTGCTTCGCGACGCGAAGACACGGCAGCGGGATGAGGCTGCGGTACTCCTCAACGACCCGTTCCTTGCGGAGATCGCGAGCTTCTGCGCCCAGCTTGATGCGCTGCAGAAGTCTATTTTTCTCAACCACGTGCGGGAACTGGCGGCCGGTCGCCGGCGCATCGCCTAGCAGCACCGCCTCACCTCTCTTCTGTCTCCATCTGAGTCGCGTTTGGGCCACTGCAATCCGTTGCAATGGCCCAAGCGGACGTGCTACGGTCGAGCGGAAGTCCGAAGTTCGGAGAGGTTGTCCCTTTGCCGCTGACCCAGGCCCTGCGCATCCATGAGCTCCTGCCAGAGGAGCTTGCGGTTTACCGCACCCTGGACCTGGACCGCATCCCCGAACACGTCGCCATCATCATGGACGGCAACGGCCGCTGGGCCGGCAAGCGCGCCCTGAAGCGATTTCTGGGACACCAGAAGGGCGCGGAAAGCGTCCAGTTCGTGGTGGAAACGGCGAGCCGCATCAACCTGCCCTTCCTGACCCTGTATGCCTTTTCCCTGGAAAACAATCTGCGCCGCCCCAAGGCCGAAGTCAGCTTTCTGATGAAGCTGCTGCGGAACTACCTGGTGGGCAATGTGCAGCGGATGAACGATAACAACGTCCGCATGGCTTACATCGGCCGCACGCACGAGCTACCGACGGAAGTGCAGGACACCATGCAGTGGGCAGCGGAGCAGACAGCCCGGAACTCGGGCACTACGCTCACGCTTGCTTTAAATTATGGTTCCCGGGCAGAGATCGTCGACGCTGCGCGAGGCCTGCTCAGTTCGTTGATGGACGAGGCACATCGCCGGGGATGTTCCGTGGATGACCTGCTCGGAGCGGGCGGCCTGGGTGCCGTCGATGAAGCCGCTCTCTCACGCCACATGTACACCGCGCACATGCCGGACCCGGACCTGCTGATCCGGACCAGCGGCGAGATGCGTATCTCCAACTACCTCCTGTGGCAGATCGCGTACTCTGAGCTTTACGTTACGGACCGGCTGTGGCCCGATTTCCGCGGGGTCCACCTGCTTGAGGGCATTGCCGCATTCCAGCAGCGCAGCCGCCGATTCGGCGGGCTGGACACGGAGTTCACGGACGAGTCGCTGCCCGAACCGCTGATGCCAGAGCTGGTGCGCTAAGCCGAATCACGCCACACCGCGTTACTTCGGGCACTTATTGCTTCCACAGCACTTATGACGGCGTGCCGTCCCATCTCACACCTTACCTGTGGCATTCCTGCTCCAGGGCAAGGAGTGACCATGTCTTCCAACGTTGTTCTACCGGATAAGTACCAGGTGCCGAAGCCTATCAGTGCAAAGGTGCACGGCTTCATCGACTACAGCCACTCCGCGTTCTTTCTGACCTCGGCCTTAATTTTGCGCAAGAAAAATCCGAGAGCGGCGTTGGCGTGCCTGGTGACGGGATCGTTTGTCCTCGTGCAATCGCTGCTGACGGACTACCCGCTCGGTGCGAAGCCGGTGTTGTCCTTCAACACGCACGGCAAAATAGACGCGGCGTTTGCTGGTTCGTCGTTTGCCATGCCGGAGATCTACGGCTTCAGCGGCACGGGAGCAGCGACACTCTTCCGGATAAACGGTCTCGTCGAGTCGACCGTGATCGCGCTGACCGACTGGGACAGCAGCAAGGCGCAAGTGGAGAGCCTGATCGACGACTAAGCGATATTCTTCTCTCTGGCTATGAAGAGAGTTCTTACCGCTACAGTTCTCATCCTGCTTGTGTTCGGGCTGGTGTTCTGGGGAAACCAGCTTGCGCTGATCCTGGTGTCTGCCCTGGTTGCGGTGCTGGCAGCTTACGAGTACGTCTCCCTGACGCGTGCAGGCGATGAGGTCGTGCCTACCTGGTGGATGCTGCCCGCAACAGCCGTGCTGTTTGCTGTGACCTACTACCGCCCGCTTGAGGCGGTTTTGCCGGTGTTGAGCGCGCTGGGGCTTAGTCTGCTGACGTGGGTCACGTTTCGCGAGGCGCGCAGCGGCCATCTGGAACGCGTTCTGCCCATCTCGGCGGCGGGTTTCTTTGGGCTCATTTACGTGGCCTACCCGCTGACTCTGCTGCCACAGATCATCGCGCGGGAGAACGGCCCCACGCTGCTCATCTTCCTGATGCTCGTGGTCTGGACGGGCGACATTGCAGCCTTGTACGTGGGGAAAGCCTTTGGCAAGCGCAAGCTAGCTCCGGCCCTCAGCCCGAACAAAACGCAGGAAGGCGCCTTGGCATCGATCGTCGGGTCCGTCATGATTGCGGGCGTGCTTGCGGGCATCTGCGAGCTGGTGGGCCGCCGTGGCAGCACGGTGCTGCACATCAGCCAGCCGCTGTGGCAAACACTGCTGCTGGCCGCTCTGGTCAACATCGCCGCGCAGGTCGGTGACCTGCTGGAGAGCGCCCTGAAGCGAGGCGTGGGCGTAAAGGATTCCGGAACGATGCTGCCCGGACACGGCGGCATCCTGGACCGCATCGACGCACTGCTGGTGGCTGCGCCGGTGCTCTGGTACTTGCTGCTGCTGAAGGAAGCGGCAGGATTGGGTGCGTTCTAAAAGTGGCGCTGGCTGTCGATTGGTATACTCAGTCGTGCACCCCACGCACGGCCCAACACGACAACTAAAGAGAACGAGGCGGAGATGTCAGCGAAATACATCTTTGTAACGGGCGGCGTTGTGTCTTCGCTCGGTAAAGGACTTGCGGCTGCATCGATCGGCTGTTTGCTGGAGGCGCGCGGCTTACGCGTGGGTCTGATGAAGTTCGACCCCTACCTGAACGTGGATCCGGGAACCATGTCGCCCTTTCAGCATGGCGAGGTGTTCGTCACCGACGACGGCGCTGAAACCGACCTGGACATGGGCCACTACGAGCGCTTTACCCATGCAAAGCTGTCGCGTGACAACAACCTGACCAGCGGCCGGATCTACGAGCAGGTTATTACCAAGGAGCGCCGCGGCGACTACCTGGGCAAGACCGTGCAGGTCATCCCGCACGTGACCAACGAGATCAAGGCCGCCATGCGCAAGGTGGCCGCGGACTGTGATGTCTGCATCGTCGAGATCGGCGGCACCGTTGGCGATATTGAGTCGTTGCCTTTTCTCGAAGCCATTCGGCAGATGCGGCAGGACCTCCATCGCGAAAACACGCTGTTCGTACACGTGACGCTGGTGCCATGGATCGCCGCCGCGCAGGAGCTTAAGACCAAGCCCACCCAGCACTCTGTGAAGGAGATGCTCTCCATCGGCATTCAGCCAGACATACTGCTGTGCCGCTGCGAACGCAACCTGCCGCGCGAGATGCGAGGCAAGATCGCCGCCTTCTGCAACGTGGAAGAGCGCGCTGTCATCGCCGCGACGGACGTGGCGAACATCTATGAACTACCGCTCGCCTTCGAGGCCGAGCACGTAGACGCGCTGGTGATGAACTACCTGCGGCTTGACGCCAAGGAAGCCAACCTGACCAAATGGCGCGAACTGGTGGACCACGCCTACCATCCGAAGGACGAGGTCCACATCGGCATTGTGGGCAAGTACGTCGAGTATGAGGATAGCTACAAATCGCTGAAGGAAGCACTGGTACACGGCGCGCTGCACGCCAACCTGAAGCTGCGTGTAACGTGGCTGGAGGCTGAAGGCCTGGAAACCGGCGACAGCAGCTACGAGCAGCAGCTCGAGTATTTCGACGGCATCCTGGTGCCGGGCGGCTTCGGCAAGCGCGGCATCGAGGGCATGCTCAACGCCATCCGCTACGCCCGCGAGAGCGAAACGCCGTACTTCGGCATCTGCCTGGGCATGCAAACGGCGTGCATCGAATACGCGCGCAACGTGTGCGGCCTGCATGACGCAAACAGCAGCGAGTTCGATCCCGCGACGTCGCACCGCGTCATCTACAAGCTGCGCGAACTGACCGGCGTGGAAGAGATGGGCGGCACCATGCGGCTGGGCGCGTGGACCTGCGTGATGGAGCCGGGTAGCAAGGCCGCCGAGGCCTACGGCACCACGGAAATCAGCGAACGCCACCGCCACCGCTACGAGTTCAACCGCGAGTACGAACCGGTGCTGACCGGTGCCGGGCTGCGCCTGACCGGCACCACGCCCGACGCGACCTACGTGGAGATCGTCGAGATTCCCTCGCACCCCTACTTCGTCGCTTGCCAGTTCCACCCGGAGTTCAAGTCCAAGCCGCTGGAGCCGCACCCACTCTTCCGCGAGTTTGTGGCAGCGAGTTACCGCAACCGCATGAGACGGGGTCGCGCTTTGAGCCAGGTGAGTTTCGACGCGATCGCCCCAGCATAGTCGTCCCTCTGTCTGGTTTGTCATCCCGCAGCGCAGCGAAGGGATCTGCATGTGTGCTTGCCCACGCACGAGTTCATCCCAGCGCAATCCACCGGCTGTTCGCGCGGAGCGCGAACGGGTGGGCACACGAGTCACAGCAGTCTTCAACAGCGGACGGGCTTACAAGCAGATCCCTCCGCTTCGCTGCGGGATGACAAAGTCAGACACTGCAGGATGACAAAGAAGGTTGGCTAGTGCATCTGATACGGACATGAGTCTCGATCCAGCACCGTCCAGCGCGGAACGCGTCCGCCAGGAAGAAGTCGCACGGCAGCAGCGCATCGCCCACGCGGAAGCGCGTCGAAGCAGCCGCGGCTGGCCGATTTTTACGCTTTTTGTGCTATTGGCTTCGCTGTCGCTGGGATGCCTATTGATGCTGTACGTGGTGCGACGCGCGGGCTCAGGCACGCTGCTGGGCACTGTCGCAGACAGGCTTGTCCGCGGCCATGACCAGTTCGCCTCGGCGCCAGACGTGGTGAGCCAGATTCAGCGGCTGAATCGCCTGGAAACCGTTCGCTACTCCGTGGACACAGTCGTCGAAGGCAAGCACACCAACGCTGTTTTGCCGGATCTCCTGTTTGGCGACCGGCTGCTGCTGGTGGTGCACGGCCAGGTCATCGCAGGCGTGGACATGAGCAAGCTCAGACCAGAGTCTGTGCATGTGGAAGGCCATGCCGTCACGGTGGACCTGCCCGCATCCGAGGTTTTTACCAGTCGCATCGACAGTGGCAAGACCCGTGTCTTTGCGCGTACGACCGGGCTGCTGACCCCTGCCGACCCCAATCTTGAGAGCGACACCCGAAAGGCTGCGGAGACACAGATTCTGCAGGCCGCAACCAGCGACGGCATCCTGGACGCGGCACGCAGCAACGCACGGAGCAGCATGGAAAGCCTGCTGCGTGGCCTCGGCTTCCTGAACGTCACTGTGCGCTGAACGCTTCATCGTTCTCGAGGCGCAGCTCATCAACACGTCACCCTAAAGGCAGCGAAGAACCTTTTTGTCCAGCAGCAGTGCGGCGCGAAGGAAAGCAAGTCCTTCGATCGCTACGCTTCGCTCAGGATGAAAATCTAGAAAGCATAGGCACAGAAGCGCGAAAGCATCGCCAGGAGGCAAAAAAACGGCCCTCCGTTTCGGGAGGGCCAATCTGCCTTGGTTCTCTCTGCTTAGGAGAGGTTTGTGGCGATGTTCCGCCATCCTGTGCGGCCGGGCGAAGTCTCCGGCCGATTCGATTATATGGAACCGCCGGTCGGGGCAGTGACTGCGGAGGCGTTCCGCTGCGGTGTCCCGTCCAGGCCTGCCAGGCTGTTATGCAGCAAGGTCACACGCACGCCGTTTGCCAGCAGCTTTTCACCGGCAGGCGTGGTCTTCGCTGTCGCGCGGCCCAGGCCCGAGCGGTAGATACGGTAAACCGGCACCTGGTGCTCGGTCACAAAGTAGCGAACCACAGAGTCGGCCATGGCCTGGGACGAAGCCACACCGCTGCGGCTGTAGCCCTGCACCTCAAGAATGTAGCCCTTCTCCGTGGCCAGCTTGGTGGCGAGATCGTTGAGTTCCGCGCGTCCGCGTGTGCTCAGCGTGGTCCGTCCGGCCGCAAACACCACCGGCGTCGACGCCACCGTTTGGTACTGATCAAGGTTCTGCACGGTGCCATGAAGCGCGTCAGTACGGGAGGAAGCCGCTGTGGCGGTGCCGTTTGCCGCATCTGCCCGTCCGGATGCGTCCTGCGCACGCTGGTCGGCTGCCGCTGCCGCATCGCCCACACGCTTGATGCCGGCAGTGGCCCGCGCATCCACATCGCGAATGTCATTGGCGTTCTTCGACTGGAGCTGATCGAGTTCATTCACACGATCCTTCACCGGGTCCATCTGACGCTTTACCCACTTCTTGCGGGCAAACGGATTCATGTGCCCCCAAAAACCTTCTTTGGACTGCATCTGGAGCGGCTGGCCCGTGGAATACGTGCTGTTATCCGCGGCATCCTGCTTGGCGCTCGCGGGAGCGGTGGTGGAAGACGCCTGACCGTGGGCCGGGAGAGCAACCATGCCGGCAAGCAACAGCGCGGACGCACCCACGCTGAGTACTTTCTTGATCTGGTGTGACTGTGTCATCGGGTTCTCTACTCCATCTACGCAGACCGGTGCCGGGGTTGGTAAAAGCAGCACACAGGGCTCTCCGTTGGTCTGGATCAGAGCAATGCGCTTGCCAAACTGGATGAACGTGCTAAGTCATTGCAGGGAAAAGGATTGTGCTCAGAACCTGCCGCCGGAGAGAACGGGCGCATGGCGGCGGAGTCGGAATTTTCTTCCGCAAAGAAGCAAGTTTCCATGCAGTGCAATGCGGTCGCTTACTAGCGAAGGTCGGCGTGAACCACCTGGATGGTTGGCGGCTTGACGTCCCAGTTCGCCGGGACCGACTCGAAGATGAGTCGAAAGTCGCGCTCCTCGCTAGGCCGGATCGGCGCACTCGAAACAGGCTCTAGATCGACGTAAGGCTCTCGCGTACGGACCAGCATCAGCGGCAACGTCTCGCGCTGCGGAGGTGTGCCGTCCGCCGTGGCGAACGTCACCTGCAACACTGCACCAGTAAGGGTTCGGTCGCCCGTGTTGGCCACCGTGCCGTCCACGTACGTTGCTTTGCCACCGGTACCGTTCGTGGCTTCTGACAACTGGATGCCGGAGATGGGCAGGTGCGCCGCATAGGCATCCGCATTGCGGATCTCAGCCGTGTTGGCAGGCGATCGGCGAAACGTCGCAAGCGCGGCAACTCCCAGCACCAGCAGGACCGCCAAAGCAGCCAGCATCCAGATCCGCGGAGTCAATGTCCGCTCCGGTTCAGGAACCAGAATCGAAACGTCTTCGCCGTCCGGTTTCATCCTTTGAGTCTACTTCGATGTCGCATTTGCACACATTTCACGACATCTGCTCCGGCCCCATGTCATAGTGCCTGTACGCGTCCCTGTTTTCCCCGGCGTGGACGCCAGGAGAACCACATGTGCGATTCCCCCGTTCATGACTGGACCTACCGCGTTTCCGCCTGCGCCTTTGGTCTGCTCGTTCTCGTCAGCCTGCTCACCTTCTGACGTTTAGACAAACGAAGCGCGCTTCACCTTCTGCCGGAAGTCTTCTCCTTGCATCTCCAGCACAACGCACATCTCCTGCAGGCGCGACCGCATGCGTTCGCCGATACGATCGCCGAGCGTCTCCTCGCGCATGGCCGTCCGCGCCGCGTTGCGCGGGGTTTCCGCATTGTCTGCCCCTAACGGCGGCTGGTTGGCAAAGTTGGTGGTGATGATGGTGGTTCGCTTGTCGTTGTAGCGGGTGTTCAGGATGTGCGCGACCGTGTCCCACACCCAATCCGTGGGCTTGGAAGCGCCAATCTCGTCCAGCACGAGCACTTCCGCGTCGAAGACCGGTGCCAGTATTTCGAGCTCGGTTGATGCCACGCGCGGGTTGTAGCTGTTCTGCACCTGCTTGAGCAGTTCGCGGTAATCGTAAAAAAGCCCGGCGGCGCCCCGCTCCTCTTCCAAGGCCTGCAGCATACCTACTGCGAGATGGGTCTTGCCGACGCCGATCGAGCCGGTGAGCAGCAGGCCGGTGCCGTCGGTTTCGAGCGGGTAGTCCGCGACGAACTTGCGGGCCGCCATGAGGGCGCGGCTCAGGCTCCGATTGCCGCCACCCGCATACGAGGGCTCAAAGGAGTCGAGCGTGCAGTGTTCGTAACGGCGCGGGATGCGTGCTTGTGCCAGCACGCGTAGTGACCGGCGCTGCGCACGGCACACACAGGGGACGGCGGTCCGTCGCCCGGCAGCGTCCTGCACAATGCGCATGCCCTGCCCCTCGCAATGTGGGCAGACTGCATCGAGTTCCGCTGAAAACTCAGCCCGGCTTCCAAGGCTGTTCACTGCGATTTCGCGCTTCCCGCAGCCTTGGCGTTGTCCTGCTGCCGGGCTACGTCCTGCGTGGTGATGACGACGCAGTCTCCCGCGCCTATCTTGCATTCCTCGTAGGCTAGGAGTTCGCCCTTGCGGTCCAGGCAGGTGGTGGAGGTGGAGGCGTTCGCCCGTGCGCTGATGCGCTTGCCGGTGGCGATGCAATCCTTTAACTCCGCGCGGCGAACCTTGACCAGCGTGGCATCTCCCACCACGCTGAAGCTGTCACCCGCAGGCAGGGTTACCGGCGGGCGCGGCACAACGGAATCCACGCGTACAAACGCGGTGACCGCGTGGGTGGCTTCCGCTCCGGTCAGAGGCAGGCCGGGATTGACAAAGCCGGGTGCCGGTTCCACGCAGTTGCTGTCATTTGCGTTGCTGGCCGTGGCCGCCGTTGTGCCTGTCGCTGGGGATTCGGTGTTCACGCAGTTTGTTACGCCGCTTCGCCTACCCTGGGCACCGGGAGATCCAACTTGTCCGCTCGGCGTGGTTTGCGCCAGCACGGCAGGTGCGCTGCACAGCAGCAGGATGACGGCTAAGCTGGTGGAGCGGAACAGATCCTTCTTTGCATGCATGAACTTCTATCCCCCGTCCCGGCATGTTACGCCTGTCGCAGTGTGGAACGCAGCAGCCGGGCTTTGCAAGTGCCTGATTCGGCCGCGCGGCTAAGTGCGCCGTTCCCTTATTCAGCCGAAGCCCCGCAACCTCGCCCGGCAGTTTAGAATGAACACAAAGCTGGGCCGGGTGCATCCAACGCATACCAGAACCCTGGCAAGCCTCCGGCGGCAGAGCGACGGGACCATCGATGTGGCGTGAACAAACCGCTGCAAGCGAACCGTGAGCCGAGGCGGCAATACTCTTAGGAATTGAGACTGACCATGCCGAAGCAAGGAATCCATCCGAACTACGCCGCCACCAACGTAAAGTGCGCCTGTGGCAATACTTTCGAAACCCGCTCCACCCACAAGGGCGACATCCTGCTGGAAATCTGCAGCGTGTGCCATCCGTTCTACACGGGCAAGAGCAAGGTGATTGACACCGCAGGCCGCATCGAACGGTTCAAGCGGAAGTTCGCCAAGAGCGACTCTGCGACTGCAGCCGCTGCCAAATAACTTCCAACAGACCACGAGAAAGCCTCCGGCCTGTCCGGGGGCTTTCTCTTGCTAGCATCAGCTTTACGAGGTGTGCAATGGCGCAAGTGCATTTGAAGGAAGTGGACGGTATGCTCATGCTGCCCCTGTCGGCGGAGGTGCAGGCGCAGCTTTCGCTCTCGGCGGAGTCACTGGTCGAATGGGACATCAGCGGTGCTGAACTGCGTGTTCGTCCGCAGGACACGGACACAGAGAACGGCAGGTACCGTCATACGGAACCCGTAGCAGGTGAGGGCATCCCAACGTTCAGTGTGGAGGAGTTGCTCGCCGACTTTGAAAAGATTCCGCGCGATCCGGCAGCAGAACGGGAGTGGCTGACCTCACCACCGGTTGGCCGGGAACTGATTTGAAGCGAGGCGAGATTTACTTCGTTTCTCTGGAGCCAAGCGTTGGACGTGAGCAGATGGGAGAGCGTCCTGTCCTCGTCATCTCTCCCGATGCAATCAACCTTCGCACTGGCGCACCCGTCATCGTGCCTATTACAAACGGCGGCGCTTTCGCCAGGAACATCGGTCTAGCGGTTGTTCTTGACGGGCCTGGATTGCGAACGACGGGCTTGGTCCGGTGTGACCAGCCAAGAACACTGGATTTATCGGAACGCAAAGCACGGTTCGTAGAGCGTGTACCCGAGGAAATTCTCAAACAGGTGTTGGGCCGAGTAGGCTCTTTGTTCCGTTAGAGCATGAAAAAAGAGTGGGAAAGCTATGCCGCTGCAGTGATCGACCGTCCGCCAACGACGGCGTTGCCTGCTGCCGTTCCGGCGGAGTTCACCATCGGCAACGTGCGCGTGGCGCCGGCGACCGTGCTCGCCCCTATGGCGGGCGTCACGGACACTGTCTTTCGCCGCTTCATCAAGAACGCCTCCCTCTTCTCACCTGAAAGCGGCAACACCGACGTGGACCAGGCCGCCACCAACCAGCAGAGTGGATGCGGCCTCATCATGACGGAGTTCACCTCCGCCGACGGCCTGAGCCGCATGCGCGAGACCAAGCGCAAGCGCTACCTGACCTACTACGACGACGAGCACCCCATCTCTGCGCAAATCTTCGGCTCGAACCCGGAGACGCTGGCAGACAGCGCGCGCATCTGCCAGGACGCAGGCTTCGACATCGTGGACCTGAACCTGGGCTGCCCAGCCAAGCGCGTCGTCAGCTGCAACGGCGGCAGCGGCCTCCTGCGCGACCTGCCGCTCATTCAAATCATCTTCGAGCGCGTCCGTGCGGCGGTCACGATTCCCTTCACCGTCAAGTTCCGCATGGGCTGGAACGAGAGCAACCTGGTCTGCGTGCCGCTGGCGAAAATGGCGGAGGACTGCGGCCTGAACGCCGTCGCGCTGCACGCCCGCACCCGCGAACAGGGCTACACCGGCACAGCACGCTGGGAGTACATCGCCGCCGTCAAGGACGCGGTCCGCATCCCCGTCATCGGCAACGGCGACATCCGCACCCCCGAGGACGCCGCCAACATGGTCGCCCAAACCGGCTGCGACGCCGTCATGATCGGCCGCGCCGCTCCGGCTAATCCATGGATCTTCCGCCAGATCGCGCAGTACACGGCATCACGCGCCGCCTCTCTTGACGTGTCATCCCGCAGCCTTTTTGATTTGTCATCCCGAAGCGAAGCGGAGGGATCTGCATTTATGCCCAGCCACGGCACCTACGACGTAGCCACCGCAGATGACCGCTATCGCATGATCCGCACCTACTTCACCATGCTCTTTGCTGAAATGGAGCAGGAGCACCCCGAAGTCGCCGTGCCCACACACATCGACCTCGAAACGCTCGGTCCCGCCGAACTCGCTGCGCACAACCGCCTGCGCCACCTCGCCCGCGACCGCGAAAGCGCCCGCCGCGACGTGATCGGCAAAATGAAGCAGTTCGCCAGCTGGTTCACCCACGGCGTGCCCGGCGGCAGCACCCTGCGCAAAAGCATCTTCGAGGCCAAACAGGGCGAACAAGTTATGGACGCAGTGGACCGTTTCTTTCAAAGTGACGCATTACATCACACGATCTCAAAGACCTTCACTCCGCACCACACGTAATAGCAGAGCACGAATAGGAGTAGCTGGATACCTATTGGATCTCACGACGGCCTCCGGCAGGTGTCTGCGGGCAGACTAGTCAAGGAAGAAGCGGCACATCAACTCGATGCCCTCTTCTACCATCTGCGAGCCACTGGCTGTCCTGCAGCCTACTGCATGCGCAGCCTGCAGCAACGGCGTCACACCGTGACCTGCGATGACGTCACCGACAACCATAGAAGAAGAGAGGTCTTGCGCTTCGACCGGAAGCGGGTCGTCAGGTGACATGCCCAGGGGCGTCGCATTCACCACAATGTCGAACCCTGCCGCATCCGGCCCTCCTGCGCGCACGCGCCCACCGCAAACGCCGCTAAGCAGCTTTACGAGCTGATCACTGCGACCCGGATTGGTGTCGTGCAGCACTAGCTCTTGAACACCCTTATTGCACAAAGCCAGCGAGATGGCGCTACCTGCTCCACCGGCACCCACCTGCAACACCCGCGCTCTCCGCAGCATGGCACCCGCCTTCTCCAGCACAGACACGAAGGCTTCACCGTCCAGCATGTCGCCATGCCAGGTGCCGTCCGGGTTGCGCCTTGCAACGCTTACCACGCCCAACAGCGTTGCCGTCTCTGACGTTGTCGCACATTGCGCAAACATCGCCGCCTTGTGTGGCATGGTGATCAGCAGGCCGCGCGCATTCCCGGCGGCGCATAGTCCTCGTACAGCATTGTCCAACTGTTCACGCGGTATCTGCATGGGGACACAGACACCGTCGTGCCGGCGCTTCTCGAATGCAGCAGTCAAGCGTCGCGGCGATTCCACATAGGTGACCGGATCGCCCAAGATTGGGTACAGGCTCGTTCGTCCGCTCAGTGTCACAGGCATGCCTCTATCATCATGCTTCCCCTCTCAAACGCGGCACCGAGCGGGACTCTAGAGCGTTGACACTCTGCGCAGCGTCTCCAAAGAGAGCTCGAACATCGAATACACTATGACAGCTGAAACGGCAGTAGCCATCCCATTCGATAACTCCTACGCCCGGCTGCCGCAGAACTTCTTTGCGCGGGTGGAACCAACGCGGGTACGTGCGCCGCGACTGATACAAATCAATGACGATCTGGCGCGTTTCCTGAACATCGACCCCGGACCTCTGCATTCGCAGCATGGCGCGGAGGTGTTTGCGGGCAACCGCATTGCCGCGGGGTCGAAGCCGCTGGCGATGGCGTATGCCGGGCACCAGTTCGGCGGTTTTGTGCCGCAGTTGGGGGACGGGCGCGCATGCCTGCTGGGCGAGGTCATCGCGCAGGACGGCAAGCGCTACGACATCCAGCTGAAAGGCTCCGGGCCGACGCCGTTCTCGCGACGCGGTGACGGACGCGCCGCGCTTGGGCCGGTGCTGCGCGAGTACCTTGTGAGCGAGGCGATGCACCGCTTGGGCGTGCCCACCACACGCGCGCTTGCCGCCGTGCTGACGGGCGAAGCCGTGGTGCGCGAGGAGATGCTGCCCGGCGCGGTGCTGACGCGCGTCGCATCCAGCCACCTGCGCGTGGGCACCTTTGAGTACTTCGCCGCCCGTGAGGACAAGGAATCACTGCGCACGTTGGCGGATTACGCGATCGCCCGTCACTACCCTGAAGTCGTCGAGGAGACAAAGCGCTATCGTGCTCTGCTCGAAGGCGTGGTGCAGCGGCAGGCTTCGCTGGTGGCGCAGTGGATGGGCCTGGGCTTCATCCATGGTGTGATGAACACGGATAACACCAGCATCAGCGGCGAGACCATTGACTACGGGCCCTGCGCCTTTATGGAGGCCTACAACCCGGCAACGGTCTTCTCTGCCATTGATCGACAGGGCCGCTACGCTTATGGCAATCAGCCGGGCATCATGGTTTGGAATCTGTCGCGTTTGGCCGAAACACTGTTGCCACTAATGGCAGAGAAAGAAGGCTCACAGGAAGCTGCGCTGGCGGCAGCCTACGAGGTGCTCAACGCCTTCTCCCCGCTGTATGAGGCGCAGTACCTGCGTGTCTTCCGCGCGAAGCTTGGCCTGGCACAGGAGCAGGAGGAAGACGCAACGCTGGTCAAAGACCTGCTCGAGGCCATGGCCGCGGGACGGGCGGACTTCACGCTAACGTTCCGCCACCTGTCAGAGGACGACGGCAGCGGCGCGCGCGAGCAGTTCGCGGATGCAGCAAGCTTCGAAGCCTGGCTTACCCGCTGGCACACAAGGCTGAAGGCAGAATCAACCACCCAGGACGTGCGCAATGCATTCATGCAGCGCGTCAATCCCGTGTACATCCCACGCAACCACCTGGTGCAGGAGGTGATTGACGCCGCGGTGCTTCGCAACGACTTTGCGCCTTTCGAGCAGTTCCTGAACGTATTGGCCAACCCATCTGAGGAGCGGCCCGGACTGCACCGTTACGCAGCGCCCGCCAGGCCGGAGCAGCAGGTTCTGCAAACGTTCTGCGGTACGTAGGAACTCAGGTGAGCGGCAGGCGTATTGCCACGTTGCTTGCGTAGAATGGTTCCCGGTTTCGAGAAAGATCAAATGCCTAAAGAACCCCTGAAGAGTTCCGTCGAGCTCGCAAACGCCGCGCCCATGCGCATACCCAATGAGTCAGCGGAGTACCGCACCGCGCGCACCGCGCTGCTAGCGGAAGAGATTGAGCTGCGCCGCCACATTGAACGGGTCGCAGAGCAGCGTCGCGCTCTGCCGCCGGGCGGTGAGGTGCTAGGCGACTACCAGTTCAGCGGCGAAGATGGTCGCATGGATTTCGTCGGCCTGTTTGGTGACAAGCCGACACTTGTCGTGTACAGCGCCATGTTCGGTCCGGGCATGCCGGAACCCTGCCCTATGTGCACCAACGTGGTTGGCCCGTGGGACGCCAACGCGCTTGACCTGGACCAACAGGTGTCGTTCGTGGTGGTTGCTCGCTCGCCGCTGGAACGCCTGATGGAGTGGAAGCGACAGCGCAGCTGGCGCAACATTCGCATTTACAGCGACGTGAACGACAATTACTCGCGTGACTACTTTGCGGTCTCGACCCAAGGACAAGACATCCCTGCGCTCAATGTTTTCGCCCGGCGCGACGGCACCATTCGCCACTTCTGGTCTTGCGAGATGACGATGAACACCGCGGATCCCGGGCAGGACCCGCGCGGCGCCCCCGAACTCGGTCCGATGTGGACCATCCTAGATGCCACGCCTGATGGCCGCGACCCCCAGTGGTATCCGAAGCTGACCTACGGGTCGGCGGCGCATACTTGCGGAAGCCACAAGTGAGCGCGCGGCAGTATCGTAGAGCGCATGGCTTTTCCTGAACCGTACATCGCAACCTCTGCACGCTACGACCATGCCAGCTTCCGACGCTGCGGGAACAGCGGCATCCAATTGCCACCCGTCTCGCTTGGGCTCTGGCAGAACTTTGGTGGAGCCGATGTCTTCGAGACCGGCCGTGCCGTGCTCCATCGCGCGTTTGATCGTGGCGTGACGCACTTCGACCTGGCAAATAACTACGGGCCACCCTACGGCAGCGCCGAGGAGAACTTCGGCAAGGTGCTGCATACCGATTTCCGAACGCACCGCGACGAACTGATCATCAGCAGCAAGGCCGGATGGGACATGTGGCCCGGACCGTATGGCATCGGCGGGTCGAAGAAGTATCTTGTCGCCTCGCTGGACCAGAGCCTGAAGCGCATGGGTGTGGAGTATGTGGACGTCTTCTACGCGCACCGGCCCGATTTTGAGACGCCCATGGAAGAGACGGCGAGTGCGCTGGCAGGCATCGTGCGCGCAGGCAAGGCGCTGTACATCGGCATCTCGTCCTACTCACCGGAGCGCACGCGCACCATGCACAGGCTGCTGGCGGATGAAGGCGTGCGGCTGCTCATTCATCAGCCGTCCTACAGTATGCTGAACCGCTACCTGGAGCAGGGTTTGCTGCAAACGCTGGGTGAACTGGGTGTGGGATGCATCGCCTTTTCACCGCTGGCGCAGGGGCTGCTGACGAATAAGTACATCAGCGGCGACGCTGCGCAGACCCGTGTGAATCCGGAGGGCAGCAGCTTCAGCAAATCGCTGCTAAGCGACGCAACTCTGGAGCGTGTGCGTGCGCTGAACGGGATCGCACAAGGGCGCGGGCAAACGCTGGCGCAGATGGCTATCGCGTGGACGCTGCGTGACGCTCGCGTGACCACCTCGCTGATCGGTGCGCGCAACGTGGCACAACTGGACGACTCGCTGGATGCGGTGAAGAGCCTCAGCTTCTCCGCCGATGAGTTTGCCGAGATCGACAAGCATGCCGCCGACACGCCAGAGATCGACCTGTGGCGTCCGGTGAACAGCCGCGACGTTTAGCGGGTTTGATAGACAGGTGTATGCGTCGCGCCGTTGGCGCTCTTGAGTGTCCGGGTTCTAGCTACCTAGGCCTTCGGCCTAGGCTGTAACGTCGCGGGCCTTTGGCCATGAGAGCCGCTGCAAGCTACTGCTAGCCCACTGAGCGCCGGCGCGTGACCACCTTCACCTGTTCGCGCCAGCGCTCACCCAGGCCCAGCACTGTCCACTCCACCTCTGGCTTGAAGTAGCGCAGGACGGTCTGCGTTGCCGGATGGATGCGCAGCGAAGGTGCCACTAGAAACAGCCGTGGCGGCTCCGGTGAAAGCCGCAGCCCGGGAAAGTAGCCGTTCCGCTGAAACGCTCCGAGGCCGGTTGCCGGATCGATGGTCTGCGTGTGGTGCCAGCGTACGCGCAACCAATAATCCAGGCCTTGCAAAGCAAAGTGCATATCCTCGTTTGCTTTTAGTTCGAGCACTGCCAGCCGTCCATCGTGCGTGACGGTGAGCAGGTCCAGCATGCCGCGATCGCTGGCCTGAAACGCGGGTACCTGCGCGTAAACGTGCGCCGTATCGAACTGCGCCAGGCTTCCCTGCCCATCCGTGAGCGGGCCGATGTTGACACGCAACGTGGACTCCAGCCACGCTTCCGGCTGCATACGGAACAGTGGATCCTTGACCGATCCGCGCGGCTGACGTCGCTCAAACAGCCGTTGCACAAAATCGCGCAACATGGCTGCCGTGTCATTGCCCAGCGGCGTTTCCTCCGCTCCTGCGCCAAAGGTGATCTCGGAGGTGCGTGCGAAGGAGTTGGCCGACACTGCCAGCCGCACCCGCGCAAACTCCAGGCCATGCAACAAGAACGCCATCTCGGTAGAAGAACGCAGGCGTTGCTCCACGCGGGTCCGTGCGGCTACCGGCACCACATCCATCACGCGCTGCACAGCATCATGGAAGCGCTCGGCTGCCAATGCGGCATCCGGCGCCTGCTGCAGGCGGGTCGCCAGGTTGCCGGTGTCGCGCGGGTCGCGTTCGGTGAGTTGCCCGGTGCGCTCGTCCAGTTCAAACAGCTCCCACTGCGCGGCGTCTGGGCGCATCCAGGCCAAACGCGACAGCGTCGTCTCGGCCGTGCCTGCAGGTAGAAACAGCCGCAATCCGCGGACGAGTCTGCGGCCGCCCGCGCGCTCGCGGCAAAGTTGCAGCCACAGGATGCCGGCCGTCAGGATGCCATCGATTGTCGCAATGGATTCCTGCGCACTCACGCCAAGCACCGCCCAGGCATCGCGGCCGTGGTGCATGGAACCCCGCGCATAAGCCGGGCCAAACGACTGCTCCAGGTCCATGGAAATGTGCAGGCTATCGAGGGACCAGCCCGGGAACTCCCGTGCCAAAGCCTGTTCAAGCAGCGCTGCATACCGCGCGCGAACCGCGTCGCGCGTCGTTGGCGTGCGACGCTCCGGCTGAGCCACCAGTTCCATGATCTGCGGCTTCGCCACGCCCATGCGCAGGGTGGACAATCGCAGCGAACCTTTGCGCGCTACTGTGCCCACAACCCGGCGCACCAGGTTGCGCTCGTCGCTCCAAAGGTGCAGCGTGCAGCGCCCGTGGTCCTCCAGCAGCGAGTAGCGCGCCATAGCCATGGCGAAGAGCAGCTTGTTGTTTTCGAGAAGATCGGCGGCCGGGTATTCCAAGAGGAATTCTTTGATCGCTCGCGCAATCTCGGCAGGCGACTGCGCCGGTGCTGAAGGCAACGCTACCAGCCTCGCGCCTTGCGCAATGCTGTGATGTGCGACACGTGATGCCTGCCGTGCCACGCATACATGCTGGCGGCCATCTGCAGCGGCCACTCCCCGGATTCGGGATGGACGTAAGAACGCTGCCATTGTGCGGGAGACAGCGACCGCAGCAGCATGAGCAGGCGCGCGTGCAGCGCCTCCACTAACTCCAGCGACCACTCCACGGGAGCGGAGTCGCCATCGTGCAGCGCGGCCCAGGCTTTCTCCTCGTATGGCTTGATCAGCGGCCTATCTTCGGTCAGCGCCAGCCGGATGCGTGTGGACATGTTCATATGCGAGTCGGCGACATGGTGCACCACCTGGCGCACCGTCCAGCCGCCTTCGCGGTACGGCGTGGCGAGCTGCTCATCATCCAAATCCTCGACGGCCTGGCGGAGGTTCTGAGGCAGTTCGCCGAGTGCGTCCAGCGCCTCGTTCAGCAGGTTCTTGTCCACCCGTTCCGGCCGTCGCCAACGACCGACGGGGTAGCTGGGATCGTAACCATTCAAGGCGGGTGAGGAGCCGTTCATGTGTCTGAACCTAGCACAACCCCTGGACCCGGCGCTGCCGATTTCTTCCCGCGTAAACTGGATGAAATGAGTAGCCCAGCCACGCTGCCAATCCCGTACTCCTTCTCGTCTCCGCAAGGCAGCTTCCCTATCGATCCCGCCATGGCGGAGCGTTGCCTGGCAGCCGCGCTCTCCGCAGGCGGGGACTTCGCAGAACTGTACTTCGAGTCGGTCACATCCTCCTCGATCGGCATCGACGAAGGCATTGTGAAGTCTGCCAGTCAAAGCCAAAGCCAAGGGTGCGGTGTGCGCGTCTTGTCCGGGGAACGTACCGGCTACAGCTACACCGATTCCTTTGAAGAGAATCGCCTGCTGCATGCTGCAAGAACTGCCGCATTGATCGCGAGCGGTCCCGCCAAGGAGCGCGTGCAGGGCTTTACCGCCGCGCAGGTTCACAAGCTGTATCCCATCGTCGGCATTGACAGCGCTATCACCGCAAAGCTCGCGCTGGTGCAATGCGCGGACCGCACGGCGCGCGCCTGCGACTCACGCATCACGCAGGTGCGCGCCGGATTCAACGATGAAGTAAAGCACGTACTCATCGTGGCGAGCGACGGCACCTGGGCGACCGACACGCCCCCCCCGGGCCCGGGCCGGCGGGCGGGGGGGGGCACCGACGCCGCCCCCCCTAGCAAAGGACGCCGCAGCCGATGGCGGCAAGGGCGCTGCCGCGCGCGGTTCCGGTGGTGGCGGCGGTCGAGTGACGCTGGAGTACTACAACGGCGAGAAGAGCCCGGAGCACTTCGCACGCGAAGCTGTGCGGCAGGCGATCCTGCAACTGGACGCCACGGCTGCGCCCGCAGGCGAAATGGAAGTGGTGCTTGGTCCGGGATGGCCCGGAGTACTCATCCACGAAGCTGTGGGCCACGGGCTTGAAGCAGACTTCAACCGCAAGAAGCAATCGGCATTTGCCGGCCTGATGGGTCAGCGCGTCGCGACGGATAAGGTCACCGTGGTGGACAACGGCACCCTGCCGAATCGACGCGGCAGCCTGAACGTGGACGATGAGGGCACACCAACCCAGAACACCGTACTTATCGAGAACGGCATGCTACGCAAGTACATGAGCGACAAGCTTTCTGCGAAATTGCTTGGCCTGCCCGGCACCGGCAGCGGTCGCCGTGAAAGCTACAGCAGCATGCCTATGCCTCGCATGACAAACACCTACATGCTCGCGGGAAAGGATGATCCGGCTGACATCCTGCGCAGCGTGAAGCGCGGTCTGTATGCGGCCAATTTCTCCGGCGGTTCGGTAGACATCACCAACGGCAAGTTCGTCTTTGCCGCCAGCGAAGCCTACCTGATTGAGGATGGCAAGGTGACCGCGCCGGTGAAGGGCGCCATGCTCATTGGCAACGGTCCCGAGGCGCTGCAGTACGTGAGCATGGTGGGCCACGATCTTGCATTGGATGAAGGTATCGGCACCTGTGGCAAGCGCGGGCAGGGCGTGCCCGTCTGCGTGGGTGCACCGACGATCAAGCTGGACAGGATGACGGTGGGCGGTACGGGCTCATGAGATTACCCGCGGGTTGGCAAAAGCGATCGGCGAAAGTGCTCGAAACCTTCTGTGCAGAGGCTGCCGTACTGCTGCTTGTATTTCCTGTGCTCGATAGGTTTATACAATCGGGCGCCTCTGCCGTATCGTTTAATTTGATATTGGCAAGCGCGGGCGGAGCAGGAGTCTTTCTTGCCGCCGCTCTTCTGATTGCAGCTTTGGTCAGCGAGGAGGGCGATTGATGGCCACTACGTTTCAGGTGTTCGCTATCACGATTGGGTTTGGAGTCGTTGTCGGTGGCCTTGGGGTTTGGGCTGCCATCGCCAGCCGAGCCGAAGAACGTAAAAAGCAGCGATAGGATGAACATCGTCGATGTGAAGGAACATGTCACACACGATGGCAAACGGCTCTATGCGTGGAGAACACTGTCCGTCATAGCAGCCCGGCGCTTGGCCGAGCCTCGTCTTCGCTGCCCTGCATGTTTCGGAGCAGTGCGGCTCTTTGCTGGCTCGGAAAATAAGCGCATGCCTGATCACGCTGAGCACGTTACAAAGAATAGACAATGCCCTTTGAGCGATAGGTATGTTGGCTCTGGACGCGTGATTCATTCCTTACCAATCGAGCCGGAGCAGAAGAGCTACAATGCCACTGATTTCCACTACGAATAACCTAACCATGTTGGCGCACCAGATCGTGGACCGCGCCATGCGTATCGGAGCGACCGATGCAGAAGCCGTCGTCTACGAAGGCGATGAGTTCTACACCAAGGTGCGCCTGGGACAAGTCGAGACTCTGACCGAGTCCACCTCGCGTGCCGTCGGTTTGCGCGTGTTCAACGGGCAGCGTACGGCCAGCACATCCACGAACGACTTCTCCGGAGCCTCGATTCAGCGCATGATCGACGGTGCGGTGGAGCTTGCGAAGATCACCGAGGAAGACCCGTTTGCCGGTCTGCCGGATGCGAGTGAGTACTCGACTGTGCGCAGCGGCGAGAGCCTGGGCATCTACTTCGATGACGTATACCAACTCTCTGCCAAGGACCGCATCGAAATGGCGCGCGCCACCGAAGCCGCGGCCATGGCTGCGGATGTGCGCATCCAGAACAGCGATGGTGGCACCTTCACTGCTGCCACCTCACACAAGAGCATCGCCAACTCGCGCGGCTTCACGGGCGAGTACCGCAAGAGCTACTGCGGCCTGGGCTGCGCGCCCATCGCACAGGACGAGCACGGCATGCAGCGCGATGGATGGGGCAGCAGCGCGCGTACGCTGCGCAAGCTGGAAACACCGGAAGAGGTGGGTCGCGAAGCTGCCAAGCGCGCCATCCGCCGTCTGGGTGCACGACGCGTGCCCACACAGCGCGCCACGATCGTCTTCTCGCGTGAGATTGCGCGCGGCATCATCGGTGACATCTTCGACGCAGTAAACGGCGACGCCGTCTACCGCAACGCAACCATGTTCGCAGGCAAGCTTGGCGAGCAGATCGCCAGCCCGCTGGTCACCGTGATCGACGACGGCACCATGATGCTGGAGCCGGGCCTTGGCGGTTACGGCACGCTGCCGTTCGATGGCGACGGCCTGCCGATGCAACGCAAAGTCGTCGTAGACAAGGGCATCCTGCAGACCTACGTGACCAACACCTATACCGCGCGCAAGCTCGGGACAAAGAGCACCGGCAATGCATCGCGCGGCCTGGCTGGCGCACCGGGCATCGGCAGTGGAAACTTCTACCTGGAATGGGGCACGCAGACGCCACGCGAGATCATCGACCAGGTGCAGAACGGCCTGTACGTGACGGAAGTGTTGGGCAGCGGCGTCAACCTGGTCACGGGTGATTACTCCCAGGGTGCCACCGGCATCTGGATTGAGAACGGCGTCTTCACGGGAGCGGTGGAGGAAATCACCATCGCCGGCAATCTGAAGGACATGTACAAGAACATCGTCGCAGTTGGCAATGACCTTGTCTTCCGCGGTTCGTCCGCGTCGCCCTGCATTCGCGTCGAAGGGATGACGATCGCCGGGTCGTAAGCAGCGTGGCAGAGGCAATCTTTACTTTCTGTTGACGCTCGTCTGCAATGGTGTCGTCATGGGCCGCTATCTCTTCGCTTCCACCGTCCTGCTTATGAACATCAGCGCCACAGCCCAGCAGCAGTCCAACCCGTGGCTTGACCTGATGCTGAAAGCAAAGGCACACGCCGCTGCGCACCATGCTCCCGCGCCACTACTTTCGCCGCTGGACCGCACGGTTGCGCCCGCGGCGTTCGGCCTGCCGGCGGAGACGCCAAGCGTGCCCGTCGCCGAGCTACAGGCAGAGGGCATCCGCGTAGTGCCGTGGACGACGAACGATCCGGAGAAGATGCGCACAGTGATCCGCACCGGCGTGGACGGCCTGATCAGCGACCGGCCTGACCTGCTGCAGCAGGTGCTGGCGGAAGAACGCGCGCAGCGGCCCGGCGACCCCAAGCTAAAGAACTTTGTCGTCTCCGCGCATCGCGGCGGTCGCGGCCTGCGACCGGAGAACACATTGCCCTCGTTTGAGAGCGGTCTGGACCAACTGGCAACGGAGCTTGAGACAGACACCGGCGTTTCGACCGACCACGTCTCGCTCATCTGGCACGACCAGTTCTACAACCCGCAAAGCTGCCGCCACACAGACGGCACGCCTTATACAGACGAAAACCGCGTCTACCTGCGCGACATCTCTTCCACTGACGCCCAGCGCACGCTCATCTGCGACAAGCTGCACTTTGGTCCGGACCAGAAGAATGATCTTGCGCTCTCGCCCGTTGCCGCGGCATTTGCGGCAAAGGAACACCTTGTGAGCCCATACGTCCCCACCTATGTGGCGCAGCTGTTTCGCTTTGTAGCGTTCTATGCGGAGTACTACACCAGTGGTGCCGGCAAGACGCATCCAGAGGCGAGCAAACGTGCCGCCAGTGCCCGCACCG
>CAXTBQ010000020.1:0-45138 GCA_964242065.1 uncultured Terriglobus sp. | reverse complement strand
GGCCATGATATTGGCCGCGACCTGGCCGTTGCGGCCCACGGTCACGCGATTGCCCGGCAGATTGATGGTGCCTTCAATGCGCCCGTCGATGTAGAGCGACTCAGACCCGGTGACCTCGCCCTTGATGGTGAGGCTCTTGCCAATCGTCGCCTGCTCGCCGGTGGCGGTGGGTGCCTGCGGGCTGGCGGTGCGAGTTGCGGGTGCCTCAAACGACGGCGTGCTGGCCGGTGTGGCGGGGCGCACCGGTTCGGGAGTGTTGGGAGTGGCAGTGCCGGAGCCGGGTGTGTTGGGTTTCCACATGAGCTTCTTGGGTGTCCTTTCGGCTTGGAGATCCGGGCGGGAACGGGTCACCGATGCCGGGCCGTCGCGCAGAGATGTCTCCCAGCATCTTACTCTGAGGGGTTCGGCGCAGATTGTGCCGGGAGGCGGAAATCTCTACCCGAAACGTGCCGGAATCGAGGTGGATACGCGAACATCCCTTCGCCTGCATTTGGTGCAAGGCATCTCTACGAGGTACCCTCCGCGTATGTTGTTTCGCCATGCCGTCCTGAGCTTTGTTGCCGCGTGTGCAGCGTCGCCACCCACCTACGCGAAGCCGCCAAAGATCCACTCGGTGGTGCTTGGCCCGGTTCGACGTGTGCCCTACGTGGCGGCAGACGTAGCGCGCGAGAGCAAGGACGATGAGGCAGGCACCCTGCGCGTCCGCGGCCTGTACGTGGACGACAAGCTGCGGGAGTGGACCACCGGCGACCAGCACGACGTAACGGACCGGAGCTTTGTAACGCGTCGCGTGCTCCACGTGAACGATGCCTTGCCCGGTGAGAAGGTGGGCCGTTGGGTGTGGCAGCCCGGGCCGTGGCTTCTGGTTGACCGGGTTTCCGGGCGAGTGACTGCCCTTCACCTGCCGGATTTCGACTCCAGCATCAGCGAGGCAGTGTGGTATCGCGACTATGCGGCGTACTGCGGCATCCGCAGCACAGCGAAAAGCGGCGGCCTGGCTGCAGAAGTCTGGCAAATTGGCGCGCGAAGACCCGCGCTGCAAAAGGTCATTGCACCCTGGCCACAGCCTGAGCGCGTGCGTCCTGTATGCGCGACGGCAGTTTGGCAGCGCGAACCCATGCGCGTGACCCTGCGCGCGACAGGCGGTGAACCGCTGCAGTTTATGGTTACCGGAACCTCATCACTGTTAGTGGAAGATGGCGAGGCTGGGGATGACGAGTGAGCCGGATCCGCTGAACTTGGATGTGCTGCTGCAGGAAGCGGCTGCCGTGCATGGGCACCTCTGCGCCGGGCAGGTGCTGGGCGTCCGCATGGCGATCCACGCCTGCCGGTTGCTGGGTGTGCAAGAACCGCGCGGGCGCGACCGTAAGCGGCTGGTGACGTTTGTCGAGATTGACCGCTGTGCCACGGATGCTATCGGCGTGGTGACGGGCTGCCGGCTGGGCAAGCGCGCGCTCAAGTTCGTGGACTGGGGCAAGATGGCGGCCACGTTCGTCGACCTGCGGCGTGCGGCTGGCGGTGACATCTACGGCGGTGTGCGCCTGGTGGCGCGGGAAGACTCGCGCGACCTGGCGCGTACTCGCTTTCCAGAGATCGGGGATAAAAACCAGCAGCAGATGCGCGCTTACCGCGAACTTTCGGACGGGGAGCTGTTCCATGTTCAACAGATTGAGGTATCGCTGCCTCCGAACGAGTTTCCAGGCTACAAAGGCAGCCGCCTGGCCTGTGCGGAATGCGGCGAGGGCATCAACTACCGGCGCGAAGTGGTGCGATGCGAGCGGGTTCTATGCCGCGGGTGCGCTGCACCGCAGGACCGGTATTATCGGGTCGTACCGCCAGCAGCGTAACAGCCCACCACAAACAACTAGGCCGATGCGCTGCCGCATCGGCCTGAACGTCGATCACCTGTGCAACTACCGGCGGAACCCGCCGCGATAGCCACCGCCGTAGTAGCCCCGGCCATAATAGCCGCCACGGTACCCGCCGCCATAGTAGGGCCGACCGTAGTAGCCGCGGTAGTACGGGCGTCCGTAGTAGCCGCCATAGTAGCCGCCTGCGTAATAGGGGTAGCCGTATCCAACTGCATACGGGTAACCGTAGCCGTATCCATAACCCGGGCCGTAGTAGCCGCCGTAGTAACCGGGTCCGCCAATGCTGATGCCAAACCCGATCCGCTGCGCCTCTGCCTTGTGCGGCGCCGAGAACAACAGGGCACCTGCAAGGGCCGCGCCCGCCAGCCACTTCGATATCGTCTTGGTGATCGTCATCTTTGCACCTCCAGCGTGCAATAGTGAGAACCCAAGGTCGATGAAAGTGTTGCGTGTGAGTAGCTATTGCGCGCCGCAACAGCTGTTCACACGGCTCCTTGCAGTTGCTCGCTATTCGTCTGTGCTGACCTGAAATGCACCAAGCTCGTTGCCGCTTGGGTCTATGAAGTGGAACCTCCTGCCGCCGGGGTAATTAAAAGCTCCCATGCTGATGGTGACTCCCGCTTTGCGCAGGCGCGCTTCCAACGCGTCTACGTCGTCACTTTCAATCAGCACCAAAGGTGCCTTGGTGCGGTCGGCTTCGTTAGGATTCAATCCCAACCCCAAATCGTTCTGCTGCAGGTCAGCGTAGCTTTCGCCCAACTCACGGAAGACCCAACCAAAATGTTCGTGGTAGAAGGCGTTCAACTGGCGAATGTCTGTGGTGGGAAGTTCAACAAATGCGATTTGATTGTGTGGCATGAGGTATCTCCTGGTGCTTTGCACCCACTCGCAGGTACGCCTGCATCCGCACGCGGTGCGAAGGGGCCCGGTGCAGGTAGAGACTGGCAGCTTCCAATCTCACCAGGAACGGCAACAGCCTAGCACACGAGCTCGCCACCAGTGGGGAGGCCAGAAGAGAAGCAACGGCTAGCCTGTGGATCGCGCTTCTTCAATGGCCAGGGCGACCCGCAGCAGCTTGCTTTCCTGCAAGTGCCCGGCGAGCACCTGCACGCCGAGGGGCAGGCCCCCTAACGTCGTCCCGCGCGGGACGCTGATGCCGCAAATGCCCGCGAGCGATGCCGCGACCGTGTAGATGTCGGCCAGGTACATGCTCACCGGATCGTCTGTCTTTTCACCCAGCTTCCATGGAGGTGTAGGAGTCATGGGCGTGACGATGGCGTCTACCTGCTGGAACGCTTGGAGAAAGTCGCGGGCGATCAGCGTACGGACCTGCTGCGCCTTACGGTAGTACGCGTCGTAGTAGCCCGCACTGAGAGAGTAGGTACCCAGAAGGATGCGACGCTTCACCTCTGCGCCAAAGCCCTCTTCCCGGCTTTGGCGGTACAGCGCCGATAACGTCTTTGCACCCTGCGCACGATGACCGTAGCGCACGCCGTCGAAGCGCGACAGGTTGCTGGACGCTTCTGCCGTGGCCAGCACATAGTAGGTGGGCACGGCATACTGCGTGTGCGGCAAGCTCAGGTGGTGGATGGTGCAGCCACGGCTCTCCAAATCCTTGACCGCACCCTCCACGGCAGCGCGAATCTCCTGGTCCAATCCTTCTGCAAAGTACTCGGCCGGGATGCCTACACGCATGCCTTCCACCGGCTTTCTCAGTTCCTCCACGTAGTTGTCGATGGGCGCGGGTGAACTGGTGGCATCCATGCTGTCCTGCCCGGCAAGGACGCCCAGCAGCGTGGCTGCGTCCTCGACTGTGTGAGCGAAGGGGCCCACGCGGTCGAGCGAACTGGCAAACGCGATCAGACCGTAGCGCGACACACGCCCATAGGTGGGCAACATCCCCACAACACCGCAGAAAGCCGCCGGCTGACGGATGGAACCGCCGGTGTCTGTGCCTAGCGAGGCAACGCAGAAGCCCGCGGCAACAGCTGCTGCAGAGCCGCCCGACGAGCCGCCGGGTACACGGTCCAGAGCGCGCGGATTGCGCACGGGGCCATAGGCGGAATTCTCGTTGGATGACCCCATGGCGAACTCGTCACAGTTCAACTTGCCCAACAGCACCGCGCCCGCCGCGTCCAACCTGGCCACAGCAGTGGCGTCATAGGGCGGATGGTAGCCCTTCAGGATGGCGGAGCCTGCCGTGGCAGGCGCGCCGCGCATGGTGAGCACGTCCTTGATCCCAACCGGCACACCGGCAAGCACTGGGAGCGGATCGCCCTTCCGGGCAAGCTCATCGACGGCGGCAGCCTGCGCGAGCGCGCGGTCCTCTGCCAGCGAAAGGAAGCTGTTGATCTCCGCCCCGGGTACCTGGTCTCCAGCGCGGATGCGTGCAAGGTACTGCTCCGCGACTGCTGTGGCTGTGACCGACCCCAACTCGATAGCGGCGCGGATGCCGCCAATGGTGTTTTCTGCGTGCTTCATTCCTTGTCTTTCTTAGCGGTCGATGACGCGCGGCACCTTGAAGAAGCGTCCGTCGGTTTCGGGAGCTTCCTGCATTACGGCGGGCCGTTCCACTGACGGCTTTGGTGTATCCCGCCGCAAACTTCCGCCAAACAGTGCAGGTTCTGCGGAAAGCAACTCGCTCACTTGCGCCATGGGCGGAACACCCCCAGTATCAAGGCCGCTCAATGCGGCGACATGGCCGAGAATCGCATTCAGGTCGCGCTGCATGCACGGCTCCTCGTCGAGGGTAAGCTGCAGGTTGGCCAGCGCAGCTACGTGGCGGACGTCCTGCAAAGTGACTTCGGGAGCTATGTTGTGAGTGTCTTGTGTCATGAAAGCTTTCGCATACTCCCCATGGCATCAATCGCTTTGGCCTCGGGTACCAAGAAAAGTATATCGGTCACAGGAACCCTGCTAACGCGTTGGAGGTCGCCACGAAAGAGGTCGCGCATGGCAAGCAGCTGGCGCCGCCATGCCTGCGTCTCGGCGAGCACTGTGACGACTCTGTCCTCGTAGGCAGAGACGAACGAGCGCTCTGCAATCGCGTGGCCCGCTACGACCGGCCAAGCCGCAGCCAGGCGGTCGAGCGGATCAAGTTCTTTGAGCGAAGCTGCCAAGCTCGTTCGCAGCACATCCCGGATCGAGTGCATCAATCACCGGTAAACAGAACAAGCATGGAGCCAAGTCTCGAAGAACGGGGCGTTCGCCTTTTCATCGCAAATGTTGTTGCGGCGTTTGAAAAAGTTGGTGGGCCCACCAGGATTTGAACCTGGAACCAACGGATTATGAGTCCGCTGCTCTAACCGTTGAGCTATAGGCCCGTGTGACAATGATGTGCGATGAGATGCAGGGCGTGCCCGGTTCCCATCCGATTCATTGGATTGTAATCTTGCCGCAGCGACCGATGAGCGGCAGGCGGCATCTGAACGGCTGCACCCACAAAGGCTGCTTTTTGCATGGCGACGACCGCAACGGCTCCAGCACCCGCATCGACGCTTGAGCGAAAGCTCAAATCGCCGAAAAGCTCCAAGTACGGCAGGTACGGCATTGCCGTTTTCGGATTGATGCTGGTAGGTGGCCTTGCCTTCATCGTGAGCCGGGTCTCCAAAGACCTGTCTGGCATTCACCAGTCATCCCTGTTCCCGTACCTCCTGCTGGGCGTGGCGCTTGTCATTGCACTTGGTTTTGAGTTCGTCAACGGTTTTCACGATACCGCCAACGCCGTGGCAACGGTCATCTATACCCACTCCATGGAGCCTTCCATTGCCGTCGTGTGGTCCGGCATTTGGAACTTCTTGGGCGTGCTTACCAGCTCGGGAACCGTGGCGTTCTCCATTGTGACGCTCTTACCCGTGGAACTGATTTTGAAGGTGAGCAGAGGTTCCGGCTTTTCCATGGTGTTTGCGCTGCTGGTTGCGGCGATCCTGTGGAACCTGGCGACCTGGTGGCGTGGCCTGCCTGCGTCCAGCTCGCACACCATGATTGGCTCCATCCTCGGGGTAGCCATCATGAATCAGGTCCTGCAGGGCCGCACGGGTTCCAGCGGCGTGGACTGGGAACAGGTTCTCAAGGTCGCAAAGGCGCTCGTACTTTCCCCGGTGATCGGCTTTGTGATCGCGGCAATCTTGTTCTTCGCTTTCAAGCTGATGCTGCGCGACCCGCGGCTCTACAAGGCACCAGAAGGCGATGAGCCGCCACCGCTGCACATCCGCGCACTGCTGATCTTTACCTGCACCGGTGTGAGTTTCTTTCACGGCTCCAACGACGGGCAAAAGGGCATGGGATTGATCATGCTCATCCTGGTTGGAACTGTACCCACGGCTTACGCGTTGAATCACGCGGTGGACAATGGGTCCGCCGCAAAGTTTGCGGTGGTATCCACTGAGGTGGCCGGGCGTGTTGGGCAGTATGTGCAACCTGGCGTGTCTGTGGAGAACGCGGGTGGCGAACTGGAGCGCTTTGTTTCTACCCATCAGTATCAACCCGTCACTATGGCTGCGTTAAACAAGATGGTGCTCACCATCCGCGATGAAGCCACGGGTCTGGGCTCATTCAACAACGCGCCGCCCGCGATGCAGGCGAATGTTCGCAACCAGATGTATCTGGTCAGCGAGTCCTTCCGCTTGCTTCCGAAATACGGACCTGCCGTTAGAGCGGACGACACCAGGCAGATTGAAATCTACAAAGGTTTTCTGGACCGCTCGACCCGGTTCATACCTTCGTGGGTGAAGGTTGCCGTGGCGCTCGCGCTTGGACTGGGCACCATGGTCGGCTGGAAACGTATCGTGGTCACGGTCGGTGAGAAGATCGGCAAATCACACCTGACGTACGCACAGGGCGCGGCCGCGGAGATCACGGCGATGATTACGATCGGTCTGGCCGATGGGTACGGCTTACCGGTGTCGACCACACACGTACTGTCGTCAGGCGTCGCAGGCACCATGGCCGCCAACCATAGCGGTTTGCAGGTCTCCACTCTTCGAAACATCGCGCTGGCATGGTTTTTCACCCTGCCAGCCGCGGCACTTCTTTCAGCCAGTCTCTTCTGGCTGTTCAATCTCCTCGCAAAGTAAGCCCGCTATCTGCGAAAGCCGGCCAAGTTACTCCGGCGTGCTGCCGGGCGTGGTTCCCGTGTCGCCAGGAGCCGATGGGTTGATGCTGCCCTGCTTGTTTTCCGGCGTTCCTGTGCGAACTGCAGTGGCTCCAGGACCGGCCGTGGCTGGGTTGTCGCCGCGGTAGCCGGAAGGCTCCGCCTTGCTTTCCGATTCCTGCTGTTCCGTGGTGGCTGGTACCGGCTTTGTGCTGGGCTGTTCCATGCAGTCTCCCCTTGTCAGTGAACATTTTGTCACGGTACTCACTGCGGCAGACGACAGACGGGCCTAAATCCTGCACCGAGCCCACGTCTGTTCGTGACATGCGGAACCCGGCTAACGCCCTCATCCGGTACACTTAAGAACCGCAGCATCCTGCGCCTTCAGGATTCGCTTTTGAGGTTTTTCGTGATTGATGGTTCCTTCCGCCGGCCTGTTCCCTTCCGCCGGCTGTTCTTGCGGCCGGCGCTCTGTGTACTGCTTTCAGGTGCGGCAGCGTCCGGTCAGGTGAATGCGACCGCGCAGGCAAACCCCGCTCCTCAGGCACCGCAGATCATCACCGTACCGGCTGCTGCTGCTATCTCGAATTACACGAGCACCGGGCCTGACTGGAGCCGTGCGGGGGTGCAGTCCATCTCCGGGGCTGCCCAGCCAGAGGATCGCGGCCGAAGCAATCCTTTTCGCACGCCCGATGTCCCCACCGAGTTCCAGCGGCTGGTTCGTCAGACGCTTGGCGTCGAGCTGCCCGTATTTGGCGCGGACCTGTTCAACAACGCACCCAGCACCTTTGCGCCCGTAGGCGACGCTCCGGTTACGCCTGACTACGTGATCGGCACGGGTGACGAGATCCGCATCTCCGCCACCGGCCAGCTGAACCAGCAAGGCACGTTCCGCGTCGATCGCGGCGGTACCATCTCCATCCCGGAGGTGGGAACGCTTACCGTGACAGGGCTACGGTTCAGCGACCTGCGACCATTCCTCCGGCAGCAGATCGGCAGGGTGTACCGTAACTTCGATCTGAACGTTTCCTTGGGCCAGCTTCGCTCGATCCAGGTATACATTCTGGGCCAGACCCGGCAGCCCGGTGCCTATACCGTTTCGTCGCTGTCCACGCTGGTGAACGCACTGTTCGTATCCGGCGGCGTAAAGCCGGAGGGCAGCCTGCGCCGCATCGAACTGCACCGCGCCAACAGCACCGTCAGCACCATTGACCTGTACGATCTGCTGCTCCGCGGTGACAAGAGCAAAGACCTGCCGCTGCAGCCGGGCGACATTATTTTCGTGCCGGCGGCCGGTCCGCAGGTCGCGCTGGCTGGATCTGTGACCAGCCCGGCCATTTACGAGCTGCGCGGCTCCACTACTGCGCGGCAGCTGCTGGACCTGACGAACGGCACCACCAGCACCGCGAACCAGTCGAGCGTTCGCGTGGAAAGCATCACAGACGCACAACGCTCGGTACAGAACATCAGCCTGCAAGGCGGTGGCGACCTGCCCCTGCGCGGTGGCGACATTGTCACCGTGGACGCTTTCTCCGGCCGCTTCAACAACGCTGTGACGCTGCGCGGGAATGTCGCTAACCCTGGCCGCTATCAGTTTCGTCCCGGCATGCGGCTCAGCGACCTGATCCCGGACGCGGCTACGCTGATCACGCGCAATTACTACCGCTCGCGGAACGCGTTGGCCGTACCGCTTGCGGAAGACCGTACCGTCGTTCAGCAGCCCAACCTTCAGCCGACGCAGCAAACGGATGCACCCCAGCCCACGCTGGGTCGTCTGCAGGTGAGCACCGCGCCAAGTTCCGGAACCGCAGGCAACAACGCAACGAGTGGCTCCAGGTCAGAGGCACCCACGCCTACTGCCACTGCTACCGCGAACAGCACCGGCGGCGGGACCACCGTGGGCGATGCCCTGACCCAGAACAACGGCACTTTTGCCGCCAGCAATGAGGTGCTGCTGAGCGCTCCGGACGTAGACCTGGCGTACGCCGTCATCGAGCGGCTGGACACTGCGACGCTGACCACTTCCCTGCTGCCGTTCAACCTGGCGGCCGTGCTCAACAAGACAGATCCATCGCAAAATCTGCCGCTGGTGGCGGGCGATGTGGTCACCATCTTCTCCAAGGCAGACATTCGCGTGCCGCAAGCGCAGCAGACGCGCTATGTACGTCTGGAAGGTGAATTCGTTTCCGCCGGTGTGTACAGCGTGCGTCCCGGCGAAACCCTGCGGCAACTGATTGCCCGCGCCGGCGGGTTTACGCCGGACGCCTACCTGTACGCGTCAGAGTTCACACGGCAGAGCACCCGCCGCGTGGAACAGCAGCGGCTGCGCGAGTACGCCGACTCGCTGGACGCCCAGATCAGCTCTGAAACCAGCCGTCAGGTCGCCTCTGCGCTGGACCCGAGCGGCGCCGCGCAAACCGCAGGCGTCACAGCCGACGCCGCCCGACAGGCCGTGGCACGGCTGCGCAGCATCCAGCCCACCGGACGCATTGTGCTGAAGCTCGCGCCGAATGCCACCGGCCTGGACAGCGTGCCGGATCTTGCCCTGGAGGATGGAGACCGCTTTATTGTGCCTCGACAGCCTTCCACGGTGAACGTGGCGGGTGAGGTTTATAACGCTTCCGCCTTCCTGTTCGCGCCCAATCTACAGGTGCGTAACTACCTGCGCGACGCCGGGGGTCCCTCGCGCGACGGCGACGAGAATCGCGTGTTCGTCATCCGCGCGGACGGCTCCGTGGTTTCCCGCCAGTACAGCAACGTGGCAAAGGCTACCAGCCTGCCCGGTGACACCGTCGTGGTGCCGCCCAAGCTCGTCCGCGGCAACCGCCTCCGCGACATCGTGGCCCTGAGCAGCATCTTCGGCCAGATTGCCACACCCATCGCGCTCTTCACGGCGCTTCGATAATGAACGCTGAACTTTTGACGCCCACCTCGGCAGAGAACGACGATTGTTTATCGGTCCGCTTTGATGCCTTTCTGTTCATCGCTCGCATTCTGCAACGCTGGCGATCCATTGCTCTGGTCAGGTTCTTCTTTGCTCTGTTAACACTCAAATCAGCGTTGACGCGCAAACCCTTTGCTGAGGGGCAGGCGTCGTGGCAATCGCCTGCGCGAATTTTAGCCATCAGCAGCATTTGCGGCTGCGCTACGGACTGACTTTGTTAGCAATTTTGCCATAAGGGTACTGCATGCCGTCTGAGTCTCACATCCCGTCGAACACAACTGCTCCTAGCTTGGCAAAGGGCGACTATGTTGTGTTGGAGGTTTTGGTCTACGCCACCACTCTCTGGCGGCGGAAATGGATTCCCATCCTCTGGGCGGTCTCGCTTTTCTGCCTAGCGATCGCCTATTCCTATACGCAGCCAAAACTCTACGAATCTACCCTCCGTTTTCTGCCGCCGGTTAGATCCTCAGCCTCGCTTCCGTTCAGCTTCAGCAGGGTAAGTGAAAGCGACCAGTCGCGATCTCTGCTCACAAGCACAACTGTTCTCAGCGATGTGGTACAACGGCTCCGGCTCCAGGAGTACTTCAAAGCCAAGGACCTAAGTCAGGCAGTTGGAATGCTGCGTGGTACTGCGCAGTTTAGTGTTGACGCGAACAACTTCGTCACAATAAATGTAAGAACTAAGGAACCAAACACCTCAGCTCAAATCGCCAACGAACTCTACGCAGCCCTTTCTAGGTTGAACGAGAAGCTCTCCAGACACGAGGCAGAGCACCGTCTTGAGTTTATGTCGGGCCCAATGGAAATTGAGCGCGAGCGCCTCTCCGCTGCCGAAGATGCACTGCGTAACGCTCAGGAGAAGACCGGTCTTATTGTTCCTAACACCCAAGCCAGTATCGGTCTTCAGGCTTTGGCATCCGTACGCCAGCGCATCTCGGATCTGCAGGCCCAACTTGCAGTGGAGCGAGTGAGCCAAACGGACGAAAGCCCTTCAGTGGTAGGCTTGCGATCTCGTATTAGTAACCTGCAAGGTCAGGTGGCGTCTCTTGAAAGCAAGAGCACGCAAGCCGATTCCCCAGCCAGACTCCCGGAACTTTCATTAGAGGTTCAGCGACGGGAACGCGAGGTGCAGATGCATACACTTGCTATGGACTCCCTTGCACGCGCCATGCAGGTCAGCCAGCTGCAAGACAGTTACACGCCTTCTCTCTCGCTAATTGATCCTGCCACGCCCAACAAACAAAAGGTGGCGCCCTCGCGCAAGCTTTACGCGTTGGCAGGATCCATGCTCGGGTTAGTGCTGGGCGTTCTGTACGTCCTCGGCTCGGCTTTGGTGGGACGATGGAAGATATCTCCGCGCGTCTTGGCACTTAAGGTAGAGAAGACTCAAATTCTTCGCGGTGTAGACCTAGGCGACAGCTAATGCTAAGTGAAAGCGGCTATACTCAGTGGCGCAACAATTGGCTGATCAAGAACAACACCCGGATTCTAGTTCTGGTTTCTTCGGCACTGTGCGTTACTTCACAGCTTAAAATCGCTGAGATCCAGTTTCTTGAGTTTTTTTACGCAGCTGAAGTCTTGCTATTGGCGGTCTGGTTTCTTCTACATCCTAACCCTCTCAGAATCTTTCGGCCGTTCTACAGCATTGGCCTTCGCTGGACTATCTTTTCCTTTTTCGCTCTTTTGCTTGCAGCGTTTAGTTTAAGACAAAACTTCTACCTTGAGCATGTAGGCCCATTAAAACAACCTTTCATCCTTAGCGTAGCTCGCATCGGAGAGCTGTTCCTAGACGTGTTCTTCATGCTGTACTTGGCAGAGAGATACCGTCGCGATGGCAGGCTTTGCCGCTTCGCGGCGATAACGTACTACCTAGTCGGTGTTGCTGGAGCTTTGTATTCACTCATCTCGCTTCCCCTCGGCTTGTCCGGCGTTTACAACGGATGGCGCATGCGCGGCTTCAACAATGAGGGGGGATCGTTCGGAACGTATGTAGCCACCCTCGTCTTTCTCACGATGGCTCTAAAAAGCGAGGGATGGATTTCAAGACGAACGGCATTGTTCAGCCAAGTGCTATTCGCAATCAACCTTATTGGATCGCAGTCGAAAGCAGCGCTGTTCGAATTTTTTGTTTTCTTGTTCCTGGTGCCTGCGCTACGCCTGCGTGGTGTGAAGCTAATCGGATCAACGATCATTGCAGGACTTGTCATGGCGTTTGTATGGATCACCTTTGACGTAAATGCAAAGCTGTGGACGTATACAAGCGCAATCGGTGAATATCAGAGAGTAAGCGTACTCCGGCCGAACGATTACAACTACGTCGCTGGACGCGTCGCAGGCCTCTTCCTGGCACCCACAATGATAATGGCGCACCCACTAGTTGGAATCGGCTTAGGAAACTACCCCATTGTGCGTGACGACCCGCAATATCGAAAAGGAACGCCAATTATTGAGCCGGCAATTGACTCGCCCAGTCTCGGCCCAATTGACTACATTGTCGATCTAGGATTTCCACTCTTCTTTTACTTTACCTGGGTTGAGATCGCTCCTGCAATTTCGCTATTGAAGCGCGGCGAAAAAGCAGGTGTCGTTTGTCTCATGCTGATGCAGCCCGTTGCGAACTGGTTTGGCGCGCATTTGAACCTTACCTATCCTTGGGTCGGCGCAGCAATAGCCTTGGGTATCTCTTACGGTCGGTCGCTGCGTCAGGATCCTGTAGCCCAACTCGTCGAGGAAGTGCCTCTCCCAGTAAATGCTCGCCTGAAGGCTGCGACATAGATGTCGCAGAATTCTTTGGTCAACCGCCACTGGGTAGCAGTTTGCCTGCTTACGTTAGTTGCTTTGTTCTCGCTCTACCAGTTGCTGTTCTTGCATTTTCGCCCGTATGACATCGACAATCCATGGTTTTTGTCCTTCTCATACAGCCAGAACGTTCGACACGTTTTCTCAGACGAATTCCTGCACGCGCGTTTTCCTTACGGGCAGGACGGCACGCAGTTTTTCGGTTGGGTCGCGGCTGAGCTGCAGGCCGTTGTAGCCAAGCTATTCGGTTGGCAACAGCGTCCTATGGCTGTTCTCAGCTCCTTAGCTGTTGTTTCTGCACTTGGAATGTGGGCGTGGTCATTGCGCCGAATGGGACATGCAACAAACCTCATCCTCGCATTCTTGATCGTTGCTGGAACCGCCGAGCCCTACATCGCGGCTGCCAATCGGTTCCGGTATGAGCCGCTCAGCATCCTGCTGGTCTCAGGCGGTTTGTTGCTCGGCACTTACGATCTTGCCTTTCTTAGCATTCTTGTCGCGGCTTCCGCGATGGAAACTCAACCCTCCGCATTGCTGGGCTTGGTGCCAGTGTTGATTTACAACATCACCCGGCATGACATGGTGGGCAAGTTAGTCTTGCGTGCTGCGGCCGCCCTGACGATTGCAGCGACCGGCACGCTTTTGTTGCATCCGCAGCTTTGGCACCTTTTACGTTTCGGGCCGGCTGCTGCCGGAGCAGCTCCAGTGCAGATCATTGCTGCAGATCACAGTGGCTTCATCTCGTACTTCCTATATTTGCGGCACCTTCCGGAAACACTCTTTCTCGCTATCACTCCCTGGGTCTTTCTGTTCCGAGGCAAACGCCCTCCGCGTGAAATGGCGTGGATCGCATGGTCCGCACTTGCGGCCGCATGCTTTGCCATTGCGTCACCGCATCCCAACGTGATCTACAGCATCTTCTTTTATCCTTTCTTACTGCTGCTTGCCTTGCTGTGGTTTTCTGAGCGGAAGCTCGTCTGGATTGCGGTTGCGTTTCTGGCGAATGCGACGCTTCAGCTTACGTATCTCGCATACCTCAATCGCGGTCAAGGGTACCGCGAAAACGACATGCGGCGAGTGAGCGCGATCATTCAAAGCGGAGAGCAGGAGATAAGGATGAGCGATAGAGAAGTGCGAATTTTTGGCGATTACACTGTATGGTTCGCACACCCAAATAACTTCATACCGGCCAGCTACGCGAACGCTGGACTGGCCTCTCAGTCGGACCTTCTTCTGTGCTACAGACAGCTACCATCTGGTGCTTCGCAACCGAAACTGATGAACTGTGATGCGGTGTTGAAGCTGCTTCCGTCCACTCGCTTGCTGAGTGAAGTCACCCTTCGAGGGAACATTCTTCTGCTCTATACGCCGCATCCTCAAGCAAGATAATGTCAGACAATACCTTACGGCATTGCCAACCAAGGGGTACATGGTTCGCCACTCATCCATCTCTGAAGCGAACACCGCACCGCTGCTTGTAACCGGTGGTGCAGGATTTATCGGATCGAATTTCGTTTTGCGGCACCTGCGGGACGCCGGTGCGTCGCCGATTGTGACGCTGGATGCGCTGACGTATGCCGGCAATCCCCAGAACCTCGAGTCGCTGCGGAAGGATGCGCGTCACACGCTCGTGCGGGGTGACATCCTGGACCGCGAGCTGGTCCGTTCCCTTTTAAGTGAGCACCGCCCGCGGGCCATCGTTCATTTCGCGGCAGAAAGCCACGTGGACCGGTCCATCCTGGGGCCGAGGGCATTCCTGAAAACCAACATCGACGGCACGTTCTCCCTGCTTGAGTGCGCGCGCGAGTTCTTCGCCCAGCTGAAAGGTGAGGAACGGGAGCGCTTCCGCTTTCTCCACGTGTCGACCGACGAGGTGTACGGCACCCTGGGCGCAGACGACCCGCCGTTTCACGAGAACACCCCTTTTGCGCCGAACAGCCCCTATGCCGCCAGCAAGGCCGGCAGCGACCACCTGGTTCGCGCCTGGCACCACACCTATGGCCTGCCAGTATTCATCACGAACTGCTCGAACAACTATGGCCCGTTCCAGTTCCCTGAGAAGTTGATACCGCTGGTGATTGCCAACGCGCTGGCGGGCAAGCCGCTGCCTGTCTATGGTGACGGGCTGCAGGTGCGCGACTGGCTGTTCGTGGAAGACCACTGCTCCGCGATCGAGGCAGTGCTGGAACGCGGTAGGGCCGGTGAGACCTATAACGTGGGCGGCAATAACCAGCAGACCAACCTGCACGTGGTGCAGGCCATCTGTGGCCTGTTGGACGAACTTCGCCCCAAAGAGCAGCCGTACGCCAAGGCGATCGCGTTCGTGACCGACCGGCCCGGCCACGACCGCCGCTACGCAATCGATGCCCGTAAAATTCAACGGGAACTCCTGTGGCTCCCCATGCAGGATTTTGACAGCGGTCTGAGAAAGACCGTTGAGTGGTACCTTGCCAATCAGGCCTGGGTTGCGAACGTGACCAGCGGCGCGTATCTCGAGTGGATCGCGAGCAACTATGGCAGCCGCGAAGACCAACTCGCCGGGAGCGCACAGTGAAGGGCATTATCCTGGCCGGCGGCTCCGGCACGCGGCTTCATCCGGTAACGCAAGCGCTCAGCAAGCAGTTGCTGCCGGTGTATGACAAGCCGATGATTTACTACCCGCTTTCGACGCTGATGCCGGCGGGCATTCGCGAGATCCTGATCATTTCGACACCCGCGGACACGCCACGCTTCGAGCAATTGCTGGGCGACGGCAGCCAGTGGGGAGTTAGGCTTTTGTACGCCGTGCAGCCCTTTCCGGACGGTCTGGCGCAGGCGTTCCTGATCGGTAAGCACTTCCTGGCGGGCAGCAGTTGCTGCCTGGTGCTGGGCGACAATATCTTCTACGGCCACGACCTGGCGAAATCTCTGCGCGCCACTGCAAGTCGGGCGGAAAAGGACGGCGGCGGCCACGTGTTCGCCTATGCTGTCACGGACCCGGAGCGCTACGGCGTCGTGGAGTTCGACCGGGAGCGCCGCGCGGTATCACTCGAGGAGAAGCCGAAGCAGCCGAAATCACGCTATGCCGTGACCGGCATTTACTTTTACGGACCGGACGTGGTCGAGTGTGCCGAGCGTATCCAGCCTTCTCCGCGAGGGGAACTGGAAATCACCGATGTAAACCTGTGGTATCTGCGGCAGAACCGGCTGCATGTCGAGGTGATGGGTCGCGGCATCGCCTGGCTCGACACCGGGACGCACGATTCACTGCTGGAGGCGTCCGTTTTCATCCACACCATCGAGAAGCGACAAGGCTTGAAGGTGGCTTGCCCGGAAGAGATTGCCTACCGTTTGCACTGGATTGATGCGACGCAGCTCGAGGAACGCGCCCGCTCCTATGGTAGTAGCAGCTATGGGGCGTACCTGCGAACACTGGTCCGGGACGATATTCAGTGGAGCCTCGCTTGAAGGTTCTGGTCACGGGTGCAACCGGACAAGTAGGATCAGCGGTGGTCCGGCTGCTCAAGTCGAAGCTTCCCGGCGTAAAGGTCCACACGCCCGGCCGTGAGGACCTGGACCTCACAGCAGCGGAGAGCATCAGCGGCTATATTCGGCAGACCCGGCCGCGGTGGATCATCTCTTGCGCGGCCTACACGGCGGTCGACGCTGCGGAGTCGCACCCGGAGGAAGCACGCTCCGTCAACGCGGATGCACCCGGAGTGCTGGCGGAAGAAGCTGCGGCAATCGGTGCCGGGCTGCTGCACTTTTCCACGGATTACGTGTTCAACGGCAACGGCGAACGTCCGTGGCTCGAATCCGATGGCACGGGGCCGCTGAATGTCTACGGCAGCACCAAGCTGGAAGGTGAACGGGCGATTGCGGCAGTTGCCGGCCGCTCACCTCTGGCGTACGCCGTGCTTCGAACGTCGTGGGTTTACTCCGGTTCCGGCAGGAATTTTGTGCGAACCATGCTGCGGCTGCTCTCGACGCGAACGGAGCCGCTGCGCATTGTGGCGGACCAGCATGGCGCACCCACTGCGGCCGCCGACCTGGCGACTGTGGTCCTTGCACTCATGGGTCAAGCCGAAGAACGCGCCGGCGGTGGCCGGTTAGCCGATGCTTTCAGCGGCGTGTATCACTGCGCAGGAACGGGCGAAACCACCTGGGCAGGGCTGGCAAACGCAGTGCGCAAGTATCTGCGCGTGCAATACGGCTTGGAATCGCCGGAAATCATACCCGTGCCATCCTCGGAGTACCCCACTCCCGCTGCCCGACCCCTCAACTCGCGCCTGAACTGTGACCTGCTGGCGCGCACATTTGGTCTTTTCATGCCACACTGGCAGACGTCTTTGCCGCTTGCATTGCAGGAGCTGGCAGCGACAGAGCTGCCGGAACGCTAGAATCGCGGAAGAATGAAGCGCGCACTCATCGTAAAAATGGGGGCCATCGGCGATGTCGTGATGGCTGTTCCTGCGGTGCATCGACTACACGCGGAAGGTTTCGCAATTGACTGGGTTGCCAATGAGCAGAGCGCAGAAATACTGCGCAGCTATCCTTTCGTGCGAGTGATCGAGTGCGGGGAACGTGCCATCATCCGCGGCAGCGTGCCGGAACGCGTACGGGCCTTTCTGCGACTCTGGAAGCAGCTTCGCGGACGCTACGACCTTGTGGCAACGCTGTACTACGACCGCCGCTACCGGCTGCTGACCCTGCCTGTAAGGTCAACGAAGCACGTGCTGCTGCGCCATGAAAGCCGCAGCTTCCAACTACTGCCGGGCCGCCATCACACCGACGAATTTGCTCGGCTTCTTCTTTCCGCCGCTGGGCGGCGTGCTCCGAACAGCGGCCCTGAGCCGCAGAGCCTTGCTCCGATGCGCCCGTGCTACCTGCCGCCTTCGCCGTTGCCGCCAACGCCGAACCGCATTGTTCTGGCACCCGGTGGTGCGCGCAACGCTCTTCGGGACGACCGCCTTCGCCGTTGGCCGCTGGAGAACTACCGCGCATTGGCTGAGCTGCTGCTCCGTTCCGGTTACCAGGTGGTACTCACAGGTGGTCCGGACGACGGCTGGACACGTGAGGGCTTCGCCGGGCTGGCGTGCGTGGATCTGATTGGGCAAGTAAGTCTTTCGCAACTGCTGGCGCTGTTTGACGCTTCTGCTGCTGTGGTGACGCACGATAGCGGACCGTTGCACATGGCGGGGGTCACGCGGTGCGTTCTGCTTGGCATTTTCGGCCCCGTCAACCCTTGGGAACGGCTACCGCGCAGGGCGGGCGCTGCCGCATTGTGGGGAGGCGAAGGCTTCGGTTGTCGGCCATGCTACGATGGCCGCAATTATGCGGCTTGCCAAGACAATCTCTGCATGGCACAGGTAACGCCTGAGGCAGCTTTTGGTCGACTCGAAGCAATGCTTCAGCACCGGGGCGACGGTACTTTACTTGGACCCGCCGTGCACCTTCCACCCGCCACGCAGCCCCTGATTCAGATGCAGGTTCAGGCGTGATCTCCGATTTACGTCCCGCGTTGTTTCTGGACCGTGATGGCGTCATCAATAAGGAAGTGGGCTATCTCCATCGGCCAGAGGATTGCGTTCTGATCGAAGGTATCGGCTCACTGGTGCGGACGGCGAACCAGCTTGGCTATGTGACCTGCGTGGCTACCAACCAGTCCGGTATCGCGCGCGGGCTGTACACCGAGGGAGACTTCAGAAAGCTGATGGATTCCATCCGCTCCGAATTGCTCGCACAGGGAGCACGACTGGATGCGGTGTACTTCTCACCCTTTCATCCAATCCATGGCGTGGGCCGGTACAAACGCGAGAGTGGATGCCGGAAGCCCGGACCGGGCATGCTGCTACAGGCTGCAGCAGAGCACAGGATCGATCTTTCCACGTCGTTCCTGGTGGGCGATCGCTGCTCTGACATTGCAGCCGGTTCGGCTGCCGGGCTGAGCCGCCTCTTCCTTTTCGGCACGACTGAGGCGTCACCTTGCGCCGGAACCCTGCGGTACCGGCAGGTGGACACGCTATTCTCGGTCGAAGAGGAGTTAGTTGCAACATCTAGCCAACAGCGGGGTCCATAACGGAAACGTTCCGAGGAATACAAACCGCATCCAATAAACACACACAAGAGACTCGGCACTTGGCGTTTCATGCGCACCGATAGGAGCCGGTCCAGACGGAACAAGACAGCTTACGGCTCTGCCGCCGAAGCCTAACAACGCGTAGTGATCATGCGCGTGAAAGAGTGGATGCAGATCAACGAGCACAGCTCAAGCAATTCCCCGGTCCTGGTAAGTTTTTCTGGCGCCGAATACACGGCAGCGCCGGAGAGGCGAACTGCTGTGCCAGCACGGACGCGAAGCTTTTCCTATGCAGTGCTGAAGCGCGCCATGGACATCTCTCTCATTGTGCTTACGGCACCGTTAACTGTTCCTCTTTGTCTGATCCTGGCGCTCAGCGTTGTGCTTAGTTCTCCAGGGCCCGTCTTCTTCTCGCATCGGCGGATCGGCCGGGGCGGCATTTTCTTCTCGATGTGGAAGTTCCGCACCATGTGCGAGAACTCGACAGAAGTACTCGAACGCCACCTGGCCACCCATCCGGAAGAACGAGACGAGTGGAACCGCAACCACAAGCTGCGACACGATCCTCGCGTCACACCGCTTGGCCGCTTTTTGCGCCGCTCCTCTCTGGACGAGCTTCCGCAGCTCTGGAATGTACTGACCGGAAGAATGTCGCTGGTCGGCCCGCGGCCGATTGTTGCGGCCGAAGCGGAAAGGTACGGGTCCAGCTTTCCCTACTATCTTGCAGTGAAGCCGGGTCTTGCCGGATTGTGGCAGGCGTCGGGCCGCTCGACCCTGACCTACGACGAGCGAGTGGCACTTGATAAGCGCTACGCAGAACAGTGGTCGCTCTGGGCGGATCTGAGCATTTTGGTGAGAACGATCACCAAGGTGGTTAACGCGGATGGGGCGTACTAAGCCATTCTCGTAAAATCGGTCTATGCGCCGTGGGAGTAAGAAGAATCGCCTCCTGGATTACTGGGCGGGTATTCCGATTCTCAATGCGGTTGCAACCCTTCATCCAAGGCGAAGCCGTCCCGCTGCTCCTCCGCGGAAGATTGGGGTTCTTTGCTCCCCTGCATTAGGCGATACACTCCTGTTCTCTGCTGCGCTGCAGGATCTGCGCGCGGGCTTTCCTGCAGCGACGATAGTGCACTGTTGCATGGCGCAAAACAGCGGAGCGGCACGCATCATTCCGGGAGCAGACCGGCAACTTCTAATCGATCTCACGCGGCCCGACATTTCGCTCAGGCTGCTGCGGCTGGAGCACTTCGATCTTTTCCTGGATTACAGTTCGTGGCAGCGGCTTACAGCTTTTCTCACCCTGCATGCCGCAGCGGCTTACACCATTGGCTTTGACACTCCAGCCATGTTTCGCGGGCGCGGCTACGACCTGGCCGTGGCGCACCGTCGAGATCTGCATGAAGTCGATAATTTTCGGCAGTTAACACGGGCGGCGGGCGTGGCCACAACGCATGGTCCCGCGCTTGCACCTCTGGCGTCGATCGATTTATCTGCTCCCTGGCCCTACGGATTTGAGCGTCCGCTGATCCTGCTACACCCCTGGCCTTCCGGCCAGAAATCCTGGCTGCGTGAGTGGCCGGAAGAGCGTTGGGTGCAACTAAGTATGGCCTTGGCCGAGCGGTTGCCGGGTGCGATCTTTGGCGTGACGGGAACGCCAAGCGACCTGCCGAGAACCCTGTCCCTGCTGTCAGGGATGGAGTCTGCCGGCCTCGCTGCGCACCCCGTGCTGGCCAGCTTTGCGCAGTTGGCGGAACTCACGCGCCGCTCCAGCCTGGTGGTCAGCGTGAACACGGGAGTCATGCATCTGGCCGCCATCGCGGGAGCTCCGACGGTCTCAATTAACGGACCTAACGGCAATCGCCGCTGGGGTCCGATCGGACCCCGCACTATCGGTGTGGAAGCGCCGGGTGACGGCTGCGGATACCTCCATCTCGGCTTCGACTTCGATGGCAAGCCGACGGACTGCATGGAGCGGACCTCTGTGGAGCAGGTGCTCACAGCCTGCTGCAGCCTTTTGGCGCGGAATCAGCATGCCTCCCAGGCAGTGCTTACCTCCTAGGTAAGCACCGGCATAGGCCATCTACCGGTGACGCGCGCAAGTGCGTGTAACCGCCCCCGGTAAAGGTCCGCGATCGTCTTCGGATCCCCGCGGCTTCCGTGACGCCTTGTTCCAGGAACCACTTGTTACCATCAGAAGAACGATCACTGCATCCAAAGCGGTAACCTGCCATGCAAGACGGCGGAGGAGGACGGAATACCCATGGAGTTTCACATTGCGCGTGCGTTCCGCGACCGGTTCGAACTCAGGGACCTACTGTTTTCGTTCACGGGCAATGTGATTTTCGGCAACGTGGCGGCGAGCCGCCGCCTGGCCCAGCAGATGAACGATGCGCGCATTGCACTGGGTGGACCGACAGCGGGGCAGGACCCAAAGGCGGTGGTCCACGCAGGGCAGCTGTTTGCTATGGGCCTTATTGACGAGCTCAGCCATGCCGTGATCGAGCACTACCGCAGTGTGCAGGACCCAAACGTGCTGCGGGACGCTTTGCTCTGGTTCGGCGAACGATTGGGCGCGGAACAGTTGAACAGCATCCTGCTCGCCTTCACCGAGCGGTTTCCGAACGTCTCCATCTACACGGGGGAGGTCACTGCGGCAGAGTGGCTCCGCGGCAGCACAGAAGGCGTTTCGCACCGGGAAGCCGCGCTGGAAGAACTACTGCTGCTGCAGCTCAGCAACCAAAATCCCGCATACAAGCCGTTTCGCATGTTGTTCGATGACGAAGCGCTCCGGACGGAGTTTCGCTCCTACACGACGTTACAAAGCGATGCGGACATCTACTTCGATACCCGTCCGCCATTGAGTGCGGAAAGCGGCACCCTGCTGAAGGCACTGCGCGCACCTTTTCAGGCGTCGCCGGGTTCTATCAGCGGCCAGTTGGACTACATTCGCGAGCACTGGCAAGCGGTCCTCGGCCCCGCGATGTCCCGCACGCTGCTGGCGATCGACACGCTACGTGAAGAGGAAATCGCTATCTGGCTGCAGTTCAACCCCGCGGGCCGAAGCGTAAAGCAGCATGGCGCGCTGGAGTTTGGCGGCCAGCAGGGCTTCAGCGGCGACGAGTACGTGGGTTACGAGGAGTACTGGGAAGACGTGATCGGAGCGGACGGCCAGGTGACCCGGCGCAAGCGCTTCCGCACCCGTTCGGGAGCACTGATCGACGGTCAGTATGCCCACGACTACCAGGCTCCGCTGAACGAGTACGAGGCCTTCTCTCGCGATGACGCCTGGATGCCCACCGTCGTGCTGATGGCGAAGAGCACCTACGTCTGGTTGGAGCAGTTATCGAAGAAATACCGCAGGCACATTCATCGCCTGGATCAAATTCCGCGGGAGGAATTGCAGTTGCTGCGGGACCGCGGCATGACAGGCCTCTGGCTTATCGGCCTGTGGGAGCGGTCCAGGGCATCGCAGACTATCAAGCGTTTGCGTGGCGATCATGACGCCGTGGCGTCTGCCTACTCGCTGATGGACTACCACATTGCGGAAGACCTGGGTGGCGATGAGGCTTACATGAAACTGCGTGACGCTGCCGGTTCTGTAGGGTTGCGCCTAGCCAGCGACATGGTGCCGAATCACATGGGGCTCGATTCCAACTGGGTGATCGAACACCCGGAGTGGTTCCTGCGGCGCAGCGAGAGCCCCTACCCGGTCTACAGCTTCGAAGGGCCGGACCTTTCCACCGATCCCCGCGTTGAGATCAAAATCGAAGATCACTACTACGACCAGACGGACGCAGCGGTGGTCTACCGCATGCGCTACCGCGAGGGCGGCAACCGTACGGAATTTCTGTATCACGGCAACGACGGCACCACGTTCGCGTGGAACGATACGGCACAGCTGGACTACTCGCAGGCAGCGGTCCGCGAGCATGTCATCCAGGTGATCCTGGATGTTGCGCGCAAGTTCCCGATCATCCGCTTCGACGCGGCCATGGTGCTGGCCAAGCGGCACGTGCAGCGTCTGTGGTTTCCGCTCCCGGGCGTGGGCGGCTCCATTCCGTCGCGTGCAGAAGACGCCATGACGCAGGAGGAGTTTGATCGCATCATGCCGGCGGAGTTCTGGCGTGAAGTAGTCGACCGAGTGCAACAGGAGGTACCGGGAACACTGTTGCTGGCGGAGGCTTTTTGGCTTTTGGAAGGCTACTTTGTTCGCACGCTCGGCATGCACCGTGTGTACAACTCAGCGTTTATGGTCATGCTGCGCGACGAGGAGAATGCCAAATACCGCTCCTACCTGAAGAAGACGGTCGAATTTGATCCGGACATCATGAAGCGCTACGTCAATTTCATGTCCAACCCAGACGAGAAGACGGCGATCGATCAGTTCGGCACGGGCGACAAATACTTCGGTGTAGCTACCATGATGGCGACCATTCCCGGGCTGCCCATGTTCGGCCATGGACAGATCGAGGGCTACACCGAAAAGTACGGTATGGAGTACAAGCAGGCCAAGATGGACGAATGGCCGAACGACGACCTTGTGCGCCGCCACCAGAAAGAGATCGCTCCGCTGCTAGCGAACCGTGCACTTTTCGCTGAGAGCGAAAACTTCGTCTTCTTCGATTTCTGGAATGATCACGGCTCCGTGGACGAAAACGTCTTCGCATACAGCAACCGCATGGGTGACCAGCGTGCGCTCATCCTGTACAACAACGCCTACAGCAGCACACGCGGCACGGTCCACGTATCGGCCGCGTCCATGAACAAGTGGACCGGCGACCTGTGGCAGCGTTCGCTGACGCAAGCTCTGGCGCTGCCCATGGATGACCGGTTCTTTATGGCTTGGCGCGATACCGTGACCGGCCTGGAGTACCTGCGTCGCACCACGGACCTGCGCGATCGCGGCTTCTCCATGGACCTGCGCGGCTACCAGTATGTGGTCCTGCTGCACTGGCGCGAACTTCGTGCCAGCGCCGAACAGCCGTGGGACCAACTCTGCGACGGCTTGGCTGGCGCGGGCGTGCACAGCCTGGACGAGGCAGTATTGCGTCTGCGTCTGCGCCCGTTTACCGCCGCGCTGCGGGACGCCATCGCATGGGACGCTGTGCGAGCTCTCTCACCGGCTGGTGAGGAGAGCATGGCGAGAACTGATGCAGCACGCACGTGGGGCGGCCGCACCACCGGTGTGTTCCATCGCTGGGCTGATCTGGGCAGCGAAGGCGGTTCCGCCGAAATCTATACTGCTGCCGCAATCAAGCTGGCAGAGAAAGCCCTCAGCTCCGTGTCCGCTGCGCGGACCGCACGCACGCTGCCGCCGTTTACCCATAACGAGGCATTATGGTCGCCTCTGTTGGCAGTAGCCACGCTGCGTGCCCTGCCGGGCGAAGGCAACGTGGTGGATGCACTGCAACTGCGGCCCTCGCTGGCAGAGATCTTCTCGGAAATCGGCTTGCAAGGCGAAGATGCCTGGCGCTCCGCTGCACGCGTGCGGCTCGCGCTGAGCACGACAGACATCCATAGCAGCACGTTCTGGGCTGAAGCCGATGTGCAGTGGCTAGCCAGTGTCAATGAGCACGAGGGCACGCGGTATGTAAACCGCGAAGCCTTGCAGCAGTTACTGCAATGGCTGGAGCTTACCGCCAGCACACAACCGGGCTGCACTCCCGCTCCGTTCCGCGAACCAGTTCTACAGGCTGCAGAGGCTGCGGACTACAAGTTTGATGTGATGGTCGCGGCGCTCACCTCTTCGGACAAGCCACTGCGGGCAGCAGCGGCGTCTGAGCCATCCGGCGTTCCGGCAGCAGCTAAGAACAGAGTGCCGCCTACCAAGGCCGCTGCGAAGAAAACAGTCCCAGCAAAGGAAGTGACAGCGAAGAAGGCAGTAGCAAAATCTGCCTCAAAAAGGTCGCTAGCGAAAGCTCCTGGGGAAAATCTGTTAGCATCGCCCGTCACGGTGCAGCCAGCGTCCGCGCTGCAATCCCCGCCAGTCGATGGGCACTTGGTCATTGACACCGCTTCTGTTCCAGACATCACTCCAACTGGCAAAAAGGCTGCCGCGAAGAAAACAGCAGCGAAGAAGCCGGGTCCGCCGAAGCTATAGACCTAGTACTCGAAAACGTGCGGTGATGGGTACGTCAGCGTCCCGTCAGACCGCTGCACGGCAAGGAACAGCCGCTTGTCTTTCTGTCCGTTGATGGTGGCAGCGACGATCAGCGTGGTGCCGAACGGACCTGATCCGTCGGACACGGATTTGTCCACGTGGTGACTGTGGATTGGGCCTACCGGGCTATAGGTGGTCCAGTCCTCCGTAAACCGCTGCAGCGAATAACCGCTGAACTTGCTGGGGTGCTGCTGCCAATCGGCGTCGTTCACGTAAATACCATATGCATCGGTAAAGTTCTTCTGCTCAAGATCCGTAAGGAAGCGATTGATCCTGTGCTCCGTATACAGGTTTGAAAACAGCCAACCGTGCCCCGTGAGAAAGCCCGCAAATGTTGCAACCAGCAGGATGCCAAAGAGCGCACCGCCTGCGATGAGCAGCGTTTGCAGAAGCCGCTCGCGGCGCTCGTTGTAAGCAGGGGCGTTCAACAGTGTCATGAATCAGAACCTCTCTTCTGCTGTATTAGACACCGCCACTGGGCAGAACGGTCAGCCGCGAATTGCGTCGCGAAGCAGGCGGATGTCCGGGCGGCCCCCCGGCTCCAAGTACACCGACACCACATCGAAACGCACCTGCAAATCAGGCGACGGCTCGCCGCGCCACGGCAGTTGCCGGAGGTACGCCTCAGCCATGCGTCCCAGCGTTTCCGCCTTGGCCCCATCCACACGAAATTCCGCCGCAAAGGCGGTCCTGCTGCCGCGCGACTTTACCTCGACAAAAACAAGGGTGTCGCCTTCCCAGGCAATCACGTCCACTTCACCGGGTAAGCTTACGTGCCGCCAGCGACGCGCCACCACGATATACCCGGCACGGCGCAGATAAAGGTAGGCGGCACGCTCGCCCGTTCGACCCAGATGCTGCGCTGCAGTTTCGGTTCGCAGAGGCCGTTCCAAAAGCCGCAGCATGTGTTCCATGAACGCGAGCATGGGCCTGGGTCTCTGCATTTCGAGCAGTATCGCAGAAGTTTCCCTGCTTGAAGGCTTGACCGCAGTGCCGAAGCATGCCCCACACCGAAAAACCTGGCGATCCTCCTGCCCTGTCATCCCAACCGGAGCGGATTGACCTGCTGTTCGAGCGCAGCGCTTCTGCTTCAGAATCGATCACGCGTTCATTCCGATCGGTGATGCCCGGCGACATACCAGCAGACGATACCGCCGATCGAGTAGGCAAGCTCATACTGCAGCACAGTGCAAAGCCCATGCATCGAAACTGATAGATGAAGACCTGTTTGTTGTGGCGCAGCCTCCGATGCGCTTTGCTGCTGTGGATTGCCACGTTGCCTGTAGTCACCTCCGCGCAACCGCCGGGCGGGGTCGTGCCGGAAGTGCAGAAGCGGCCCACGCGTGGGCTCGACACGAATGCGCCGTCGCAGAGCAAGCCCCAGGGATCTCAACCGTCTGCGCCTACCAATGGCACTGCTCCGCAGCTGCCTTCCGCCCCCAGCCAGCGCAAGCGGATCGGCCTGGCTCTTGGAGGCGGCGGAGCGCTGGCGCTCAGTGAGATCGGGGTGTTGCGCTGGATGGAAGAAAACCACGTTCCCGTGGATGTGGTTGCAGGCACCAGTATGGGTGCGTTGCTGGGGGCGCTGTATGCCACCGGGCATACGCCCGCACAGATGGCGTCGCTCACCACAGACAAGGTCTTCGCGCAGGTGTTCCGTGTGTCTGCCGATTTCAGCAAACAAAACTTTCGCCGCCGTGAAGATGCACGTTTTCTGCCCGGCGGCTTCAATGTAGGGCTGCGCCACGGGGTGTCGCTGCGTAACGGTGTTTTGCTCGATTACGGCCTCAACCAGTTTCTGAATGCGCAATTCTTGCCCTACGGCGCTGCCTTCCAGTTCGACGATCTGCCGCTGCCCTACCGCTGCGTGGCCACGGACATTCTCGTCGGGCGCGAAGCCGTGTTCACCCAGGGCCCGCTGGCAGAAGCGGTGCGCGCCTCCATCTCCATACCCGGCGTGTTTCCTCCGCTGGAAGATGGCGGACACGTGTACGTGGACGGTGCACTGACAGAGAACTTGCCCACCGACCTGGTCAAGCGCGAGTTGCACGCCGACGTGGTGCTTGCCGTCTCGCTTCCGCTCACGGCGCCCGACCTGGGCGATACGAACTCCGTGCCCGGCGTGCTGCAGCGCAGCTTCTCCGTGGCGGCTTGGAGCAACGAGGTTCGCTCCCGCGCTCTGGCCGATGTGGTCATTGAACCCGCGGCACCCGCTGGCGTAGGCGCAGCGGATTACGCTTCGTCTGAGCAGCTCGCAGCGGTCGGCTATAAGGCGGCACAGAGGGCCGCGCCGCAACTGCTCAAGTACCGCGTCAGCGATGCCGAGTGGGCCGAGTACCAGGCGCGTCGCCGGGGCCGCGAGCCGCAGCCGCAACGCAAGTTCGCCCGGGTAACCGTGAGCGCGCCCAACGCCGCCAATGCCATCGGTGTACGCGACACCATCATTGATCTGCCCGGCAAGAAGGTGAACGCAGACATCGTGGATACCAGGCTCGACGAAATCCGCAGCGATGGCCGCTTCGACACGTACTACTTCCTCTCCCCGCCTGGTGAGAAGCTTGACCTGCGTGTCACCGGACCGGCGAACGAAGGCCGCAACGTGGCCGGGCGGGAGTTGCTCCATCCCAAGGAGAAGCGCGGTCCGGGGGATGAAACTGCGGCACAGGCAGGCGGACCAGAAACACAGCCGGAGCCGGGCATGAATGACGCCTCACAACTGGCCAACAACACCGTGCCCACGGGCTCGAAGGAAGACCGGCTGGCCAGCCGCATTCCCAAGCTGGAGACGATTGCGCCAGCCAGCCGGGGCGACTTTCACGATGCCGTGGCCAACCTGCCAGCCGGTACCGCCGCCCAGCCCGGCGATGTGGACCTGAACGTGATAGTGCGTGACCGGCCGGGCGGCCCGCCGTACATGCTGCTGGGCGGCAGTGTCATCGCGCAAACCGGCGGCACCGCACGCGCCACCGTTGACGGCCTGATCACGCAGCAGGACTTTGGCGGCTATGGCTCTGAGCTGCGTGCACGCTTCCGCTTCGGCTTTCTGACGGAGTTTCAGCCGGAGTACTATCGCCGCTTCTCCAACAGCAGCAAGTGGTTCGCCGCGCCACGCCTGCAGTTCTACCGTGCGCCGGTCTACATCTACAGCGACCAGGTAAAGCGGGCAGAGCGGCTGTTCCTTACCGCAGGCGGCGGCCTGGACGTGGGCTACTCGCAGACGCACTATTCCGAGTGGCGCGTGGGATGGCAGCGCACCTATCAGCAGTGGCACACCGTGACCGGATCCGACAGCCAGCCCGACTTTGACGGCGGGGCTCAGCTTGCCCGCGTGCAATACCGCTACAACGGGCAGGACCGCGCCATGGTGCCGCGCCGCGGCCTACGCGCTGACGTATCCGCAGGCTACCAGTTCTCCGCCGTGCGTAGTGAAGACGCGCCGCGCTTCGAGGCAGCAGCGACCTACTTCCGCGACATCGGGCACGGCAACACGCTCTCCTTCAGCGGTGAGGGTGGAACATATTTCCAGCGCAACGTTGCAGACCCGTTCCGCTTCACGCTGGGAGGACCGCTACGGCTAACTGCCTCCTCATTCGAGGAGTACCGCGGCACCGATTACGGCTTTGTGCGGCCCGCCTATTTCCGCCGCATTGCCAACCTGCCCACGCCGCTAGGCCAGAGCATCTACGTGGTGGGCACCTACGAGTACGGCCACATCGAGACACAGGCAGGACCGATCAACCGGCAGGATGCGTTCTTCGGCCTCGCCGCCGAAACTCCGCTTGGCGCGATCACCCTTGGCCCGGCTTTCGGTGACCACGATCATCGCAAGCTGGTCTTTACGTTGGGCCGCTTCTTCTAATGCATTCGTTAATTAGTGAGTGAACGAGTAATTCACTCGTGTGGTCGTGTCCACCTGCTGTGGTTTGCCGTTCAGCAGGTATGGCTTGTACTTCCAGAAGCGCACGGCCTCACCGCGGATAGCGCGAGATCGGGTGACGGTGTGCTGATCACATCCAAGTGGAGTATGTCCCACCGGGCACCGGGTTTGCGACAGCAGCAGCACGGCGATCGACTGTGGTGGAGCGCGGCGGTTTGGAGCAGCTACAAGCTTCAAGGGCTCCCAAAGTCAAAGTGCATGTGACACCGTCCTCAATCAGTGCGAAAACCATGGGTACGACGGCTTCAACCGGCTGACTTCCGTCACCTTCACCGGATACTCCGCGGGAGGAACAACCCCGCCCGGCAGCTCCACTTACACGTATGACCGCTGGGGCAACCGGACTGCGCAACTACCCGGTCCGAACTACGTTTTTGACACGGCAAGCAATCAGATCACCGGTTCCGGCTTCAGCTATGACAAAGCGGGCAATCTGCTCAATGGGGCGGGGGTGTACAGCTACACCTACGATGCAGAAGGCAAGGTGCTCACAGCGGCGAGTAGCACAACCAACGCGTCCTATGTTTACAATGCGTTGGATCAGCGTGTGCAGGCTACGGCTAATGGCGTCACGGAGGAGTACAGCTACAACGCGGTTGGACAGTGCGTTTCTACATGGAACCCGGTCAACAACTCCAGCACCAACGGACGTATTTTCTGGAACGGCACACAGATTGCCTGGCGAGACAGCAACGCGCAAACGTTCTTCGATCACCCGAACTGACTGGGAACGGAGCGGCTGCGTACCGACTACCTGGGCAACAACGTCGCAGGCCTGCATTCGAACGCGTTTGGGGATGGCTTTACAGCGATGAACGTCGTTGGCGATGCCGCCAAAGATACGAACCAGTACACCGGCCAAGACTACGACGCGGAATCCAACACCGAACATTTCCTCTACCGCCAGTACAGCTCAACCCAGGGCCGCTGGATGAGCCCGGATCCCTATGACGGCAGCTACAAATTCATCGACCCACAAAGCTTGAACCGCTATGCCTATATATTCAACAATCCGTTAGGAGCTACAGATCGCACCGGATTGGCCACATTTTTCTGTAACCCGGACGATTTCTGCGACGGGGGCGGAGGTGGAGGCGGTTACGCGTGGGGAGCCAGTTGGAATGAGTTCTACACTCCCAACCCTAATTACGAAGCAGATTACTACAGACAATGGGGTACCGCCGAAGAGAAGGCGGCGCAAGCTTCTATCGACTCGGCGCGAGCAGCTGCGATTGCTGCTCAGAAACAAGCAGAGATCTCAGCAGCTTATATGGTCGCTTGCGGTCACTCAGTGGAGGGCTGCGTGTCTGATCAAGCAGTGGTCGTAAGGTATGTGGGATTCACCTACAACGTGCAGATACCGGGCGATGGTTTTGACATCACCGAACTTAATCCCCCCTATTTGCAGGATCCCGGCGTCACTAATGCGATTTTTCATGGCGGTAAGGGCGTCGATTCCTTCTACCTGTCTAGCGGTCTAGGGTTGGCGTCCGCTAATGTTCCACATGTCATAGCTGACCTCAATTCTATTGAAGCTCACATTGACAATTTTGGCCCTGCAAATCCGCTGCATTGGGGAGAATCAATACTCTCTTTATTCATAAACACAAGGGCAAGCGCCGGTACTGGTTCCTTCCAAACATGTTCTCCTGTTGGAGGATGTCACTAATGGTATTGAGACATTTTGCTTGTCTTCTACTCTTCTTTTTAGGAGACCCGATCAGTCACGCCTCGAATGTCATAGCTGTGCGTTTGATCTACTTAGCCAGTGGCAAACCTGCTGTTAACCAACCTATTGTGTTTTCCGAAGGCAAACCTTCAGCGGCCTCAACGAAGCGCATTCGTGGGGTGACCGATCAAAACGGCATTGCGCACTTCTCGTTCAGCGAGCCTCAACCAGAAGTCGTCTGGATCTATTACGACAATGGTCAACTAGCTGGCTGCGCTAAGGAGACTCTACTCTCAGTGGCTGAAGTAATTAAAAAAGGTATGACCATAGCAAGAGATGATTCTTTTACGCCATCGCGTAAAGGCTCCCGGCAAACAATAGATCGATTTCTTGCAGCACCGGGTGAGGTCGTCATATTTGTACACAAACTTACAGTATGGGACCGGTTAAAACGCTACTAAGTTCAGCAGAAAGAATTCTTGCATAACTACACGTACGACGCGGAGGGCAACGTTACGCAGGTGGATGGGGGCGGCACGGCGCGCTGTGTGTATGACGCAATGCACCGCAGGGTGCAGGTGCAGGAAGGCAACTTACCGGACGCTGTATGCGTGTGAGCTGGACGGCCATCAAGCCATGACGCTCGATTCGGAGCGGAACCAGCAAGCGGGTGGCCCACATCTGTTTTCGGAAGAAAGTGGGTGGGCGGGTGGCCCACATCTGTCTTCGTAAAAGGAAGTGGGTGCCCCACATCTCGGCTTTTCGAGATGTGTGTTCAGTTTGGAAAGCAAGGTGGTGAATGTGGACAACGCGGCGACAGCGCGGTACGACTGCGACGCTCTAGACGGCCTGGTGCGCTGGCGGCGTTTGGTCGGAGTTCGAGTAGAACTTTGACCCGTTCGGGCGGGCGGTGTCCAACTGGAACATTCCCGGCAACTAGCCAGTGCCGGGGCGCTACTGGCGGGACAACGGCCTTCTGGACCACCGTGCCGGCAACGCACACGAGCAACCGGGCTACTTCCAATAGGTGGACGTGCCGGGCTCGGTGAGCAGCTGCTTCGTGGACGAAATGCGGCAACGCTTTGGGTCAAGCTAGGCGCGCTTCAGAAGCGACAAGCAAGCTCCGCCTTTGTAAAGAAAGTGACTCTGCGGCGGGTTATGAGAGCAAACTAAAGAACGCATGTTCGATCGGAAAAGGCGACCAGAACCGAGCGTATGTTCTTGCGAGTAAACAGGCAAACCCGATGTCTGATAAGGATCCCAACTGTATCGCTGCAAGATAGCTGCCAAGTAGAAGTGTCACCCATCTGCCAAGTTGCAATGACCGGAGGCATGGACTTGGTAGCAAGGAGTGCGAAGCATTTGCAACCCGCGCAGACACGAAACGCAGTTATGCGCGTGGCGGCGGAGCGCGGCCTTCCCGTATGCTGGCCTCGAAGCCCACTTGGTGTCGGAAGCGATTCGTGTTGGCCTAGTCGCCGTGACGAATGAGGAGATAGTGTGCACAAACTGTTCAGACGTACGTTGCGGATAGTAGCAGCCTGGTCCCTTTGTTTAGGTGGTTCTGTTCTTGCTCAACTCACGGAAACAGGACGGACGGACCAACCCATCGCCGTTCGGGTGACCCGGCCCAGCGTTCCTTTTGAGATACCAGGTTCCGTGTTTGGCAGCTTTCTTGAGCCGATCGGCAAGGCGACATATGGCGGTCTCTGGGCGGATCTGCTCGAGAATCCGTCCTTTGAAGAGGGCCTTTGGTCCGTGCCGAATGTCGAAAGCCTGGTGAGAGAACGGCCGAATTTACGGCATAGCTCCAGTTTAGGCTTGCCGCTGCCATGGGAGCCACTCACGGATCAGGGCGCACGCTACCTTCCTGTCGTCGGCGACGCCGCTAACTCTAATGCTTCCCTTCTCATCATGAGCCTGCCCGGGAAGGAGATCGGCGTTCGACAGCAGGTCTACCTGCCCGTTAGGCGAGAACTTACCTACTTGGCAAGTGTTTATCTCAAGCACGTTTCGGGGCCGCCAGAGGTAACTCTCTCTCTTCGCGGACGGGACCGGGCGGATCGGGTGTTGGCTCAGGCCAAGATCGTAGCGAAGGGTGCCGACTGGGCAAGGTACAGTGCTGTGCTGACCCTCGGGCCGGGTGCCGTGCTGCCGTTGGAACCTGCGGAGTTTGTGATTGCCACCGACAATGATGCGCGCGTGCTGGTGGATCAGGCCTCCCTGTTACCGCAGGACAATCTGGATGGCTTCGATCCGGAAGAAGTCGCCATGGCTCGGGACCTCCACTCGCCACTGGTCCGATTTGGTGGAAATTTCACCTCGGCATACAACTGGCAGGACGGCATTGGCCCGATGGACAAGCGTGTGTCCAAAATCAATCTCTCCTGGGGCATCCCGGAATACAACACCTTCGGCACAGCTGAGTTTCTCCGCTTCTGCCAACTGATCCATGCACAGCCGCAGATCGCCTTGAACCTTGGCACGGGTTCGCCAGAGGAGGCGGCCGAATGGGTGCGCTACGTGAACCAGCATTGGCCAAACGAAGCCGGCGCACACCGCGGAGGCTTGTTGTGGGAGCTTGGCAATGAGCTTTGGGGAACCTTCCAGGAGGGGTACCCATCCTTAGAGCGCGTTGCCGCAAAGACGCTCGCCACTGCGCAGGCCGTTCACAAGGTTGACCCACATGCGAGATTGATCGCCACTGGACAGGACGAAGACAACTTCCAGGAGTGGAACGCTGCCCAGCTAGCGAATCCAGTTGGCTCGTTCGATTTCCTGTCAACCCATTTTGTCGTTCGCGACCAGATCCTTCTGCGCAACGCGCCGCCAGACTTCCTTCCCGCCGCGCTGCTTGCGCTTCCGGTTGGTTTAGAAAAGCAGCTCACCGCGATTCACGATCAAATCCAGAGCACACCGCATCGTGACCGGGTTAGGTCCGCTTTCACCGAGTGGCTGCTCATCTCTGGCGACAGCGGGTCTCCGAACTATGACAACATGGCGGGTGCGGTGTTCTCAGCAGGCTTTCTAAACAGCCTGATGCGTAAGAGCGACATCGTTCCGATCTCGGACATGACCGGGATTATGGAGTTTGGCGGAATTTGGAAGAAGAAAGGCGTTGTCTTCGGCACGCCCGCCTACTGGGTGCTGCGGGAATATGCCAACGCGGAGCCGAGACAGCTTCTAAACGTCTCGTCAAACTCGCCTTCTTATTCGATTCGCAATGGCCCCCGTCGCTTACCAACGATTAACGACGTTCCCTATCTGGACGTTGTCGCTGCAACTCCGCAGGATGGTAGGAAACTGATTCTGTTTGTTGTGAACCGGCACCTCACGCGCGAGCTCACGGCGGACTTCGATCTTTCTGCTGTCGGCACCCTCGGCAAGGAAGCCGTCTTTGACGTACTTCACGCGGAGAACCTCCATGTAGCGAATACCGAAGAGCGACCCACGGCGGTGCATCCATCGCGGAACACAGAACTAGTGAGCGGTAAGCTGCGCCACGTTTTCCCTGCGGGCAGCGTCACCGTGGTCACCATCCCTGTGCAATAAATCGTGCGGAGTCGAAAGCCGGAAAGCAGTTCTCGTGAAATGCCTCGCAACGTCCTCTCCAACACGAGTGGACGCGGCAAGACTCTCACCACGGCATCTTTATCAAACCTGCAGAGTGCGCGCTCTATCGATTCTGATTACCGGTTAGTTTAGTGATCCGGCTTGCCATGAAGAAGTGCGGCTCCGTTTCGAGCGCCCGGCTATCGTTGACAAACGGAAACGTCGGCTTATATACAGGTGCGGCTCAGAAAAAAGATCGGTGGCCAGCAGCCCATGCATTGCTTTGCGATCGAGTAAGCATCAATTCGCGCCGCAGCATACAAAAGTGTAAGCACTCACGGAGGTGACATGCAGGATGGGACAACCAGGAACGTTGGCACCGCAACGAGACCGCAGACCTCGATCTTTGCAGGCAGATCAACCGGCACGACGGTACAGCTTGTGAAGCTGTCTCTTCTGCGCGTCCGTGGGTGTCTGGGTGGCATCTCCTTTCTTCTGCCGGCGTTAGGCGCAACCGCTATCCTTCTAGGTGCGCCGTCCACTTACGCCCAGGTTGTGCAGGGCACGCTGACCGGCGTAGTCACCGATAGCGGGGGTGCTCTTCTACCGAACGCCTCGGTGAATGTAAGAAGTCCGGAGACCGGATTCACCCGCGACGCAAAGACCAACGGAGAAGGCATCTTCAATTTCAACGATCTGCAACCAGGGACCTACACGGTCACAGTATCCGCAGAGGGCTTCGCCAATTTTCAACAAAATGCGACGCCCATTCTGGCGAACGCCACCGCTCGTGTGAATGCCGTCATGCGCAACGCCACTGCAACACAAGAAGTCACCGTCACGAATGCCCCACCGGTCTTGCAGACGGACCGTGCCGAAACAAATTACAACATCTCCGCAGAGCAGCTCAGCGAGTTGCCTACCACGAGTACGACCGGGCGGAATTTTCAGAGTCTGTACAAATTGGTGCCCGGCTCCACGCCGCCCGCTGAACAGAATTCGCAGGCAGCGAATCCAGGCCGTTCGCAAGCGGTCAATGTGAACGGCGTCAGCGCGGGCGCAAACTCGACACGTATCGATGGTGTGCTTGATCAACATCCGTACCTGCCAATCAATGTTGCCTATGTGCCACCAGAAGATGCCATTCAGAACGTGAATGTGGTGACCAGCGCCTTCAACGCGGAGCAGGGTATCGCGGGCGGTGCGGCCGTCAACGTCATTCTTAAGACTGGCACAAACGCCTTTCACGGTGGTGTCTTTGAGTACAACACCATCACTCAGTTCAATGCACGTGGTTTTTTTCAAACACCCGCGGCGCTGCCCCGCCTGCCGAAGTACGTCTTTAATCAGTACGGTGGCTCCGTAGGTGGACCGGTCCTAAAGAACAAGCTGTTCTTCTTCACCGACTGGGAGAGTACCCACATTTCGCAAGCGATCAGCGGCTTTGCTTCCGTTCCTGTTGCCCAGCTCCGGACCGGCAACTTCTCGGGTACAGGAACCACCATCTACGATCCGAGCACCGGTACTGCAAGTGGTACAGGCAAGACTGCCTTCGCGGGCAACCAGGTGCCTGTGAGCAAGGCGGCCGGCCTGCTTTTGGCCAAACTCCCTCTGCCTAACTATGGTGCTGCGGGAGCGCAGGTCAATAACTACTTCGCTTCTGCCTCTAATCTGTTTTCGCGCGACGAGGTCGATGCCAAGCTCAATTACAACCTCTCAGAAGCCACGCAGGTTTACGGCCACTACAGCGTCAGCCGCGACACGATCAGCGATCCACAAATTTTTGGACCCAACCCAGGTGGACCCACGCTGGATGGCGGCCAGCCTGGTAGAGCGACCGGCCTCATTCAGATGATCGGCTTGAACGGCACGCACACGTTCACACCCCACGTGCTGCTGGACGCCAACGCCGGCTATACGCGGTTTCACGTGGGAGCCGCAGCTGATGATCTGGCCTTGGGCGACTACGGCACGCAAACTTTAGGCATTCCGGGAACTAACTTCAACGGAGCGGCGCTGTATGGCGGTATTCCCTTCATGAACATCAGCAACTACACAGGCCTGGGTAACACCAACGGCGCAAACCCGTTCTCGTTCCGCGACGCACAGTACACAGGGAATGTGAACCTAAGCTACCTTCGTGGCCGACACAATCTCCGTTTTGGCGGGGAATACATCCATACCGCCATCAATCACTTTCAGCCGCAGATGGGTAATCCCCGAGGTCAGTTCAACTTCACGGGCGGAGCCACGGTGCTGAGCGGTACGAACCCGAACAACTTCAACTCCTTCGCTGACTTCCTGCTGGGCGATGCGAACAGCGCATCAAAGGGTATCCAGACCACAAACCCGATCGCGGTGCGCTGGTCGTCCTTCGGCTTCTACGGGCAGGACACGTGGGAAGCGACCAAGAACCTGACGATTACCTTTGGCGCCCGATACGAGTACTACACGCTACCCGTGCACGATCATGCCGGTATCTACCAGTACGACCCCTCCGTTCGAAGCACCATTACGGACGCAACAGGAACACACACGGTCGGCACAGTGCTGATCGGCGGCAAAGGAAGTACGTCGCAATTTGCCGGCATCGACAATGGCAAAGGCATGATCGTGCCGCGGCTCGGCATCGACTACCGCGTGGATGATAGAACGGTCGTCCGCAGCGGCTTCGGGATAACGGTGGATCCGCAAAACTTCATCGATGCCCGAAATACCTATCCGGCGCAGGTGAATCTGACACTCAACGCTCCGAATTCATACACCATCGCGACAAATTTCACCAACGGCCTACCTGCCGTTCCAACCCCCGACATCAGCAGCGGTCGCGTTCCATTGCCTGCAAACATCTCCACCTATCTTTTCCCAAACAAAGAGCGCCGAGGCTACATCGAAAGCTTCAACTTGGCCGTGCAGCGGCAACTTGTCGCATCCTTTGTTGCAGATGTGGCCTACGTGGGTGCCAAGTCAATCCGGCAATTGTCTGAGGTCAACATTAATGCTGCGCCAATCGGTGGAGCGACTGCAGGACGTGCCCTGAACACGACGTATGGTGCAAATACCAGTACATCCGACATTTTCCTCCAGATTCCATTCCGAGGATCGAACTATAACGGACTACAGGCTCAGCTCTCACGTCGAAGCGCCAAGCACGTCTCGACCGGCATCATCTACACCTATTCCAGAGCGATGAACTTTTTCGACAATGGAACAGGTACGCTTACGTTTGCCTACCCGACTTATTGGGACATGAACTACGCGCGCGCGGGCTTTAATCGGACGAACAATTTTCAGTGGTGGTCGATCGCAGCTTCGCCATTCGGACGGAGCGGCTCCTACCTCAAAAACGGAATCGCGGGAAGGCTGCTGGGTGGTTGGCAACTGCAGAACATTCTGAGCTGGTACAGTGGAACGCCCTTCACTGTGGGTGCGAGCGGCGCGTCCCTTAATGCCCCAGGGAATACCCAAGTAGCAGATAAGCTCGTCAGCCAGGTGCGCATCTTGGGCGCACACAATCTTGTAGGCAGCAATCGAATATACTTCGATACGACGCAGGTAGCTCAACCCACTGGGGTCCGCTTCGGTAACTCAGGACGTAACTCGATTGTCGGACCCGGAACGTTTAACCTTGATAGCGGCGTGAAGCGAAATTTTCATCTCTTTGAGAGTTCTGAACTGACGCTGCAGATCGAATCGTTCAACGTTACGAACACGCCTCAGTTTGCGAATCCGAATGCCACAGTCGGATCCTCCACCCTTGGAACCATTACAGGTACTTCTGGGAGCAATCGGCGCCTCAGAGTGAGTGCGCGAGTAGCCTTCTAAAGGCTTTCGTATTTCGCCGTGTGAACGGATTCCAGTTCCCCATCAAACCCATAGAAGCTTCCTCCTCAATCGCTTGACCATCGCTTGACCATGAAGGGGTGACTGGACTGTGTGCGGAGCCATCGCCTGGACGAGAAGGAACAGGTTTTGTACTCTGCGGAGACAAGCTAAGAGGGATCTAGTTGTAGCGTCCGTCTGCGCTGCTCGAGGGAGAGCTGGTGCCTATCGCGAGGGATCGAAGAAGCCGGTTGGCTGCGGCGGTGTTCCTTTTGCTGTGGTTCGGTTTTGCGGCGCGCGTGAGCCTGGCAAGCGACCTTCTGGTTCGTGACTGGACGCCCAGTTCAGATGTCCGTCAACAGTCCGTTCGAGCCCTGCTTGCAACGCACGACGGCTATCTGTGGCTCGGCACGGGCAATGGCCTGATGCGATTCGACGGCGTGTCCTTCACATCCTTCACGCCTGACAACACCGAGGGCCTTTTAGGCCGTGACATCGTCTCGAACACGCTGTATGAGGATGCTACGGGAGCCATCTGGGCAGGCACATACGGGCAGGGTGTGATCCGGAACGATCACGGGCATTTCTCCTCCTTTCAAAAGGCACAGGGCTTGGCAGATCTGGATGTGTTGCGCGTGGACGGGGATCAAGCAGGCTCTGTATGGATCTATACGGCGCATGGCGTAAATAAATGGCAGAACGGTCGTCTGGAGCACGCTCATCCGGAAGAAGATGGATCAAGGCCGTCCCTTCTCGTTCCCCAAAAGGCCGATAGAGGAAGAGACTTCGACAAGATAGGCCTTTGGCGCCGAACGCCAGCGGGCCTGCAGCGATTTGCTTATGGTTCCTGGCACCTTTTTCCGACGCCACCTGACGAGAAGCCGCGATTCGAAGATGACGTGCGTTCCATCTACGAGGACAAGCTCGGCCGTGTTTGGTATTCCATCTCTTCGCAACGTGGCAATTACTTTTGCGTACAGAACGGTGCGCTAAGAATCTTCAAAGGTTTGCCAACCAATGCGTTCGTAACTTACCAGGATCGTGAGGGGTTTTTGTGGATGAATGACCATGGTGTTCATCCTTCGCGTTGGAAGGATGGTAAGGTCTACCCTCTTCCTGAGTTGCGTACGCCCTCTCTCCTGAATGTCGTCGAGCAAACAGATGGAACGATCTGGGCAGCAAGTTTTACAGAGCTTTTTGAGTACCGCCAGAAACGCATTGAGGTCATTCCCACTTCCGGAACTCCGGAGATTGGATCAGTACTGTTCCAACAGCGGAATGGAGCGATCTGGGCTGGCGGACAAGACCTGCTTGGTTTCCGAGGGGAAGATAAAGGTGGGCAGAACCGGTTCTTCGAGGGACCTCATGTCTCTACTGCCGACTCATTTCTTACGGTTCGAGCACTCTCGGAAGATGCAGACGGGCACTTGCTGATTGCTTCGCGCCACCGCCCACGCGGCGAGATCGTTAGCAACGGCAAGCTCCAACCGTATTTGGCGCGCGAGCTCGACAGTCCGATACGCGCCATGTTGCTATCTTCTTCCGGCGATCAATGGCTCGGCACCGACGGAGGGCTATACCGCTACAGCAGACAAAAACCCACCGAACCAGAACAGCTTTTGCGTGGAACAGTGCGTTGCCTTGCAAAGGCCGGATCAGACGCAGTGTGGGTTGGCACGGATGAGGGGCCGGTGCTCTTCGAACACAGCCTGCGACGGTCTTACCCGGGCGAGTCAAGCTGGCATTTCGGGGCGGTACAGTCCATTCTCGCCACCCGCTTCGGTGAAGTCTGGATGGCGACCTCTGACCATGGTATTGTGCGGCTTGCCTGGGGAAAATTTCGTGCGTTCGAGACCAGGGACGGGCTGCCCACCAATCAGATCCGCAGCGTCAGTGTGGACGCGAAGGATGACCTCTGGGTCCGGTCCGATGTTGGGCTACTTCGTATCCTGCGCAGGAGCATCGAACGCCAAAATCTAAGTCCGGCGAGCAAGCTGCAGGTAACCCTTATCGACCAGGGAGATGGTCTACCCGCGGCAAACATGGAACCTGCCGGGAACCAGGGCTTCCTAAATCCCTTCCCTGACACGTTGTGGTTTTCGACGCCCGGAGGCATCGCAGCTCTGCATCCCTCAGACTTTGCACAGGAAACAAGCTCCCCGCGCGCAGTTATAGAGGAGCACGTTATTGATCAATCCAGCCGGATGCCTGGTTCCAGCGTCGTGCTTGCCCCAGGGCAGAACAATCTTCAGCTCCACTACACCGCGCTGGGGTCGAACCATCCAGAACAGGTTGCTTTTCGCTATCGACTGCACGGTTTCGATCGAGATTGGATCAGTGCCGGTAATCGCCGAGTCGCGTACTACACCCAATTGCCGCCGGGCTCGTATTTGTTTGAGGTTCAGGCTGCGGACGGGAATGCCGAAGGTTGGCCAGCCTCGGGAGCATCGGCGGACATTCGCGTGCTCACACCCTTCTATCGCGCGAGGTGGTTTAAGCTTCTCGTGCTGCTTGCTGCTCTCGGAATCGTCGCTTTTCTAGCCAACGCTCGACGCCAAATCGCTGCGGAGCGCACTCGCGTGCGTCAGGCATTTACCCACAAGCTGATTGCAACGCAAGAAGGCGAACGCAAGAGGATCGCGCATGAACTACACGACTCTATCGGTCAGCATCTCGTGCTGATCCGTAATCTCGCCATGCTGTCATCCCTTGAGAAAGGCTCAGGAACCGATGGGCATGTCGATGCAATCGCGGAACAGGCAATGGTGGCTATCAAGGAAGTGGAGGCTATCTCTTATGATCTACGACCGTATCAGCTAGACCGGCTGGGCCTCACAAAGGCCGTGCTGTCCTCCATCCAGACTTTTGAGCGGAGCAGTTCCATGGTCGTTCGTTGCTCCGTACACAACATAGACGACTTCTTCCCTAAGGATATGGAGATCAACTTCTACCGGATCGTGCAGGAAGCATTGGGGAACATACTTCGCCATGCCGAGGCAACAGAGGCTTCCGTCACAGTCGTTCGATCGGAGCACTGGCTGCGTCTGACGATCCGTGACAACGGCAGAGGATTCCCCTCAACGTCTGCGGAGGCTCAGGGCTCGGGACTGGGTCTGGTCGGAATCCAGGAGCGTGCGGAAGCGTTAGGCGGTCGAGCAGCCATCGAGTCCGCGCCAAGCGCCGGAACGTTAGTCGCTGTCGAGGTAACTCGCGTTGCGCCGGAAGGAGAACACCATGGAGACAGTTGAACAACCTACAGTCACGGTGCTGATTGCTGACGATCACCCACTTATGCGACAGGGTATTCGATTGTCTCTGGCTGGGCAGGCCAGCGTCACCGTAGTGGGCGAAGCTGCAGACGGTGATGAGGTCCTGACGGCCGTGGCAAGCCTTCTACCCGACATCGTCATTCTTGATCTTGATATGCCGAAGCGTGATGGCCTCTCAGTCGTCCGGAAGCTCAACAGGCAGAAGTCAAAGGTTGGAGTCATCATCCTAACGCTGCACACGGGGGCTGACCTGATTGCGGAAGCCATGGAGCTCGGTGTACGTGGGTACATCATCAAGACCTCCGCAACTGTAGAAATCGTCGAAGCGGTTAGTCGCGTGGCTGGCGGTGGCAGCTATCTCAGCGCCGCTGCGGTGGATGCGATGGCAACATGGAAAGCTGCCAAATGTAAGCCGGATGAGCTTGGCAGACTGAGTCCTATCGAGTTGCGGCTTGTTCGGAACATTGCAGAAGGTAGAACTTCACGCGAGATCGCCGCGTCGCTAGAGCTGAGTGGACGAACCATCGAGAATTACCGAACAGCGATCTGCAACAAGCTAGACCTCTCAGGCCCAAACGCTCTGCTGCGCTACGCACTCGAGCGGCGTGATGATCTGAAAAGGTAAACCAGGAGCAGCTGGGTGCCACCGGCGACCTGCGTCAATTCCACATCAGGATGACTTGCAAAGGGCATGGTCCAAGAGGTGTCGTATTCGCTTCAAGTGACGCTGTCGAAGCAGGTGACTTCTAGCTGCAGCGTCGCCAGCAGAGCACAAGAGTGAAAACGATGCCAGTGATTCCAAGCAGAGCACTTGTCGGCTCCGGGGTCACGCTGACGGGTGTCACAGGTGTCGTGAAGCTGCGGAAGGTTGTCGAGCCGTCTGCATGAACGTCGGCGGTCAGCGCAAAGCCGTCGGGGTTGCTGGTCAGGGCTGGGCGCGTGCCGTCCCCGTCCGAAAAGATGCTGAATGCGAATGTACTGCCGGACGTACCTGCGCCTGCGGAACCTACCGCTGGCCCGCCGAGCGTGACATCGAACGACAGGATGGAGCCAAACGTAAACGCCTGGAAGTAGTCGTTGTATGCGCCGCCATTGCCTAGCAGGAGATCGCCGGGAAGCGAACCGCTTGCGTTGCCACTCAGAGATGGACTGCCTGATGGCATGCCATTGCTCTCAAAGCGCGTGATCTGGACGGTTGCCGGGAGCGATCCAAACGGTCCGGCCTGGAAGTTGAAGTCGAGGGAGCCGGTCGTTCCGGCCAGCGTGGATGTATCGATTGCGGCGCTGTAGGTGACCGAACTCGCACTGGCACCGCAGGCCCATGACAACACCAGGAGCATCAGAAAAAGGGAGCGTTTCATGCTAGTTGAAGCCTCCGGTGTAGGTTGCGGGCGAGAAGCGAATCGCTGTCATAGACGGGTTGGTAAACCGCACCGGCACAGTGAAACTGTCTCCCGCAGGCAGGCTGCGAACTACTGGAACGGTAAGGAAAGGCGCACCGGAAAAGCTGCCGGTAGCGTTGGTAAGGGTAGCTCCTTGGGTCAGATCCACGAGCAGCACCTGGAATGGTCCGCTGATGGGTGCGGTGCCGTTGTTCCTGACGGTGATCGTTCCGCTGAAGGTTTTTGTCGCGCGGCTGTAAGCCAGGCCTGAGGCAGTTGTAACCACCCTGGGCGCACCCAGCGGCTTCGCTGTCAGCACCGGACCTGCGGCAGTGCCGTTCACTGCCTTTATGTTCAGGCTCCTGGGGAAGCGATAATTCGAGTTCGGATTGTAGCTGGTGATGGTCACGCCGCCGGTTCCGCTGCCCGCATCCACAGGGTGGTATGCGTTCAGGGCAACCGTGCCGCCGGAAGTCCCGTTGAAGCTGGAGGTCCAGGTGAAACCGATACCGGTGTCCTGCACGGTGGCGTTGATGTCGTTGCCGATCACGCCGACCAGGTGCGTCTGGAAGCTGAGAACGGCACCCTGCGGCGCGGTGTAGCCACAGGCGTTCTTCACGCTGCCGAACAGGCACGGGTCAGCCGGGCTGTCGTAAAACGAGAGCGTGGTGTCCGTCTGGTTGGCCGCAAGCGAAAGCGGATCCTTAGGATCTGTTGGCGGGCTGAAAATGTTGTAATAGATCGGCAGACCAACCACGTTGTAGTTCGGGGCCTGATACGTGTACCCATTTGGCGGAGGATCGCTGAAGGGTGCGGGCGCAAGCAGGTTCTCGAAATCAGCCGTGTAGAACGGGCTAGGTGCAGGAAGATTGGTGATGAGTTGCTGCCAATTGAAGCTGGTGAAGCCACAAGCGGCGGCGGCCTGCGTTAGCGTGTTGCCCTGTTTCGCCGTGAAGCTGCTGTGAATATCTGTTCCTGTCGAAGTAGGCTGAGCCACTGCACCGTTAATCAGATTCACGCAGGGCGTTGGCGCGATAAGATTGTTCGCCAGTGAAAAGAACGTTGTGCCACCGCCCGCCGCAACCGGCGTGATGAAGTGCACAATGCCGTTGTAGCGCAGTGTGTCTATGTCGGAAAAGTAAGCGTTCGGACCGCCATACCCTGTCTGATCGTAAGGATTGCCCGGCACGCCGAAGTTCGTGATGCCGTTCTGCGTGAAATAGAAAGCCTGCAGGGGTGAGCTCACACTCAAGGTAGACACGGGTGTGCTGCTGTTGTTAATGACCCCGATTAGTGTTCCAACGGAAAAGTCACCACCCTCGGTCGGTGAGTTATAGGTCGGCTGTCCTGTGGCTGAAATGGCAACACCGGCGTCTGTAACGGTAATCACGAAACCGCAGGTGCTGCTGTTGCCAACAGCCGGGCACTGCGCTGTAACGGACCCCGCACCGAACAGGCACATCGTCAGCAGAAGAAGGGCCAAGCCCGCCCTTGCCAAACTGCGCAAGGGCGAACCGGAAGACAGGTGCCTGTAGGTTCCGTACAGGCGTCCTGGAGAGAAGAAAGTAAATGAAGTCCGCATCGCTTTCCTGTCCTCGTTGCGTGAATATTGCAAGCTACATCTGGTCCAGCGAACCCTTGTAAATAGTGCCGCTGCCCGCGCGGATGGCCCATGGCTGCCCGCCCGGTTCCACGGTGATGTGCGCCGCGTCCATCTGCAGGAAATCAAAGCTGTTCGTCTGTGTGTTGTAGCGGCCTACCGAGGGCGTGTTGCGCCCGGTGATGAAGATGGAGCCATCCGCACCGGCGGCAATTTCATTGCCCTGGGAGCTGCTCACCTGCTGCCAGCTCGATCCATTGAACTGCCGGATGTAGCCGTTCGTGTCGAGGACCCAGGGAAAGCCACGGTTATCGACCGCGACACGCGCTGCGTATTGCGCCGGAACAGATGACCTGATGTCGGTGCTGCCGTCCGACGGACCGACAAACTCAGAAAGCAGGCCGCTCGCCTCGATGATCCACACGCTACCGTTCTTTCCAACGGCAACGTCACGTACCTGGGTCCCGGTATTGGCTTGGTTTTGGCCGTTTGCGTCGAAACGGATCAGCGTACCTGTGGGAGAGGACAGGCCGGAAGATCCGTCCACCGTCCACACACCCCCCTGCGGATCGGTGGCCAGCTTCTTCACATTTGGCATGCCGTTGATCTTGCTGACCCACGCACCGTTGACAGGGTTGTACTTGAAGACGGTCAGGGAGTGACCTGAGCCTGCTGCCCACACGTCGCCACCAGCACCAACTGAAAGCGCACCTGCCGGATTGTCCGCTTTGGTGTTGAAGAAGTGCTTGTTGACCCAGGTTTGCCGGTTGCGGCGGATGATAAGCGTTGCCATCTGATCGCCGCCCTGGTTGTCGGCACGAATGCCATCGATGTATACCGCGTTGAGCGCGATGTTCTGCCACTTGCCGCTGAGGAACTGCTGGTTCAGGTTGAAGGAGCCTGTTCCCACGTTGAAGCCGTTGTAGCCATCCGCCAGGGAAAGCGGCGCAGATCCGTTGATGGCCTCGCCGTTTAGGTAT